>NZ_JBITIP010000013.1:0-226883 GCF_044459125.1 Nonomuraea sp. NPDC050383
TTGCCCGACCACGCGATCCCCGGCGCGAACGTCCCGTCCTCGTAGTACTCGCCGGTGAAGTTGAAGATCCCGCTGGTGTGCTGCAGCACCATCCGCACGGTGATCCGCTCGTCCAGCCCGAACTCGGGCAGGTAACCGTCCACCGGGCTGTCCAGCCCGATCTTGTCCTCGGCCACCAACTGCAGCACCAGCGTCGCGACGAACGCCTTGGTGGCGCTGCCCACCCGGAACCGCCCATCCGCCGGCGGCCGCTCCGACGAACCCAGCTCGCGCACCCCGGCGGTGCCGACCCACTCACCGCGCTCGTCGTTCACCCGCAGCTGCATTCCGGTGATACCGGAGTCCACGATCTCCTCGATGATCTTCTGCAGCTCCGGGCGGACCCGCCCGGCCACGGTGTTCGCCGCGCTCACCCCGGACGTGGCCGAAGCGGCGTCGAGGGCTGCGCCGATCTTACGGGCCATCTCGGTCATGGTGGGGCTGGGCCTTTTCTGGGTGGCCGCATCGATGGCGATCAGGACAGTGCGGCGGAAGTTGTCGGCCTCGGCCGGGTCCTGCTGCCCCAGCAGCCTCATGGAGGCGGTCAGGGCCGGCAACACCTGGTCGGCCAGCTCGGCCACGCTCTTGCCGTACTTCACGCCCTTGGGCGCCTTGGCCAGCACGTGCCCGACCAGGCCGGTCGCGGAGGTCAGGGCGACGGAGCCCTCGGTGGCGGCCTGGTGCGCCGAACCGGCGGCACCAGCGGCCGACATCAGCGAAACGGCGCCCCAGGCAGCGGTGCGCAGGGTGAGCGCGTCCTGGTCGGTGAGGGTGATGGACATGATGGTGTGCTCCTTGAGATCTGTTACGAAAAGTCATGTGCACGAGCGATAACACTGACGATCGCCGACCGCGCTGATACCGGGCCGTCGCCGTACTGACGCCGCCGCTGACACGACGCCGCCGGTCAGCTGAGGTCGGGATGCCCGCCGGGCACGATCCATTCGGTCAGCTCGACGACGATGCCGTTGGGGTCGGTGAGTCGCAGCTGCCGTTCACCCCAGGGGCTGCACCACAGGTGCCTGGTGATGGGTGCGCCCGCTGCCTGCAGGCGCGCGTATTCGCCGACCAGATCGGTGACCGCGAACGCCACCACCGTCAGGGCGATCCGCTCGTGCGGCTGTTCAAGGTCACGCTGGTTCAGGAGGATGTCGACGGCCGCGTCGTCGCGGCTCAGCCAGCTGAGCTCCGGGTTGCCGAGCACCTCGCGGAAGCCCAGATAGACGGTGAAGAAGTGGCGAGAGTCGGCCAGATCGTCGACTGTGAAGACGACCGTTGAGCCGACAATGTTCACGTTTCTACCCGTATGCGGTTGTCTACCACTTTTCCCCTCCCGTGTAGCGATTCGCCCTGAATCAAGGCTGCCGGTACGGGCCGGCCGGGGCAACGCCGGATCCTGCAACGCCGCGTTAACCGCAGACTTCACGCAGGAGAGGACACGCGGGAGGTCCGCGACGAGCTGTGGGCGGTCTCAGCCGGGCAACGGTCCCAGATCGCCGGCGACACGGGCGAAGGCGCGGATCATGTCGTTCTCCGCGTCGCTACGCCACACCAGCCCGTACGGCAGCACATCCATGTCCTTGACCGGCAGGTAGGCGATGTCGGGGCGGGGGTAGTAGCGGATCACGTGGGTCGGGAAGAGGGTGACGGTCTCCCCCAGGACGGTGGCCATGAACACGTCCTCCAGGTTGTCCACGCTGACGGTGCGATCGATCGCGCGGCCCCGGGGTGTGACCTCCGGGACGTACTGCTCGAACCAGTCGCCGGGCGCGGAATCGATGACCACGTGCTGGAAGTCGCTGACCACCTCCACGGAGATCGAGGACCATCTGGTGAGCGCGTGGTCGTTCGCCACGCCCAGCACCCTCGGCTCGGAGAAGAGCACGGGGCCCTGGGTGAGGTCGGGCTCGTTGACGGGCAGCCAGGCGACCAGGATGTCGGCCTCTCCGTTGCGTAGCTGGGCGAACGGATCCTGGTAGTTCGACATCCTCAGCCGCAGCTCCCACTGCGGATGCCGGGCGCGGAAGGTGTCCCAGTAGCGGCGCAGTTCCTGGACGTTGCCGGGGAACAGACTCACTCTGAGCGTGCCGATCTTGCCGCGCGCGGCCAGCCGTGCCCGCTCCATGGTCTGCGCCAGGCCCTGGCTGAGCGGGCGCAGATCGTCCCGCACTTGCTCGCCGAGCTGCGTCAGCCGTACGCCGTGGCTGTTCCTCGCGAAGAGCTCGGCACCGATGGCTCGTTCCTGCTTCTTGATCGCCTGGCTGACCCTGGCGACAGAGACGTGCAGCCGCTCGGCGGTACGGCCGAAGTGCAGCTCCTCGGCCAGCGTCAGGAAGATCTCGATGTCCCGCAGCTCCACAAGCCCCATTCCTATCTGTGCAGCGTATGGGGTGGAGTTTGGCATATCAGGCCAAACAGGAAGCAGTCGAGCAACCGAACCTCTCCTGCGGCGACGAGTTGCGATGGGAGACTGGGCACCAGCGAGAGAAACGATCCTGGGTACTGCGGACACTCCCCCAGGACACGGGCACCACGTCGACGCCACGGCTGATGCTCAGCCGTCTGCGTCGAAGACCTCGGTGATCTTGCGGGCCATCGCGGTCATGATGGGGCTGGGCTCACCCTTCTGCGACCGGGCAGATGCCTCGATGACGACGATGACGGCGTGGCGCAAAGTAGTCGGCCTTTGCCGGAACCATCGATCGCTGCGCATCTCGTACGCCTCCTACCGTGGGTTTCCGGTCGGCAGGGTGCGTGACTGGGCCGAGGGCGCGGCTCTGGGGTTCGGCTCTCAGCCGCGCCGTAGCAGACCACGTTCATGGCGACCACCACTGCGTAGGTGCGGTCGTTGACCTCGACTTCAGCGAAGATCCGCAGCAGGTGGGTGTTCACGTGGCTTCCGCCATCACCAGGCGCTTGCCGGATCTCAGCGTTGGACAGACCGTCGGCGATGGCCGACAGCACATCCTCCTCACGCGCGGTCATGGGCATCTGCACGAGCCTTCCCGTCAACACCTACAACACTCAGCGCACCTTCGGCGGCCCCGCGTTCCCAAGCCCAACCAGCACAGCCATGACCGGAACCAGCGCAGCGCCTACTGGTTCGCACTCAACCGCCACGGCGGCCGCGGACTCCTCTGCCACCGCCATCTGCACCCCGTCATGATCCGAGATTGGTCCCTCCCGATGGACCTGTTCGCTGGCACCGTCCACGCCAGCGCCGACACCTGGAACCACCGCCCCAGGAACGCTCGCTGCCTCAGCGAATACCTCCGTCCGTTTCCGGTCGGCTCCGATCACCTCGCCACCGCCACCATCCCTGCTCCCTGGCCGGTCCGGACCACTCCCCGCCAGGCGCACCGGCCCCGCCCGAGCTTTGGCCGCGAGCGCAAGACTGGCTGAGTGCCTGTTCCAAGGCCGGTGATCTTCGCTGGCAAGAAGATTTGCGGTAGGTCGATTGCACGGCGACATTCAACAGTTCGGCCTCCCGAGCCGTCTATCCCCTGACGGAACGAGGAAAGGCAGAGGCCATTGGAGGACGAGCCCCGCTTCGAGGCATTCGTGGCGGAACGGGCCGACGCCCTGCTGCGCTACGGCTACCTGCTCAGCGGCAACCCGCACGACGCGGCGGACCTCACACAGGAGGCGCTGGTCCGGCTGCATCAGGCCTGGCCGCGGGTGCGGCGGAAACTGGCCCCAGAAAGCTACACCAAAACGATCATGGTCCGGCTGCACATCAGCACGTGGCGGTTACGCAGGCGCGAGCGGCCGGACTGGGCGCTGCACGAGACGGCTCGATTCGACACACCGCCCTCCGACAGCGACGAGGGCCTGTGGCAAGCGCTCGCCACGCTGCCACGCAAGCAGCGGGCCGTGCTGGTGCTGCGCTACTACGAGGACCTGTCCGACACGGACATCGCCGACGTGCTCGGCATCTCCCGGGGGACCGTACGCAGCCACGCCTCTCTCGGCCTGGCCAAGCTCCGTTCCGTTCTGCCCAGCATCTCAGAGATCAACGGGAGCCCCGAATGACCGACCCATTGGAATCCCGTCTGCGCGCGAAGCTGGGGCACGCCGCCACGCGCGCGCCACAGGCCCCGCCAAGTTTCTCCACTGAGGTAGTGTCGCGGTCGCGGCGGCGCAGGATGCGCAGGAACGCGCTGGTAGCAGGCATCTGCGTCGTCGCGATCGCCGCGCCGATCACGGTGATGGCCACGCGCAGCACCGACGAGCGCGGCGATCTCGCCACCGTCGCCACCGAACCCTCACTCGGGAACCCGGTCTGGGACACGTCCCCCATCGGGAAGCGCCTGACGATCGACAACCCCTCAGAGAAGCGACCCGTCTCGTTCTGGTACGCCAGGACGAAGAGCGGCGCCACCGTCTTCTGCCAGGAGCACAAGTCCAGGTCCGGAGGGAGTTCGAAGTTCTGCGGCGACGAGCCGATCGACGGCCGGGAGGTCACCGATCAGGGCTCCACCGAGTCGTTCCCACCCCCCGTGACCGGCAAGGTGCTGCACTACGGCACCGCCCAAGCCAACGTCGCGCACGTCGCGGCGGTGCTCAAAGACGGCGGGCGAGTCCCCGGCACGCTTCAGACACCACAGGGCGCTCCTCAGGCCATCTGGACCGTTACCGTGCCGGCGGACAAGACGGTGACGGCTTTCGAGTTCACGGGCGGCGAGGGCGAAACGATCGAGCGGATCGAGCGGCGGCCGATGGCGACGCCCGAGGCCGGTGCCAAGCCGATCGGCCTTACAGTCCAGATGCCCGGAAAGCTCGAGGTGGGTCTCTACGAGACGCCCGACAAGAATCTGATCTGGAAGCTGGATGGGCAGGCCGTGGGCCTCAACGTCCTGTCACCCGGCATGGCGGTGATCGCGAGAGGCGGCCCCGATCGGGCGCTGATCGACATGGGCGGCAAGCCCATGAAGGTGGAGCTGCGAGAGCACAAGGAGCACTGGTTCGGCATCGCCGGCGCCAAGACCGTCCGCGTCGCGCTGGTCTTCAGAGACGGCGCCTCGGTGAGCGTCGACACCCGGCCTGACCCGTGGAAGATCGGCGGCTTCCGGATGTTCGCCGGGACGCAGCAGCGTACCGATGACCTGTACGCCGAAGGCTTCAAGATCGTCGGTTACGGCCAGGACGGCACGGAGCTCTGGCATGAGGTTCACGAACCCACGCGCTAGAAGCGGGGGTTGACGCTGAGAGGAGGTCTCGTGCGACGAGTGATCGCGTGCCTGCCCCTGGTGCTGCTGCTGGCTTCCTGAAACCGGCCGATCTCATCGAACAGGAGTGCCCGGCCACGGGATGCCGGCCCCTCCGGGTGACCGGAGCCACATTGGGCAAGGTTCCGCTGGAGACCAGCCGCGGCACCATCCAGGTGCCCGCCTGGCTGTTCACCGTCGAGGGAGTCGAGCAGAAGAAGGTCCACGTGGCGGTCGACCCCTCGGCCGTCACTGCCCGTCCCGAGCGGGTACAGGGGGATATCGAAGAGGTGATGGCGTTCGACCTCGTCGCCGGCCAGCCACACGAGCTGCTTCTCCGTTATGGGTGCGGCGCCTGCGACACCGTTCACGGGGCACGCGCTTACGAGACCGAACAGCTGGTGGTGGTGGACGTGGACGAGAAGGACTCCAGCTCTGGCAAGCCTTGCCCGTTGATACGCAAGACGGCCACGATCACCGTCACGCTCGACCGGCCGCTGGGCGACCGTCTGGTGCTCGACTCCGGTACGGGGCTGCTGGTGCTGCAGGGACTCAACAAGCGCTGAGGGCTCAGCGACCGTACGCGGAGCTACCTGGAGCCGGCCCGGCTTGGTGGACAGCTGATCTGTGGGGAACCCTGGTTCCCGGAAGAAGGAGTCTGCTGTGCCGAACATCTATCCGCCAAAGTTTCGCCATCATCGGCGACCGCCAGTATGAGGCAGAAACCGACAAGTTAGTCCGGACGACCATGAGCCCCGGTCCGGGCCAACTTGTCGAGTCGCAGGTCACGCTGGACTCCTCCGAAATCACGCAGCGCACCTGACGCGAACTGAAGGGTCTTCACGTTCTATGGATTGTTTCGACCCCTTGAGTTCGCCCGAACCGGCGGGGTCTTGTTCCTCGGCAGCCGTGACCAGAAGCCGCCGGGCGGAGTCGGCGTAGCGGATGGCGGTCTTGGTGCCGAGGCCGAAAAACCGAGGCGAGATGCAGGGGGTCGCCTCGGCAGGCGAGGGCTCCTTCGAGGATCCGATCGATGCGCAGGCGTTCGAGGGTAGCGGCCTGTTTGTGCAGGATCAGCGAGGCGCCCTGGCCGCTGGCCGGCACCGTGGTCGTGGCGGTGATGCGGTTGATGAGCAGGTGTGGGTTGGCGGTGTTGGGCCTATCAAGACCGAAAAAGCCCCTACGGCCGCCCCGACAGCGAGGTACGGCTGGTGTGGCCAAGCGCCTACCGCTAAGCGCTAACGCGGGTTAGGACAGCGTCACGGTGATTTTCGCGGCCGACTGTTCTCATCAACTGGTTGCCCACCGCGGTCCTGTTTCCACGCGTGGCCGACTCGCCGGAGTACTGGACACCGTGGCGGCCAGAGGTCTCGCTAAAGGACCTCAGCCGGTTGGAGCAGATCAGCCCTGCGGTGGCGGATCTCGGTTCCCATCGGCCCCTCCATCCACAGCGGGTCAACGACGCCGAGAGGAATGCTCACCCGCTGCAGCCCTGTTGTCGGGTCGATCGGAATCCGCGACACATGAGACCACAGCCAACCCGGAACTTCAGATGAAACCTCATACTCACCCCAACCCACCACACCGATGCATTGCCCATCACCTTGATGAACGCGAATCCCTCCAGGCCCGACGATGGAACGTTTGCTGGGGACGCGGCTGTTGACAACATCGATCCGTTCGATGTTTCGCCATGCCATACGCGCACGGGCCTGCGGTGCTCCGGATCGCTCGCACGGTGGGTCCTGGAGTCAGCCTGCGGATGTTGCAGGTGCTGGGCCGGTCGAGCCGCGCACGATGAGGTGGGTGGGCAGCATCAGCCGGGATCGGCTGGGGCGTTGACGTCCGCCGAGTAGATCCAGCAAGAAGTCGACCGCGGTCCGCCCGATCTGCTGCTTGGCCACGGCGACGCTGGTCAGCGGCGGGTTGGCCATGGCGGCGAAGGGGATGTCGTCGAATCCGACGAGGCTGATCTGTTGGGGAACCCCGATGCCCCGGGCGGTGAAGCGGTTGAGCAGTCCGAGTGCGATGACGTCATTGAAGGCGATCACCGCGGTCGCTGAGGTGGCGAGCACCAGATCGGCCACAGCGGTGCCGCCGTCGTAGGTGGGTGACACGGCGCTGAAGTCGGTCAGCTCGGCGCCTGCGGCGGCGACGGCGGCGCGCAGGCCGCGGAGCCGTTCGCGGTTGTCGGAGGAGGCGGCGGGTCCGGCGACGTAGGCGAGGCGTCGGTGGCCGAGGGCCAGGAGATGCTCGGCCACCTGCCGGGCGCCGTCGGTGTTGTCGGAGGTGACGCTGGGAACCTGCCTGCCCCTGTGGTTGATCGTGACGACCGCGGTTGTCCGCAGGAAGGGATCCAGGTCCTCCTGGGCGGCGCGGGGTGAGCACAGCAGGAACCCGTCGACCTGCTTGGCCAGGGTGCGCACGAGGTCGACCTCGGTCGCTGGGTCCTCCCCGGTATCGGCCAGCAGGACGGAGTAGCCGCTTTCCCGGGCCCGGTGCTGCACGGCCTGGAAGATGGAGGAGAAGATCGGGTTGGTGATGTCGGGCACCACGAGTCCGATCGTCCGGGTCCGGCCCGTGGTCAGGGCGCGCGCGGCCTGGTTGGGGTGGTAACCCAAGGCTGCCGCGGCCCGATGGACGCGCTCGCGCGTGCCGGGGCGCACCTGGCCGGGGTCAGCCAGCGCGCGGGACACCGAGGCGGGTGACACACCCGCCAGCCGCGCCACGTCCTTGATCGTCACCGTCACGACAGGTTCATCCGTCACGACAGGTTCCTCTGGATTCGCCGGCACGTCGTATGCCACACCAGACTCATTCTGGAACCGTTTCCCTTTTGCTGTCAAGCAACAGCCGGGACGCCCGGCGGACACTCCTCAAACTTTGGGCCTTGACATGGTGAGGACCTCGGTCGATGTTTGGAACCGATTTCAGTTGCGTTTCACACTTCGGCGTTCCCAAGCCACTCCTCTGGAGGCGAAGCCGCCATGGAACACGCATCCGCCCCCGTAAGAGGCACCCGCGGACGATGGCGACGACGGTCCACGGCTTGTAGACGGCCGGGCCTTGAGCTGGTCGAAGCCGGTAGCGCGTCGCCCACCTTCGCAGGTGGCGTCCCTGTCGCCGCGCTGACCAGTCGAAGGATCAATGCGGCCGGGCCGGCATCGAACTTCTGATCGATCTCCTCAACGAGGGTGAACGGCCCGCCAGTTCCCGCAGGGTCGTACGCCTGCAGCTCCATCAGCCGGCCCCGTTCTCACGTATCGGGCAGGTAGACGCAGCCCTTTACACCACCATTCCGCCCACCATCGAAGATTGTCCGCGGCACGATCTGGGATCCCAGCCCGCACCCACGATCACTGCCGCTGGCACTGGCCCCCGCAAGGGATTCCCGACAGGACGGACCCCTCATGAGAATCACACCTCTTGCGAAGTTACTTGCGAAGTTATTGGCTGTCGCACTCCTCGCCGTTGGCGGCGGCGTCGGGACGAACGCCCTGGTGGCGCCGGTGTACGGCGCGACTGCGGCGACCGGCGCGGCCGGGGACAGCTCGGTCGGTCGGGCAGCCGGCGGCTGCGTCGCGGATCCCACCCTGCCCGGCGCCACGAAAAGCCCCCTCTACACCGTCGCGGCGGACGGCGCGCCGCTGTTCGTCGAGAAGATGACCAAGTTCGCCCCCGAGATGCAGGTGCATTACGCGCACTGCTCGATGGCGGGAGCGGGCACGGCCACGTTCTCGGTCACCGTCGCTCAGAGCTTCAGCTCGTACACCGTCAGCCCGAAGAGCCGGAAGCTGGCGGTCACCAGAAGCGGCAACACGATCACTTTCGACAGCGGCCCCAACTACTTGATCGTCCAGTTCGACTCCAAGGAACTGCTGTTCATTCTCATCGACGCGCCCGAGTCGAGCCCGCCCCTGCCGGGGGACGCCAACGTCAAGAACCTGGCCGATTACGGGGTCGACAACACGGGGGCGACGCTCGTCACCACCAAGATCCAAAACGCGATCAACGCCGCGTCCGGAGCGACCCGGAACATCCTGTACGTCCCGCCCGGCAGGTATCAGGTCGGTGAGCTCTGGATGAAGAGCAACATGACCCTGTATCTGGCGGCCGGCGCCATCCTCTACGGCTCGAACAGGCCGGGAGACTTCAACACCGGCGGCGGCGGTGTGAACATCGAAGGCACCCAGCACGCGACCGTCCGGGTGTACCAGGTGAGCAATGCGAAGCTGCTGGGCCCCGGTGTCATCGACGGGAACGGAAAGTCCCTGCGGGCGCAGGGCATGAACCTGAACCTTCTGAAGATCGAGCAGAGCTCCGACATCCTGGTCGACGGCCTCACCGTCCGAGACCCCAGCTACTGGAACACGCTCGTCTACCGCAGCGACAAGGTCACCATCAAAAACTACAAGGTGATCAACGTTCGGCCCACCACGACGACGTACAACAACACCGACGGCGTGGATTTCGACGAGTCGACCAACGGCCTGCTGTCCAATGCCTTCCTCTACACGGGCGACGACAACATGGCGACCAAGAACGAGTACGACACCGCAGGCGCGATCAACACCAGGAACGTCGTCCACGAGCATGTCGTCTGCTACAGCAATTCGGCCTGCGCGAAGATCGGGACCAAAACCCAAGGAACCTCGATGGACGGCGTCACCTTCCGTGACATCGACGTGGTGAAGGCTGGACGGGCGATGGTGATCGATGCCTACGACACGGCCGTCGTCTCGAACACCAGGTGGGAAGACATCCGAGTGGAGAACACCGACAGCCTGGTCGACCTGGCCGAAGACCGTCCGCCGACATGGAGAACGGCGAAGAACACCTCGACGATCCGGGACGCCTACTTCACGAACGTCGCCTCGGACGTCAAGAAGGTCATCAACCTGCACGGACGTTCCTCATCCGTGAACATCAGCGGCGTGCACTTCAGCAACTTCACCGTCCAGGGCAACCCGATCACCAGTCGAACCGATCCGGACGCGAGCTGGAACATCAACGCCTACGTCTCGAACATCACTTTCGACACGACACCGCCGCCCGGGACCTTCCGGCTGCGCAGCCAGCTCGCCAACCGGTGCATCGACACCCCGAACGGCGCCGGCGCCAACGGCACCCAACTGCAGATCTACGACTGCAACACCCTCGTCAACCAGCAGTTCACCCGCACCGGCGGTCAGCTGCAGCTCGTCGGCAAATGCCTGGACGAACCCACGGGCGCGACCCCCGGAACCAGGGTGCAACTCTGGAGCTGTTCCGGCGGCAGCAACCAGCAATGGAACCTCAACACCGACGGCACCCTCACCAGCGGCAGCGGCAGCGGTCTCTGCCTCGACCTGAACAACGACGCCACCACTAACGGCACCGCGGTCAACCTCCGCATGTGCGACGGCGGCAATTCACAGAAGTGGACCGTCAGCTAATCAGTGCCGGCATCACCCAAACGCACTCGCGCCGGCTATCTCAGCCTGAATCCCCGGTGTGATCCCAGATGATCGTTTTCGAGCGGATTCCTGGGGACTGTACCAAGAAGACTGGACACACTCCTGCCTGGTGGAACGTCGTTGACAGTCCGGCGAGGCGGGTGACGCCTCACCACTCGGCGGACGCGGGGAGGAAAGTTTCACGACATCTCATCGCAGCGGTGCGAACGTGTCACGGGAAGAGCCCAGGTGGCGCGTCGACGGCACCCGCGGCCTCCGAGACACGTGATCCACGTTCTTGACGTCCGGCCCTTCAATGAATTAACTCCACACCACTGTCACCCCGCGAATCAGTCTCGAAGGCAATTAATGTTAGCGCTAACATACGCATGACTCAACCTGCCGTATCGGCACCCGCTCATGATTCGTGATTGAGAAAGGAATGCATGATGCTTTCCGGGAGCCTGAGAAAGGCGCTCGCGGCCGGGGCGGGCGCGCTGCTCGCCACCTCCTGCCTGGTCGGCGGTGGCACAACGGCCCAGGCGGCGACGTCGCAGCCGTGTGACATCTACGCCGCGGGCGGGACGCCGTGCGTGGCGGCGCACAGCACGACCCGTGCTCTGTACGGCGCCTACAACGGCCCGCTGTACCAGGTCAGGCGCGCGTCGGACAACACCACGCGCGACATCGGCGTCCTCAGCCCGGGCGGAGTCGTCAACGCCGCCACCCAGGACTCGTTCTGCGCCAACACGACCTGCGTCATCAGCGTCATCTATGACCAGTCCGGCCGCAACAACCGCCTCACCCAGGCGCCGCCCGGCTACTGGAAGGGCCCCGCTCCGGGCGGATGGGACAATCTCGCCGACGCGAAGGCGGCCCCGATCACCATCGGCGGGCAGAAGGCGTACGGTGTCCGCGTGGAGCCCGGTACCGGCTACCGCAACAACAACACCAATGGCGTCGCCAAGGGTGATGAGCCCGAGGGCATCTACGCCGTCGTCGACGGCACGCACTACAACCAGTGGTGCTGCTTCGACTACGGCAACGCGCAGACGGATGGCATAGCCGACTCCCCCGCCATCATGGAGACCGTCTACTTCGGCGCCGACAAGCAGTGGGGCTACGGGGCCGGGGCTGGTCCCTGGATCATGGCCGACCTGGAGTGGGGACTCTTCTCCGGCGTGAACCCGGGCTACAACAACCTCGCCGCCATCAACCACCGCTTCGTCACCGCCATTGTCAAGGGCGAGCCGAACCACTGGGCGATCCGGGGCGGCAACGCGCAGTCGGGCGGCCTGACGACCTATTTCGACGGACGGCGCCCCAACGGCTACCACCCGATGAAGAAGGAAGGCGCCATCCTGCTCGGCATCGGCGGTGACAACAGCGTCTCCGGTCGAGGCACCTTCTACGAGGGCGTGTTGACCTCCGGCTACCCGAGCGCCGCCACCGAGGACGCCGTACAGGCCAACATCGCCGCCGCCGGCTACGCGCCGGCGGGCGGCGGCGACCCGCAGCAGAACGTCCAGATCGTGGGCGGCCAGTCCGGCCGGTGCGCTGATGTGCCGAACGGCAGCACCACCAACGGCACCCAGGTGCAGCTGTGGGAATGCTGGGGCGGCACCATGCAGCGCTGGACCTACACCTCGGGCAAGCAGTTGCAGGTGTACGGCAACAAGTGCCTGGACGCCTACGGGCATGGCACCGCCAACGGCACTCAAGTGATCATCTGGGACTGCAACGGCCAGACCAACCAGCAGTGGAACGTGAACAGCAACGGCACCATCAGCGGCGTGCAGTCCGGCCTGTGCCTCGACGCCTACGACCAGGGCACCGCCAACGGCACGAAACTCATCCTGTGGTCCTGCAACGGACAGGCCAACCAGCGGTGGACCCTGCGTAGCTGACTCCGGCCGTCGGGTTCGGTGCGCATGAGGGTGATCGGGTGAAACGGCCTGATGGGGTCCGGGCACCCGGGTGCAGCGCGCCGAACCCGACGGCGTGCATCTGAAATGTCGGATCGTGACGAACTTCAATTTCTCAGTTGTGTTTGCCCAGCCTGGAGGCGTGTTGGATGCCGCGGCGGGCGCTCACAGGACCGTTTCACGGTCCTGTCCGTGCTGCGGGGGGAAGCTCAGACCAAGTCAGACCCTCTGCATCACTTCTGGCACCGGACACACACCACTCGGCCCAGAAATCGTTGATCACAAGGTCGTTTCTGGAGATGACCTCGTTGAAGTTGTCGGCGGTCAGCTCGATGGTCCTCATGAGTGCCATTCCTGCTTGTGCTGGGGGTATTGGGCTGTGCCTGGGAGCTGTGGGCCGTCGTGCACACTTCGAGGTCGCGGTGTGCCCGATGGCCAGCTGTCGCGTTCGTACGCCGTCGGCAAGGCAGGTCCTGCGAGGTCAGCGGGCAGCGACGCTTTCCGCGGCCCCGGCCTCCGGGGCTGCCTCGTCGTCGGGCCGGAGGGGTGCGGTGCTCTTCGGGCCGCGCAGGACGACGTGGACGAGCAGGGCGGCCATGACGGCGGCGCCGATCCACATGGCCTGCTGCCAGCCGTCGACAAAGGACTGCTGTGCCGCGTGGATCAGGTCTTGGGCGTGGCTGCCGGTCTTGGGCGCGACCTCGATGGCGTTGGCGATGCCTTCGCGTGCGGTGTCCGCGGCCTCGCCCGGGATGCCGTCGAGCTTGTCGTCGATGGCGCTGCGGTAGCCGTTGGCCAGGAGCGCGCCGAGCATGGCGACGCCCAGGGCGGTGCCGAACTCGCGGGTGACGTCGTTGAGCGCGGAGGCGACGCCCTGCTTGGCGCGGGGCAGTGAGCTGGTGATGGCCTCGGTGGAGGGTGTCATCGACAGGCCCATGCCGATGCCCATGGCGAGCATGCCGGCCAGGATGGACAGGTAGCCGCCGTCGACGGACACGAACAGCGCCATCAGGGCCAGGCCGAGCGTGGCCACGGCGACGCCCACGGTCATGGTGGAGCGGGCGCCGATCTTGGCGGCCATCTTCGCAGCCAGGTTCGAGGTCATCATCATCATGACGGCCATCGGCATCATCGCCACGGTGGACAGCAGCCCGGACCAGCCGAGTACGGCCTGGAAGAACGGGAAGAGGACGACGGCGATGCCGGCCTGGACGCCGAAGACGACGAGCAGGGTGATCGAGCCGCCGGCCAGAGCGCGCTCACGGAAGAGGCGTACGTCCAGCAGCGCGGCGTCGCGGCGGTGCAGCTCCCAGGCCACGAACGCGATGGCGGCGACGACGCCGACGGCCAGGCTGATCAGGGTGATGGGGGCGGTCCAGCCGCGCTCAGGGCCTTCCTGCAGGACGAAGATGAGACCGATCACGGCGATGGTGGAGATCAGCGCGCCGATGGTGTCGAAGGTATGGAGGGAGCGTTCGCGGGAGTTGGGTACCGACTTCAGTGTCATCGCCAGCGCGACGACGACCAGGACCACGGGCAGCACGAACAGCCAGCGCCAGTCGGCGACGTCGACCAGCAGGGCGGAGAGGAACATGCCCAGGATGCCGCCGCCTCCGGCGACACCGGTCCACACACCGATCGCCTTGCCCCGCTCCTCCTCAGGGAAGGTGGAGGTGATGACGGCCAGCGTGATCGGCATGATCATCGCGGCGCTGATACCGGCCGCCACGCGGGCGGCGATCATCACCCCGGCCGACGGGGCGAGTCCTGCGACGACGCCGGCGGCACCGAAGACGACCAGCCCGGTGATCAGCATGGGCTTGCGGCCAAGGCGATCACCGATCGCGCCCAGCGGCAGCAGAAGCGCGGCCAGGGCGAGGGTGTAGATATTGATGATCCACAGGACGGTGGTCTGCGAGGCGTCGAACTCGACGGCCATGTGGGTCTGGGCGACGTTCAGCCCTGACACCGAGGCGATGACGGCCATCAGCGCGATCGAGACGGTGATCAGGATCGCGCGCAGTTGACGTGCATCCGGCGCTCCCCCACCGCTTACTGTCGTGTCCGCCGCCTGAGGAGGCTGATTGGTACTCATGATTTCCTTCCCAAAAGGGCATGCAGAACCAGCGCCGGGACAGGACCGGTCGCCAGGTTCGTGAGATAGGGACTTGCTCGCCGCGCGGACCGCTGGATGGCGGTCGTGCGGTTCTTCAGCAGCGGGGCTTACGTGTCAGCCGGTGGTCTTCTGTGTCGCGGTGAGGTCGGTGGCGTTGCCGGCCACCCACACGCCCGGGATCTCGGTGGTTCCGGCCATGGCGGAGGCGAAGCGGCGGCCCATGTTGTCGGGCAGGTCCTCCCTCGGCAGCTTCAGCCCCTCCAGGCCCTCGGTGCGGGCCTGCATCTGCGTGGCCACAGCCAGGACCCGCCGCTCCACGAAGGCGCCGTCGGTCAGGTGGACGCCTGCGAGAGCGCCGCCGTCATCGTTGACGACTTCCTTGACGTCGGTCTCGACGATGCGGATGTTGCGTGCGGCGGATCGGGCGCAGGACACGGAGTCCAGGTCGGTGCCGCGGGTGAAGTACGTGAGGTGTGGCCCCGGTGCTCGGCCAGGCCGGACACTTCGGGCAGCACGTCTCGCAGGCCGGTGGCCACCAGTACCCGGCGCGCCGTCAGCGTGCGGCCGTCGGCCAGGGTGACGGTGAACCGCAGGCCGCCGTCCGCTAAGGGGGCGGCGGGTGCGGCCGAGACGACCTCACCGAAGACGATCTGGCCGCCGTACTGGCGTACCTGCCGGCGTCCGCACTTGAGGATCTCGGGCGACGGGGTACCGTCCAGGACGATGAAGCCGTGCACGGCAGCGGCGGGGGGTTGCGCGGGGTGCCGCTGTCGATCATCACGACATCCACGGTCGCGGTGGGCAGTGCGTCGCTCTCGTAGCGGGAAGTCTGCGCAGACATGTCGCGTCCTTTCGTCGTACCTGGCCCCCCGTGCTGGACCGTCTGTAGTCGACATTAACCTCGCGTTGCATCAAAGGCATAGCATGTTGCTCATGACGCAAGAAGATGGGCAGCTGGACAGCCTCGTACGCAAACGGATCCGCGCGCTGCGCGTCGCGCAGGACTGGTCACTGGAGGAACTGGCCACCCGCGCCAACCTCAGCCAGTCCTCACTGAGCCGCATCGAGAACGGCCAGCGTCGTCTCGCCCTGGACCAGCTCGTCACTCTCGCCCGCGCACTGGACACCACCTTGGACCAGCTCGTGGAGAACGCCACCGACGACGTTGTCATCAGCCCGATGATCGACGGCACTCACGGCCTGATGCGCTGGCCCATCAAGGGCGACCCCGGCATGAGCGTGATGCGTCAGCGGATGACCGACCCGCCACCCGATAATCCCGCCCGCATGCGCGCCCACCCCGGCCGTGAATGGCTGGTGGTGTTGTCCGGCACCGCCATCCTCATGCTCGGCCATCGGCGCTTTCGCATCGAGACCAACCAGGCCGCAGAGTTCCCCACCATGATGCCGCACGCCATCGGCGCCGAGGGCGGGCCGTGCGAGATCATGGGGATCTTCGACCGCGACGCCCGCCGCGGCCACCAGAAAGACGCCGGCGCCGACGGCGCCGAAGACGACTGCGGAGGTGCGCAGGGCCTCCGCGAATAGAGCGCGTCGGCCGCGCCGGAGGCCCCGCTCCGCCTGGCGACCTTGCGCGCCGGGCAGCACACCAAGCCACCTTCTTGCGCGTTTAGCAAGAAGACTTGCGGTTGGCGCATGACGTGCTTACGGTGTTGCCATGACCCAAGCGCACCAGCACACCTTCCACCATGCCGAAGGCGGCCACCACCCCGACCACGGCCATGGCGGCCACCAGGAGCATGGTGATGCAGGCCAGGCGGAGATCCTCGACCTGGATGCCGAGGTGCTCGCCGAGCACACAGCGTCCATCACCGCCTGGCTCCCGCTGAAGAGCGAGCCGAGCCAGATCGTGGACCTGGGCTGCGGCACGGGAGCGGGCACCTTCGCGCTCCTCGCGCGCTTCCCCGACGCGCACGTCACCGCTGTCGACACCTCGGCCGGGCACCTCCAACTCCTGCGTAAGAAGGCATCCGCCCGCGGTGTTGAGGGGCGCGTACGGACCGTGCAGGCCGACCTCGACAGCAACCACTGGCCCGACCTCGGCACACCGGACCTGGTGTGGGCCTCGGCCTCGATGCACCACATGGCCGACCCCGACCGCGCCCTCCGGAGCGTCCACGAGCTACTCGCCCCCGGGGGCCTGTTCGCCGTCGTCGAGCTCGCGGGCTTCCCCCGCTTCCTGCCCGCGGACGCTCCCGGGGACCGGCCCGGTCTCGAGGAGCGCGCCCATGCCGCGACCGACAGCTTCCACACCGAGCACGTCCCGCACCGCGGCGCCGACTGGGGCCCGATGCTCACCGCCGCCGGGTTCACCGTCGAAGAAGAACGCACCATCACCGTCAACATCGCAGGCGAGCGCAGCGAAGCCATCGGGCGCTACGCCCACGGCAGCCTGCAGCGCATCCGCGGCGTCGCCGCACCCGCGCTCAGCCCCGAGGACCTGGCCGCACTCGACGAACTCCTCGACGCCGACAGCCCGAACAGCATCCTGCGCCGCGACGATCTCGCCGTACGGACCGAGCGCACCGTCTGGGCCGCCCGCCGCGCGTGACGCCCCGGCGCCCCCAGGTTTGCCCGCCGCGCAGACCAACATCCGAATGGCTTGCCTCAACCGAAACCACCGCCTGCGTATGGGCGGGCGTGCGCTGCGCTGGGCCGAGCGATCACGCCCGCGCACGCCTCGCCCAGCGCTATCGCCGCGACCTCCATGGCGCGGCGGAGAGGAACGGGAGCATCCACATGACCGCACCGCAGACCCCCGCGGACTACGAAGCCTGGCGCCAGGGCCGGTGGGAAGAGATCGCCGGAGCGAACGGCAAAGCCAAGGTCGTCGCCAACGCCAAGATCACCACCCCGGGCCCTCATGCACTTCCTGGCATCCCCGGCCAATGGCGCACCACCGCAGCAGGAGACCTGACCGTGACGGCCCAGGCCACCGACGGCGTGCAGGTAGCCGGCAGCCTGGTCGACGGAACGAGCCCCGTCCCTTCCGGCAGCTCCCTGGAATTCCCCGACAACCGGGTCGGCTTCGCCGGCGGCGCGGACGGCTCCTACGGCCTGGTCGTCATGGACCAAGGCCGCGTCGAGCGCACCGGCCTCACCGGCATCGACACCTTCCCCTACGATCCCGCCTGGGTCTTCGAAGGCCAGTACCGGGCAGCCCCGGAAGGGCGCCGCATCGAGGTGCCGCGGCTGACGAGCCCACGCAGCACCGAGGCCATTCTGGCCCCGGTCGACCTGGCCGTGACCATCAACGGCACCGAATACGTCCTGGCCGTCCTCCAGGACTTCCCCGGCCAGCGCCTGGTGATCTTCACCGACGAGACGAACGGCGATTCGACGCCGCAGATCGGCCGCTGGCTGGTGCTGCCGCTGCTGGAGCCCGGCAGCACCCTGCCGGTCGACTTCAACAAGGCCACACTCTCCCACCACCACCTGAACCCGGACGTCTTCGTATGTCCGCTCTCGCCGCCCGGCAACCACCTGCCGATGCGCATCGAGGTCGGCGAGCGCGCCCTGATCCACGCCGCCGCCGACCAGAGCTGATACGCCCCACCCCTGCCGGAACCCATCACCGTGTAACGAAGGAACACCCACATGAGCCAGGACCTGAAGAACAAGGCCGTCACCTACCTCCGCGCACTGGAGAACCGCGACTGGAAGACGGCCCGCGCCCTGTGCACCCAGACGGCCACCGTCTGGCACAACGACGGCAAGGGCGAGCAGTCCATCGAGGAGAACATCGCCGGGATGGAGGGGCAGATCGAATCCATCGAGTCGATGCGCTACGACATCCTGCGCCAGCTCTCCCAGCCGGGCGAAGTCCTCCAGCAGCATGTGGTCCACGTCGCCACCACCAGCGGCATGCGCGGCGAAGTCCACGCCGCCGTCTACTTCGGCTATGACGACACCGGAAAGATCAAGCGCATCGAGGAGTACGCCAACTTCATTCCCGTCGGTGGCCAGGAGAGCTGAGGGCGGCAGTCAGCACAACCCCCTCATCGTCACGGCACCAGTCCATGGCGATGAGGGGCGCTGCCATGCAAGCGTGCCGGAGCCTGACGACGCCATGACCTCGAAGAGGCCTCACCTACTGCCCGGGCCGCCGACCGCATCCTGACCGATAACGGCTCCTGACACCGAGACATCGACACCCACCTCAAGGGCATCGCGTACGACTTCTCCGCCCGCCTGCTGAGGCGTCTGCGGCATCGCGGGCGTCTTCACCGTCCTCGATGACCTCGTCCGGTTCCTGCGCTACATGCTCGTGCCCACGACCGCGCCTGCTGGCGCCGGATTCGGGGCCGAGTGGACCGCACGTTCCCTGACCGTGCAGACCGGTGGCCTGGAGCCCGCGCGGGGCTCGGATAGGCCAGTCGCCGAACTCGTTAGTCGCCCTCGTCGTCAGACTGTCGTGACGGATCCGATCAAGGTGCCAGAGCGCCCACGCACCAAGGGTGACGGGGCACTTCTGTCGCTCACGATGCTGTGGCTTGTGGGCACACCTGTTCTCGGAGTGATCTGGTTCAGCTACGGCTTCGCCCTCATCGGCGCACCGGCCAAGAACAAGGAGCTCTCCCAAGTGGCAGGTCATGCCATGGTGTTTCTCGGCCTCGGAGTCCCGCCTCTTGTATGCCTGCTGTCGCTGATCTGGAGGAGGAGAGTGGCTGCACTCATCTACGGGCTGACCTCACTGGCCTTGATGATCTTGGTTGTCACTCGAATCAGCTGACCGGGCAGGCGTCTTCCAACTCATGTAGGGCGGCCCGGAACGGCGCAGGGTGGGCAGCGCAGCGAGCGCGGGCATCGGGACGACGATGGGCGCTCGCCTGCTCGCCGAGCCGAGCGAGCAGACGAGCGTGGGGTCGCGCGGTGGCGTGGGTCTACATGGTCGTTCCGCCCGAGACGTCGAGCCGGTGTCCGGTGATGTAGCGGCTGTCGTCGGAGGCCAGGAAGGCGACGGTGTCGGCCACGTCCTCGGGCGTGCCCAGCCGCCCGAGGGGCGTCTGCGCCGACAGCCAGGCCAGGGCTTCGCCGACCAGGCGTCCTTGGTGCATGTCGGTGTCGATGACGCCGGGTGCCACGAGGTTGACCGTGATGCCGCGCGGCCCGAGCTGCTTGGCCAGGGCGACGGTCATGACGTCGAGTGCGGCCTTGGACATGGCGTAGTCGATCGCCCTGGGCATGGCCGCCCCGCGGGTCAGCATGGTGCCCACGGTGATGATCCGCCCACCGTCCCGCAGCCGTGGCAGGGCTTGCTGGGTGATGAAGAACGGGGCGGTGGTGTTGACCGCGAACAGCAGCTCAAGGCCCTCCCGGGTGACGCCGTCGATCTCGCTCTGGCCGCCGAGGATGCCCGCGTTGTTGACCAGGACGTCCAGTCCGTCAGCGTGCGCGTCGAAGGCGGTCCACAGAGCTTCTGCGTCACCGGGCGCGCCCAGCTCGGCCTGGACGGCGAAGGCCCGCCCGCCGGACGCTTCGATGGCGGCGACGGTGTCCTTGGCGGCGGCGTGGTTGCTGCCGTAGTGCACGGCGACCCGGGCGCCTTCGTGGGCCAGCCGGGTGGCGATCGCGCGGCCGATGCCCCGGCTCGCGCCGGTCACCAGCGCCGTCTTACCGGTCAATGTCGTCATGATCATGCCTTTCTTGCTTCATGCGGTGTAGGGGGTGGTGGCCTTGGCGTCGCGCAGGACGCGCGCCCACCAGGTCACCTGGTCCAGCAGGGTCTTGGCGGCCGCGGCCGGGCCGACCGGGTCCTTCGGCTGCCCGTCGGCGTCAAAGCACTCCCAGGCGCCGTGGAAGCTGACGGTGTCGCGCGTAGTGACGGCGTGCAGCTCGGCGAAGACGGCACGCAGGTGCTCCACCGCGCGCAGGCCGCCGGAGATGCCGCCGTAGGAGACGAACGCCACCGGTTTGGCGTGGAACTGCTGGTTGTGCCAGTCGATGACGTTCTTCAGCCCGGCAGGGTAGCTGTGGTTGTACTCGGGGGTGACCACCACGAACGCGTCGGCGGCGGTCAGCCGCGGCGTCAGCCCGCCCAAGGCCTCCAGCACCGGCGTAGGCGCGGACATCGACGGGGCCGCCCCGCCGATCGGCACCTCGGCCAGGTCGATCACGTCGACGTCCAGGTCCGGGCGGGACGCGGCCTGGCCGGCGAACCAGCCAGCCACGGTCGGGCCGAAGCGGCCGTCGCGGACGCTGCCGACAATGACGGCCAGCCTCAGCGGATCAGTGATCACTTGTGTTCTCCCTTCGTCCCGGCGGCCTGTCGCAGGGCCGCCGACAAGGTTGTCTCGGTCTGGGATCCGGTGAGCGGGGGCAGGTCCTCGATGAGGAAGACCGGCACGCCGGTGATGCCGAGGCTGCGCACGCGGTCGAGCCGGGCGCGTACCTCGGTGGAAGGCACGTGGCCAGTGGTGACGCCGAGCTCGGCGGCCAGCCGGGAGAGCGTGGCGGGGTCGCCGATGTGCAGCCCGTCGGTGAAGTGGGCGCGAAACAGGCGTTCTGTCATGAGCTCGGCTTTGCCCTGGCGCGCGGCGTCGGCGATGAGGCGGTGGGCGTCGAAGGTGCCGGTGGCGATCGCCTTGCCGTACTCAAGCCGCAGGCCCTCGCCGGCCGCGTGTCGGGCGTAGGCGAGCGCGCCGGCGGCCGCTTGCGGGCCGAAGGTCTGTTCCAGGACCTCCAGCACCGGACGCCCGTCGGCCGGGGCGCCCGGGGCCAGCTCGAAGGGCAGGAATTCCACCGTCACCGGCAGGCCCTCGGCCCTGAGCCGGTCCGCGGCACGGGCGAAGCGGGTGTAACCGACGTAGGAGTGTACGCAGATGACGTCCATCACGAGCTGGACTTTCACCCTCTGTGGCATGGCCGCGCCCTCACGCGGCCGCAGTGGCGGGCTGGGGCGACGGGGTGCCATCACGCAAGGGGACCTCGCGGACGAACCAGGCCAGCACGAAGGCGAGGACGCCCAGCGCGGCGGCGCCGAGGGCCATGACGTGGATGCCGTCGGTGACGGCGAGGCGAACCGCGTCCCGCGCGGCGGGGGTGAGCCGGACGAGCGCCTCGGGCGTGAGGGCGATCCGGGTGGCGCTCTGCGCGCCGAGGCGGTCGATGAGGGTCTCCTGGAGGCGTCCGGTGTACAGGGCGCCCAGGGCGGCCACGCCCAGTGAGGCGCCCATCGTGTGCCAGAGGGTGACCGAGCCGCTGGCCGCCCCCATGTCGCGCGGCTCGGCGCTGTTGATGGTGATGATCGTGGTGGACTGCATGAGCAGGCCCACCCCGAGGCCGCCGATCAGCGTCAGGGCGGAGGCGAGCGTCAGGTTGACGCCGGGGCGCAGCAGGAGCAGCGCGAGCATGCCGGCCGTCACGGTGGCGCCGCCCAGGATCGGGTAGATCCGGTAGCGGCCGTTGCGGCTGATCAGCCGGCCGGTGCCGATCAGTACGGCGACCATGCCGAGCATCGCGGGCAGGATCAGCAGGCCGCTGGCGATCGGCGAGGCGCCGTGGACGAGTTGCATGTACTGGGGCAGGAAGGTGGCGGCCACCACCATGCCGACTCCGCCGAGGAAGCGGATGACCTGGGCGAGGGTGAAGTTGCGGTCGGCGAACAGGCGCAGCGGCACGATCGGCTCGGCCGCGCGCCTCTCCACGAGCAGCAGGACGCCCGCCGCCGCCAGCCCGATCACGATCAGGGCCAGGATCGCGGGCGAACTCCAGGCGTACCTGGTACCGCCCCAGCCGGCGACCAGGCTCAGCGCGACCAGGACCACCGTCAGCAGCAGCGCCCCGAGATAGTCGATCCTGGCTCTGACCCGGCGCCGCTCCAGCCGGACGGCCGCACCGATGAGCAGCAGGGCGGCCCCGCCGATCGGCAGGTTGACGAAGAACGCCCACCGCCAGCCGACATCGGCGAACAGGCCACCGAGCAACGGCCCGGCGATGAACGCGATCGGCATCATCACCCCGAACAGTCCCATGAGCTTGCCGCTGTGCCGGGGTGGCACCAGCTCGCCGATCAGCGCCAGGGCCCCGGTCATCAGTCCGCCCGCGCCCAGTCCCTGCACCATCCGGCAGCCGACGAGCTGGATCATGTCCTGCGCGGCTCCCGACAGCCCGGATCCCAGCAGGAACACCGCGATCGCGGCCATGTAGACCGCCTTGCGGCCGTACAGGTCGCCGAGTTTGCCCCAGATCGGGGTCGAGGCGGCCATGCAGATCAGATAGGCCGTCGCCACCCAGGAGAAGTAGTCGAGACCGCCGAGATCTTTCACGATCGCCGGCAACGCGGGCCCCAGCATCATGCCGTCCAACGGGGCTGTGATCATGCCCAGCAGCACGCCGATGACGCCCACGCGAAGAGCTCCATCCATGCTTCCTCCAATTCGCGTACTCCGTACGTGAAACGGACCATAGCCATTCGGGTACCATGTACGCAAATGACGGAAGGGTGGGCGGATGGCCGACGAGGAAGCGACCAGCATCTGGATGCAGCCGGAGGAGCACGAGCGCACCGGCCCGGGACGGCGCCCCGGCTACAGCCGCGAGCAGATCACCCGAACGGCCGTACGGATCGCCGATGCCGAAGGAGTCGAGGCCGCGACCATGCGGCGGATCGCGGGCGAGTTGGGCACCGGCGCCATGTCGCTCTACCGCTACGTCCCCCGGCGCGACGACCTGTTCGACCTCATGATCGACCTGGCGACGGGAGAGATCGAGCTCCCCGACGGCCCGTCCGGTGACTGGCGCGGCGACCTGACGCTGCTGGCCCGCCAGATCCGCGCGATCGGCCTACGTCATCCCTGGCTGATCGCGCTGCTCACCAGCCGGCCCACGCTGGGCCCCCAGCTGCTGCGCGTGCACGAGTTCGCACTCAGCGCCTTCAACGGAACCGGGCTCGACATCGACGACATGACCGGCTTCGTCGGCATGCTGAACGACTACATACACAGCGCGATCCGCCGCGAGATCGGCTGGCTGGAGGAGGCCCGCCGTACCGGCCTGGACCCCGAGCGCTGGAAGCGGGACTACATGGGGCCGTACGTCCGCCAGGTCGTCGAATCCGGCGCCTTCCCCCTGTTCAACCGATCGGTCCTCGACTCCCGCACCGCCCACCTCGCCCCCGAGGAGCGCTTCCACCACGGACTCGACCGCATCCTCGACGCCATCGCCGCGCTCATCCCATCGCTCCGTCGTCGTTGAGCAGCCAAGTCGGCAACGCTCCCGCGAAGGAGCAGTCCGCGGCGAAGGCGATCTGGATGCCGCCGGCCGTCATGCCCAGTAGGGACACCGGCCGGCACGCTATGACGACAAGTTCGTCCGCCGCCATGACGACAGCCGGCCATGGCTGCACGCCGCCAGCGAACTGGCCCAAGTCCCACCAGGGGGAAGAAGGCTTCGACTTCTGGGGTGCAGGCAGCCTCCGTGACGCAGACACCCTCGTCGATCAGACGGCGTAGTGCGGCCGGCTCGGCGGGGCTGTTGGCGTTGATGCCGCCCATCGTGGTGATCACTCTGCCGTCACCTCATTGACGGCGATGCGGGCGCTGGATTCGTCACGGCGGCCCGCCGCCGAAACCGCTGCTCTGGCCCCCTGCTTTCCCGATCTGCGCCAGTCGTGCTGCTCGCTCTGCAGCCGGGCTAGACGTCGTCGTCCGGGCGTAGGGCGTGCAGGACCGCAGAAGTGTCCAGGTAGAACGGGTGTATCTCGGTGATGCGTTCATTCTTGATCGTGATCAGCTGCATCACCGAGGTCTCCAAGGCCCGGCCGGTGGCGCGGGCGCGCAGGATCCCGCGGTTCCAGACCACGACACTGCCGCCGTCGACCACATACTTCTGCTCCAAGAACTCCAGGGACTGCCATGCCTCGCTCATGGCGGCCATGAACTGCTCGATGCCGCTCGGCCCGCGCCAGATGCCCCCGTAGGGCAGGGAGTCCGCCTGATACATCACGACCTCTGGGTCCAGGCACTGGGCAAGCTGACCGAAGTCGGCCTTGCCGAGGCCCCCTGCGGCGATATAAGCGACTTCCGCCCGGTAGAACCTCTCCAGCACGGCGAGTGAGCTCCTGCCCTCGTCGCCTCCCGAAGCCGGACCGTCATTCGTCATTGCTTCTGCCATCATGCGCTCATCATCTCCGCCCCGGACAGGATGCATCCGGCGGAAATCGGACCCGTAGTCGTCACGCATGTAGAGCGGCCTCAGCTCCGACAGCCGGCCGTGATCCCGAGGCAGCGGGCACCGGCAGGATCATCTCCATCACCAGCTGCCGGGCCTCGCCCCACCAGCCGCGAACAAGATGAGCACGCCAGGCCGGATCACCTCGGCCGCCATCAGATACTCGCGCGCCAGGTTGAACAGCAGCGTCGGCGAATCATGCTCCATCGTCCGGTCCAGCAGGAACTGCTCCACTCCAGCCGGCAGTGATCACCCGGGCCCCCGAACAGCGGCCGGTCCAGTGGCGGGTCCTTGCGTGGCCGACGTGAGCAGGTCACGGCCGGGGCGCAGACGTGCCGCGCCCCCGGCAGCGGGCTGCCAGGGGCGCGGGGATCAGGATGACGCGAGCTTCACATCGAGCCCGGTGATCCGGTCGGTGGCGACGGCGGCGGTGGCGGTCGTGGCGGCGTAGCCGCTCTTGGTGACCGTCACCTCCCGATCGCCGGTCTGGGGGGAAAACAGCCAGTAGGCGCCGGAGACGTCGGTGGTGGCCGTGCGCCCGCCGGAGGCGACCGCCGCCCCCTGCACGGGCTTGCCGGTGGCGGCATCGGTGACCGTGCCGGTCACCAGGCCGCCCTCGACCTTCTGGCAGGTGCGGTCACCGACGTAGACGTCGTCGATCGCCCACCAGCCCGAGCGGTTGCCCCGGTAGTGGAAGCGGACCTGGGCCTTGGTCTTGCCCGCCGCCTGCGGCATCGGCACCACCTGCGCGGCCGGGCCGGAAGCGCCGGGGAAGCCCTTACGGGTCCACACCGTCGTCCAGGTACGCCCGCCGTCCAGGCTGAGGTCGGCCCAGGCGATGGCGTTCACGCCGGGCTTGAGGTCGCCCGCGAACTCCAGCACCGGGCTGGTGTGCTCGGCCAGGTTCAGCACGGGGCTGGTCAGGTAGGTGTCCTGGACATGCCCCTTGCCGGAGTGGTCGGAGTCGACGATGGCGAACCTGCCGCTCCCGCCGGTCCGGTTCTCCCGGGCGCCGGGGTTGTCGAAGACCCAGCCGGGCTGGTGGTCGAACCCGGGGAAGCCGGGATCGACGTTGGTGACCTGCCACCCGGTGGGCTTGCCCGAGCTGAACGGCTCGGGCGTGCCCGCCCTGCTCGCCTGGTAGCCGGGGGCCACGCACGCCAGGGCGGCGGGCAGGGCGGCGTCCACGGTCTGGTCCTCCGCCCCCAGACTGACCTTCCTGCTGACCGGGTCGTAGCCGGGCGCGCCCGGGGTGATGCGCAGCGTGTAGTCGGTGGCGGGCAGCAGGGACAGGGAGAAGCGGCCGGTGATCGCGTCCGCGGTGGCGTCCCACGTGTGGCCCTTGCCGTCGTCGGCGGTCACCTTGGCGCCCAGCGGCCAGCCGTGGCCGGAGCCGTCGGTGAGCGTGCCGGACAGGGTCTTGCGCTGGGTCGGGGTGAGCGGGACGTCCTGCTTGATCGAGCCGTCCTTGGTCACCTTGACCGCCACGGTGGCGTCCTGGTAGCCGTAGGCGCTCACCTTGAGCTGGTAGTCACCAGCCAGCAGCTTGAAGGTGTACGCGCCGTCCTCGCCGGCGGTGGACTGGCGGTTGAGCGGCCCGCTCAGCGACACGGTGGCGTCCTTGAGCGGCTCGCCGGTGGCGGCGTCGGTGACGGTGCCCGAAAGCGTGCCCAGGCCCTGGGCGCCCGCCTGCACCAGCGCCAGCGCGTCCAGGCGGCCCTCGCCGTAGACGTTGTTGTTGGCCGCGTCGCCGCCGCACTGCGGGTCGGCGGTGTCGATGGCGGTCAGGTCCAGCAGCGTGCGGGTGCCCTCGATGTCGCGGGCCAGCGACGGGTTGGCCGACCAGAGCAGGGCCACCGCGCCCGACGCGTGCGGCGTGGCCATCGAGGTGCCCGACATCAAAAGGTAGCCTCCGCCCTTGACGGAGGAGCGGACGTCCACGCCGGGAGCCGAGATGTCGGGCTTGATCTGCCCGTCCTGGCCGTCTCCCCGGCTGGAGAAGCTGGCGATCTCGTTGTTGCTGTCGTAGGCGCCCACGGAGTAGTTGAGCGTACGGCTGCCCGGGGTGCCCGAGGTCCGGCACTCGGGCCCTTCGTTGCCGTTGGCCCACATGCCGAAGATGCCGGACGCTGCCCAGGCCGCCTGGACCTCCTCGAACATCGGCTCGTTGGAGGGCAGGTCGCTGCCCCAGGAGTTGTTGACGATGTGCGGGCGCTTGGCCGGGTCGGGGTTCTGCCCGGCCGCGTCGGTGGGCGCCAGCATCCACTGGCTGGCCCGCATCAGGTCCAGGTCGCTGCAGCCGCCGGCCTGGCAGCCGCTGGCGGCGATCCACTTGGCCTTGGGCGCGACGCCGATCTGGTCGCCCTTGCCGTCGTCGCCCACCATGGTGCCCATGGTGTGCGAGCCGTGGTTGTGGCCGTCGCACGGGCCGGGCTCGTCGCAGTTCCCGGCCGCGTCGTACCAGTTGTAGTCGTGGGTGAAGGTGCCGTCGCCGTTGTTGCCCCGGTAGGAGCCGATCAACGCCGGGTGGGTGTACTCCACGCCGGTGTCGACGTTGGCCACGACGATGTCCTCGCCGCGCACGCCGTACTGCTGCCACACCTGGTCGGCCTTGATGTTGGCGATGCCCCACGCCACGGCGGCGGCCGTCGCGGCGGCGGCCTTGGTCTCCACCGGCAGGGCCACCGGGTAGGTTCTGGGCGCCCGGACCTCGCTCACCCCGTCCATCTTCGCCAGCTTTTCGGCCAGCTTCAGGGGCACGTCGCGGACGTACACGGCGTTGGCCGCCCAGAACGTCTCGCTCTTGCGGCTCTCGGCCTTCAGCAGCTTGCGCAGCGGGGCCTGCGAGCGGTCGGCCGTGTCGCGCAGGGCGCGCACGACCTGCTCGCCGCGCGCGGTGCGGGTCCTGGCCCGCTCGGCGCTCTTGGTGTCGGCCTTGTCGGACAGCAGCACCCACAGGTCGGTGCGGTCCTTGGCGGCGTAGGCCGCGAGCACTTCCCCGCCCAGCGGACGCGGATCAGCCGGCGCTGCGGCCGCCGCCGGGGCGGGGGCCAGGAGGGAGGCGGCCATGAGCGCGCCCACCGCTAAAGTGATGATTTTCATGTCAGCGTCCTTCGCAGCTCAGGTGCGCGACGAGTGGCTGTGAAGTGGTCTCCCAGCCAGTGCCGTTGAGAATCTGGCCGCTCGCCCAGACGTCCTTGGGCCCGGAGCCGGTCAGCGCGGTGTAGATGTACGCCGAGCCGGGCGCCTGGACGCCCTCGGGCCGCACGTCCGTCCAGGACTTGCCGTCCCAGTGCTGCAGCGGGGGTTGCGACGAGCCGTCGGCCGGCGACGTCGCGGTGATCCACACGTCGTTGGGGCCCGCGGCGTAGACAGAGAAGGGCGAGGTCCAGGCCGCCGACGGCGTGGGCGCGGCGCTCCAGGACTTGCCGTCCCAGTGCAGCGCCACGGGGGCGAAGGTGCCCGGCTTCCGCTCATAGCCGACCGCCCAGACGTCGTCGGAGGCACGAGCGCTGACGGAGAGGAGCTCGGCGAGCAGCCCGGGCACGCCGGGCACTTCCCTCCACGCCTTCCCGTCGTAGTGCAGGATCAGCGACTCGATCCGCGCGGGGTCGGTGTACTGCCTGCCGACCGCCCAGACGTCGTCACGGGACCGCGCGTGCACAGCGCGCAGGGTTGCGTTCGCCCGGGTCATCGCCGGGTGGTCGACGTTCTTCCAGACTCTGCCGTTCCATTGCTGGATGGCGGCGCCGGCGGAGTCCGCGCTCTGTGTGGTGTACTCACCGACGGTCCAGGCGACCGAGGGTGAGACCGAGTCGATGGACTGAAGAACGGGCCTGGTCGCGGTGGGGTCGGGGGAGATCGCGGTGGGCACGAAGGCCCACCGCCCGCCGTTCAGGCGCGCGAAGACCGGGACGCCGCTGCCGTAGGTGTCGCCGTAGCGGAACTGGTAGCGCGCCCACCCGCTGGACGTCGAGTCGAAGGTCGTCTCCCAGGCGCCGCCAGCGGCCATGGCCGCGTGCGGGATCTGCTTGGGCAGGAGCTTGACCGACCTGCCGTCCGAGGTCAGGGTGGTGGAGGTGCGGTCACCCTCGGTGGTGAACACCGCCTGCTTGGATGAGACGGACGACGCGTGGGCCACCGAGACGCCGCCGTCGGGGATGGCGGGCACGTCGAGCAACTTCCAGGTGGGGGTGCAGGCGGCGGCCGAGGCCGCCGTCGCCGCGCCGGTCGTGAGCGCGGTGGTCAATGCCGTCGCCGCCAGGGCGACAGCGGTTCTGCGTATGCTGCGCACGAATGCTCCTCAGAAGGCGCCGATGCCGTTGGGTACGCCCATGCCGGTGGGCCCGTCGTATCCGCGCCTGGCGGTGCACAGCGGCGAGCCGCCGCAGGACCCGTTGGCGCCGGTGGTGATGTCGAACAGGTACTGGCCGGAGCCGTAGAGCTTCTGGCCGGGCACGATCTTCTGGCCGTTGTCGCCCAGCGCGTACACGCCGCCGATCAGCGCGACGCTGATCGGGGTGCCGCTGACGCCGATCCAACCGCCCCAGGTGGTGCTCTCGTAGAGCTGCACGGGCGAGCGGGCATCGCCCACCGCGGCCACGTCGGCGACCGTGCGCTTGGCGCCGCACTGCCCCTTCGGCTGCCAGGCCGGGCGCGCCTCGTACACCGAGCAGCCCGAGCCGGACCCCGAGGAGGCCATCTCGCTCCAGCCGCGCGCGTTGCCCGGGTCACGCCACAGGATGG
Organism: Nonomuraea sp. NPDC050383; assembly: GCF_044459125.1. Classification (NCBI taxonomy): domain Bacteria; kingdom Bacillati; phylum Actinomycetota; class Actinomycetes; order Streptosporangiales; family Streptosporangiaceae; genus Nonomuraea; species Nonomuraea sp. NPDC050383. The sequence goes on from NZ_JBITIP010000013.1 coordinate 29,660, forward strand.
TCGCGCCCACCGCGATCACCGATCCGTAGGCGGCCGGGACCATCTGCCTGCCCACGCCGTTGCCGAACCCGCTGCCGCCGCCCGCGACGATCGGGACACCGGGGTGGTCGTAGTGCACCGCGTCGGCCCGCTGGCCGGCGTACTCGTAGAAGCCGGTCATCACCGAGACCGCGTCGGCGCCCTGGACTACCGCCTGGTCGACCGCGGCGCCTATGCTGGCCGGCGTCTCGTCGTCGGCCTCGACCAGCAGCAGCTTGCAGTTGGGGCAGGCGGCCGAGCCCAGGTCGAGCCCGGCCGCGGTGTGCAGCGCGTAGCCGTTGTGGGTCGGTGGCCTGGTGGTGCCGCCGCGCTGGTCCACGTGACGGAAGCAGGGGAACATCTCATCGCACAGCGGCAGGTCATTGCCCTTGCGATACTCGTTCAGGTCGCGCTCGGCGCGGGGATGGCCGTACGGGACCACGACCGCGAGGGTCTGGCCACCGCCCAGCCAGGACGAAGGCAGCTTGTAGGCGTCCTGCAGGTCGGCCGCCTTGAGCCCGTCACTGACGTTCGCGTCGGACTTGGAGGTGACCTTCAGCAGGCAGTCGGGGGTGGAGCAGTCGCCGGCGGCCTGAGCCGACGCCGGCACCAGCAGGGTCAGGCCGAGCACGATCGCGGGGAGCAGCCGGGAGATGATCACGGTCACTGGTCCTTCGGTGCGAGCCGGTAGGCGCGGAGGTTGGTCTGCTCGACGGCGTTGCCGTCGCGGTCCACGGCCTTGATCCGCAGGGCGGCGTACTCGCCGCTGCCGGGGCTGGTGAGGGTCGTGGTGAAGCGGCCGTCGCGTCCCCGGTTCGCGGTCTGGGGCTCCGACCACGTCGTGCCGCCGTCGTAGGAGACGGAGACGGTGGCGTTCACCCTGCTGGGGTCGTCCTGGTACTGCTGGTGCCGCACCGTGAAGGCCACCTCGAACGGCTCGCCGGCGGGAGTGGCGTTGTTGATGTCCAACGGCAGGTCGGGCCGTACGAACAGCAGGGGCAGGAACGAGCAGCGGCGGGTGGGGTCGGGCGCGCACATCGCCTGGTCGGGCAGATCGGCCGACCGGTCGCGGTTCGTGGTGCGGAAGGTCCAGTCGGTGGTGCTGGTGGCGTCCTCCACACCAGGGTTGTCGCCGGTCACCTTCAGCCGGTATTCGGCGGGCTGCGGCAGCAGCGGCAGGTCCAGCAGCTGCGTGAGGCGTGTGCCGTCGCCCCGGGTCGCCGAGGTGAAGGCGAGCGCGCCGTCGCGGTAGAACTCCACCTTCGCGAGTCCGTCGAGGGCCGAGCGGTAGTGGCCGGCGGTGGAGTCGGCGTACGGGTTGAGGTACAGCAGGCCCAGATCGTCCTGCCGGCAGGCCACGCACACCTGCTGCAGCGCGCTGGTGACGTTCGTGTCAGGGGTGTCCTGGACCCCGATCAGGGCCTCCTGCACATACGGTGCACTGCTGGAGGGCACCTGCGGTCCCTTGTTCCAGGTCTCGGTGAGGTGCTGGCCCGGCCGGATCAGCCGGCGCTCCCCCAACAGGCGCAGCCCCAGGTCCGGTCGCAAGATGGGCTCCCAGGAGACCTTGCCGGGGGCGTTGCTGTACCAGTAGTCGGTGCGCTTGCCGCCGTACATGGGGGCGGTGACGCCGAAGGTGGTCTGCGTCCACGGCAGGTAGACCGTGCTCAGGAGCTCCGGGTGCTGGGAGGTGGCTCCCGGAGTGTTGTGGATCGTGGAGTCCACGGTCGTCAGGTCCGAGCGCCTGACCGTGCGGGTGAGTGAGGCCGGCACGCCACCGGGCTCGTGGAAGGCCACCTTGTACGTGGGATCGGCCCCGGTGGGACCGCCGATCGAGGTCATGGCCAGGAAGTCCAGGCTGCCCTTGGTCACGCGCCTGGTCGGCGTGGCGTACAGGGTGTGGACCCCGAAGTCCCCTCCGGAGACCAGGCGCATGAGGAACAGCGCCGTGACCGAGTTGCCGAAGGGCGGGTTGCCGACCTGGTCGCCCTGGACGGTGGTGCGGTTGTAGGTGATGAGGTCGTACTGCGTGTCGGCGGTCTCGGGCACGCCCTCGATCGTCGTCTCGTACGGCACGGCCTTGCGCGCGTCCAGCGTGAGCGACATGTCCTCGGTGACGGAGAACTCCGGCTCGATCACCAGGGCGCCGGTGGAGCCCATGTCCAGGACCGGTCCGGTCAGGACACTGGCCTCGATGCTGTAGTGGCCCGCCGGCACGCTGAAGACGGCCTGGGAGGTGCCCTCCACGCCGTCGCCCACCTGGAACAGCGTGAACGTCGGGTCGTCCAGGCTGTGGATGGAGCCGAGCATGACGCCGGGCTTGCCGGTGCGGTCGATGGAGTCGACGGTGACCGTGTGGTACTCGGGATAGTCGGCCGGCGCCGCCATCGGATCGGCGGGCAGGGCCGGGGCGCCTTCGGGCTGGGCCAGCGTGATGCGGCCGGTGCCCGGCTTCTGCCCGGCCTTCCACTTGCCGGCCAGCTCCTGGCCGAAGCCTTCGGCGTCCTTCTTGGCCAGGGTCCTGGACTGCGGGCCGAGCGTGGCCACGCCGCCCGACTCGACCTTGACCGGCAGGGCGTCGGCGTGCGCGTCGTCCAGCCCGGCGCGCACCAGGTAACTGACGTTGAACAGGCGGACGTCCAGCGTGGTGCCCAGGAACGGGGCGGCCTCGGCGGGAATGACGTACTCGTCGCCGTTCAGGGTGAGCTGGGCGAACACGCCATTGCCCGGGTCGATGACGGTGGCGCTGCCGGTGAGGTCCACCTGCACCTTGTCACCGGTCACCAGCGTGACCGTGGCGCCGGGCCCGGTCGCGGCTTTCGGCGGGGGTTCTGTCGTGGCCTCGGCGGTGCCGAGCCCGGTGACCAGCGTGAGCGCGAGGCAGGCCGCGCCCAGCCGGGAGGTTAACTTGTTCATGCCTTGACCCAGCCGTCCTTGTCGTCTTCGCTTCCGCCTTCTTCAGGCGCGATCTCCGCGCCTTCGTCCTCGGTGAGCTCGCCCTCGACGGGCTCGTCCTCGGCCTCGTGTACGTCGGACATGCGAAGAGCGTGACGAATAGGACATTCAGCTAGCTATGCGGGAGATCCCTCATTCCGCCGTGGCGGCGTCCCCCATGAGGGCCAGCTCGATCCGCGAGCGCAGGTTCAGCTTGCGCAGGACGGCACTGAGATGCCGCTCCACCGTCTTGGCCGACAGGAACAGCTCCTGCGCGATCTCCTTGTTGGTCAGCCCGGAGGCGGCCAGCCGCGCGACGTCCCGCTCGCGGGGTGACAGGGCGTCGCCGTAGCCGCGGGTGCCGCCCCGGTGCCTGGCGGGCAGCGACAGGCCGCGATCGCGCGCCAGGCGGGCCGCGCGGTCCAGGTCCCAGCGGGCGCCGAGCGCCTCGTAGGTCTCGATGGCCCGCCTGAGCTGCTCATCGGTCCCGGCCTGCTCCCTGGCCTGGGCCGCCTCGTACGGGCACTGGATGGCCTCGTAGAGCTCGGCCGCGGCGGTGAAGTGACCGCCGGAGGGGTCCAGGACGCCGCGGGCGTGGCGCAGCGCGGCGGGAGCAAGCGGCGCGTGCAGGCCCGCCATCGCCCGTTCGGAGCGGTTCACCAGGTCCGCGGCCTCCGCGGCGCGCCCGGCCGCCACCATCGCCTCGGCCAGGGCGGGCACGGTCCGCACCTCCGAGGGCCGCAGGCCGCGCTCGAACCACGACTCGATCAGCGGCAGGACCTCCGCCACCGCCCGGTCCGGCTCGCCGCGCGCGACGGCCTGGCGCAGCAGCGCGGTGATCAGCAGCGCCGTCTCGTCCATGGTGCCCGGGACCTCGGTCATCACCTGGCGGATGCCGAACTCGGCGCCAGCCGCGTCGGTGCGGGCCAGCGCCAGGCAGGCGGTCACGGTCGCCGCCGCGTACCTGTCCTTGGGCCGCTCGCTGAGCCGCTCGGCCAGCATGGCCGTCTCGGTGGTCAGCCCGTCCCAGGAACCCGCGCAGTAGTCGGCCACCGCCAGCGCGGAACGGCACCGGTCGATCATGTCCCCGCCGCTCACCTCGACCAGGGGGGCCGCGCCCTCCAGGGCCACCCGTAATATCGTCTGCGCCTGGACGTGGTCACCGACGAAGGCCAGCGCCGAGCCGATCGAGTAGTAGGCGTTGACCTTCGCCCGGTGCCAGGACCGGTGCCCGAGGCTCCCGCGCACCTCCTCGATCAGCTCGGCCCAGCGCGGGTCGCCCATCAGCACCATACTGCTGGTGATCTTGCCGAGCACGAAGATCTGCAGGGGCGCGTTCTTGACCGCGGGCAGGACGGCCAGCGTCCTGTCCATCCAGTGCCGGTCGGCGGTTCTGGCGTCCCGCCCCATGCTCAGGACGGTCATCATCCGCACCGCCAGCTCGGGCTGGGCCTCGATGTCCAGGTCCGCCACGGCCGAGGTCAGCGCCTCGAACCAGGGGCCGGGCCCCTGGCCGGTCGCATCCTTCAGATAGAGCAACAGCAGGGTCAGCTCGGCGCGCAGCACCGGCGAGGGGCCCTGGTCCAATGCCAGGGCCAGCAGGTCGATGACGTCGGGAATGTGCAGCAGCCCCTCGGCCGCCCAGCCGAGCTTGACCGTCAGCCGCCCGCGGTGCTCCGCCTCCAGCGGAGCGTGCCGCAGGACCGCCTCCAGGATCCTGACCACCTCGGCGTCGTCGCCCAGCCGCAGCGCCTGGTCGGCGGCTCGTTCGGCGGCCTCCACCCAGGCCGCCATGTGCCCGGCGCGCCGGTGGTGGTGGGCCAGTTGCCCCAGCGGCACCGACGGCATCGCCTCCACCGCGGCGGCGGCCCTGGCGTGCAGGTCGCGCCGCCTGGCCGCCGGAATGTCCTCGTACACCGCCTGCGCCGCGAGCACGTGCCGGAACGCCGCCGTCTCACCGCGCGCGGTCAGCAGGCCGTGCTCCACCGCCTCGTCCAGCCCGTCCAGCGCGCTCTCATACGGCAGGCGGGCGGTGGCCGCCAGCACCTCGACCGGCATCGGCTCCTGCAGCACCGAGGCCGCCCTGACCACCGCCTCGGCCTGCGGCGACAGGCGGCCCACCCGCTCCAGCACCGGGTCGCGCACGCCCGCCGGCACGTCCAGCCTGGCGATGGTCCTGCGCGCCCACTCTCCGCCCCGGTGCATGAGCGTCCCGCGCTGGCGCAGCAGCGCCACCAGCTCCTGCACCGCCAGCGGAACGCCGGAGGCCCGCTCGCACAGGTGCTCGGCGAAGTCGAGCGAGATCTCCTCGGTGCCCAGGATCGCCGCCGCCAGCTCCCTGGTCTGCGCCACGTCCATGGGCGCCAGTCGTACGCGGGCGTGGGCGACGGCGCGCGGCAGGCGGGCCGTCACCGCACGCAGGTCGGCGGAGGCCTCATCGGCGCGGTAGGTCAGCACCACGGCCAGGTCCCGGGGCGGGTCGGACAGCAGGTAGCCGAGGAACTCCACGGTCTGCTCGTCGGCCCAGTGCAAGTCCTCCACGACCAGCACGGCCTGGCCCAGCGCGCGCAGGAGCTCACTCAGGCCGCGGAACACCCGGTGGCGCTCGCCCGCGCGGTCGTCCAGGGGCTCGGGGGGCTCCGGCAGGCGTTCGGCCAGCTCGGGCAGGAGCGGGCGCAGCGCGCCCGCGACCGCTGACAGGCCGGTCAGGTCATCGGGCACCTCGCGCAGCGCCTCGACGATCGGGCCGAGGGGGAACGGCTCCCTGATCCTGGCGCAGCCGCCGGTCAGAATACGGAGACCGGTCCGGGACAGCTCGGCCACCAGGCGGGTCTTGCCGATGCCCGCCTCGCCCTCGACCACGGCGACCGCTGGGGTGTTGGAGACGGTCTCGGTCAGCTGGGCCAGCTCACCGGCGCGGCCGACGAGTGTCGGCGAGATCATCAGCCGCTTATGGATCACGTCTGTTCCCTGCTCGACCCAATGCCTAGATCACACAAATACCACAAATCCCCTTTCGGCCCGTCCCTTTCTCGGACTTCTCCTCGACGACGGACGGCTTCCGGCGGCCGAGGACGAAGCGGGTGGCTGGCCGAAGCGGCGCCGGTGATCCACGGCGCCGATGTCTCGCACAATGACCGGTGACGCCGGGGACCAGCGGCCGGGCGCGCCATGGCCGAGCTGAAGCCCTTGGACACGCATCCGCGTGTCCGGTGGCCGCGGCAGCCCGAAGTGCAGGAATTCCCGCAGGCTCTGACCTCCGTGACCACCTGTGAGCCTCAACTTCCCAACTGGAGGAGAGCCGAGCGGGGTGCCCGGCTGGAGGTGGCGGGGGCTACCCGCCGCGCACCGATTGCGGCAGCCTGTACCCGCCAGCTGGGCCGGCCGCCGGCGTATCCGGCCGTCAGGTCCCGGGCGCGGCCCTGCTGGATGAGTGACGCGAGCTACCGGCGCCCGACACCGGCCATCGCTGATCGTCCGGCTTGCCGCGTTTGTCAAATGGGCGTCACCAGAGGTGTACTGCCTTCCGGAAAGCTGATCATCCGATCACGCACGAGGGGGGACCGGTGGACTTCGCGATCCTGGGCACCATTCGCCTCAATGGACCCGGCGGCCGGATCCGTCTCAGCCGCAAGCAGCGGGCCGTGATCGGGGTCCTGCTGCTCCACCCGAACGTGACCGTTTCCACCGAACGCCTGATCGGCGCCCTCTGGGACGACCCGCCCCGCTCGGCACTGTCCAACGTCCAGACCTACGTCCATCAGCTCCGCCGCTCCCTGGAAGGCAGCGGCCTGTGGCTGGGGACCGAGGGGTCGGGGTACGCCTGCGAGGTCCCGCCGGAGCGTCTGGACCTGCTGGTGTTCGAGGAGGGCGTACGCCGGGCGCGCAGGGAACGGGCGAACGGCGACCTGGTGGCGGCCGAGCGGGAGTACGCGGCCGCAGTCGCGTTGTGGCGCGGAACCCCGGCCGAGGACGTACCGCTCAGCGGGGCCGTGGCGCCGCGGATCACCGAGCTGGAGGAGCAGCTGGCGGTGGCCAGATCGGAGTGGATCGACGTACGGCTCGCGCTCGGCCACGACGGCCTCGCCGCCGAACTGCGTACTCTCGTCGCCGCCCACCCGCTGCGTGAGCGGTTGCGAGAGCAGCTCGTGGTCGCCCTGCACCGCAGCGGGCGGCGGGACGAGGCCCTCGACGCCTTCCGCGAGGCGCGTGAGCTGCTGGTGGCCGAGCTGGGCATCGAGCCGGGCCCGGAACTGCGCCGCCTGCACGCCGCGCTGCTCTCCGGCGACGCCGATCGCCGTTCGCCGCTGCTCCCCGGCGAGACCGATCATCACTCGCCATCGGCCGGAGAGGCCGGGCGCCACTCGCCGTCACCGACAGGAGAGGGCGGTCGTCATTCGCCGCCGCCGGCCGCGGACGCCGACCCGCACGGCATGCCGCCGTCCGCGGACGCCGAAGCGGGCGCTCGGCCGATGGCGTTCCGGGGGCTGTGCCAGTTACCCGGCGATACCGCGGACTTCGTCGGGCGTGAGGGAGAGATCGCCGAGCTGCTGGGGCTGCTGCGGGCGGGCGCGGATCGGCTCGGTCCGCCCATCGTGGTCGTGTCCGGTCTGCCCGGCGTGGGCAAGACCACGCTCGCCGTACGACTGGCGCACCTGTTGCGAGCCGACTATCCCGACGGGCAGCTCTTCGTCCGGCTCGGACGGGACGCGCGCGGCCCCCGGGAGCCCGGCGAGCTGCTGGACGTGCTGCTGCGCTCGCTCGGCCTCGACGGCGCGCTCATCCCCATCCCGGTCGAGGAACGCGCGGGACTGCTGCGTCAGCGGCTGGCCGACCGGGCGGTGCTCCTCGTGCTGGACGACGCCGTCGAGGAGGACCAGCTCCGCCCCCTGCTGCCGGGCACCGCACGCGGCGCCGTCCTGGTGGCCTCCCGCTCTCCGCTGCCCGCCCTGGAAGGTGCCGTACGGTTCACGCTCGACGTCCCTGACGAGAAGGACGCCAGGCTCCTGCTGGAACGCGTGGCGGGCCCGGACCGCATCGGTGCGGCGCCCGACGCGGCCGAGCAGATCCTGCGTTCCTGCGGCCGGTTGCCGCTGGCCATCCGGGTCGCGGGAGCCCGCCTGGCCACCCGGCCGGTCTGGCCGGTCAGCGAGTTCGCCACCCGGCTGGCCGGACGGGGCCTGGACGAGCTGGTCGTCGGCGGGCTGGACGTGCGCGCGACGTTCGAGCCGAGCTACGCGGCGCTGCCGGACCCGGCCAGGCGCGCGTTCCGGCTGCTGGGCCTGGCCGGGCTGGACAGCGTGGCGGAGTGGTCGGTCGCGGCCCTCCTCAGAGCACCCGCCACGGAAACGGACGCGGCGACCGCCAGACCGCCTGGCTCAGACGGGGATGCGGACAAGCTGGGGACGGCGACGCTGGAGGCGGATGCGGCGCTGGAGACGCTGGTCGCGCGGGGCATGCTCACCTCGACCGAGGTGGACGGGGCCGGACAGCCCCGCTACCGGCTGCACGACCTGCTGCGGGTGTACGCGCGGGAACGGGCGCAGGCGGAGGAGACCCCCGAGAGTCGGCGTGCGGCGCTCACCGGCCACGTGCTGGAATGCCTGCGGCGTACCCGGGCCGCCACGCGCCGCCTGCCGATCCTGCTGGCCCCGCCGTACGAGTGCGAGCCGGAGGAGGGGGCGGCGCCCGACGTACGGGTGAGCGAGATGTGGCTGGCGGCCGAGCGGCGTACGCTGATGCTCGCCCTCAGCACCGCCGCCGAGCTGGGCCTGAACGACGCGGCGGCCGAGCTGGGTCACCACCTCACCAGCTATTTGATCATGGATCGGTTCCTGGCCGACGCCGAGCTGGTCCAGCGGATCGTGATCGGGCTGGGCGATGGGCGCGCCGCGTTGCGGGCCCGGCTGCTGCTGGCCACGGTGGAGATCGAATGGGGTCGGTTCCCATCGGCCGAGACCATGTGCGGCGTGCTGCTGGCGGAGTTCGATCGCGCCGGCGACAGGCACGGAGCGGCGTACGCGCTGATCGTCAGGGCCGCCGCGCGGCATGGCATGGGCCATTTGGACGAGGCGCTGGCCGACGCGTACGCCTGCCTCGACCTGATGGCGGCTCACGGTGACGCCGCCGGGCTGGCGTACGCGTGGACCTGGCCTGTCTGGATCCACGTCGAGCGCGGTGAGCACGGGCGGGCCGTGGAGATCGCCAGAGCGCGGCTGGAGGTGACCGAGAAGGACGACTACGCCATCCGCGGCAACCTGCTGCGCGGCCTCGGCACCGCCCTCTACCACCGGGGCGAGACTGCGGAGGCCGTCGTCCGCTACCGGGAGGGCCTGCTGACGGCGCAGGCGCTCGGCGATCGCGCCGAGACGAGCAAGGCGCTGCGCCGGCTGGGGGAGGCACTGGGTGCGCTGGGCCGCTTCGACGAGGCGGCCGAGACACTGGCGGCGAGCCTGCGGCTGTTCGTGGAAAGCGGCGACACCCTGGGCGAGGCGCTGGCCGGGCACACGCTCGGCGTCGTGCACCTGCGCCAGGGCGAGCCCCGCCGGGCGGTGGCGGACCTGCGGGCCGCGCTGGAACGGCTCGGCGGCGACGGGCCTTCGGTGTGGCGAGCCCGCGTTCTCAGGGAGCTGGGCCGGGCCTACGCCCTGCTGGGGCGGCACGAGGAGTCGGCGGCGGCGTGGCGCGGCTCCCTCACCCTGTTCGGCGACGCGGCGGAGGGACGGGAGGTGGCCGCGTTCCTGGCGCCCTGACCGACGCTATTCGCCGAGCCGCCATACGACCGGCACACCCTGCGTTCCCGCCAGCCTGGCCTCCTTGCGCGCCAGCCCCGGGGTGGCGCCCTCGGCGACCAGCACGCCCTCGGGCGACAGGGCGGCCCACATCCCGGCGGGCGCGTCGGCCACCTCCAGCGCCCGGTTCACCTCCGGCCGGGCCGGGGCGGGCGTCCGGCGGGCCTGCCACCGCCGCCAGTACAGCCACTGCACGACGATCAGCGGCCCGAGCACGGTCAGCAGCGGCAGCAGCCGGCCATGGGACAGCACGAAGCCGATGGACAGAGCCAGCAGGACGGCCTCCAGACCGGCGGCACACCACGCGGCCGCCTTCCCGAACGCCCGCAGCGCCACCACCGGCCAGATCGACAACATCAGGCAGTCGCCGAGCCCGATGAGGGCGGGATCGTCGCCATAGGAGGAGGCCAGCACGGGCGCGAACGGCAGCCCCTGCATCCGCTGGACGAAGTCGGCGGTGAGCGACGTCAGCCCGGTGGCCAGCGTGTCGTACAGGGTGAGGGCGGCGGCCAGGGCGGCCACCTGCGCGGGGGTGATCGCCGCCTGCACCCACATGTTCACCACGCCGACGACGAGCAGGATCAGCAGGGCGTCGTTGATCACAAGGAGCGCGGCCGGCCATCCCAGCGCGAAGGCGGTGACGTCGGCGGCGCACAGGAGCAGGGCGGCGATCATGCCCCACCGGCCGCCCAGCACGGGGGCGAGGGTGAGCTGGGTCAACGTCAGGACCGCGAGCCCGAAGATCGACACGACGACGCCCGTGGGCAGGTGCAGGTACGCGAACGGCATCACGACCAGCGTCACCACCATGACCGCGATGTCCGCGCCCACCATCCGGCCGACCGGCGGTCTGGGCATGACGTAACGGCGCAGGTACGCGGCGGTGAGCGCGACGGCCAGAGCGACGAGGGCGTACAGGGCGAGCACGTACGGGGTCATCACAGTCCTCGCTCGAAGCTGATCTCCAGCAGGTCCGTGCGCAGCCGGCAGGGCGTGGGCAGGTCCTCGGCGGTCTCGACCAGAACGATGCCGGTCAGGGGCAGCCCGTGGGCACGCTCCTCCAGCCGGCCGAGCAGGCCCTGCTCGGCCTTGCCCGCGACGACGTACAGGATGGTGCCCTCCAGGGCGTACCGGGTGGGCAGCGGCAGCGCGTGCTCGGCCTGCAACAGGTCCAGCACGTCACGCGTGGTCAGCCCGCCGGGTGACCTGCGGCCGAGCACCCGCGAGGTGGCGGGCAGGGCGGCGAGGGCGCATGTCGGGGGCTCGGCCAGAACCTGGACGAGGTCGCCGGTGACGTACCTGAGCAGGAGCGTGGTGTCGCGAAACGCGGAGTACGGCGTCACGACGATGGTGCCGATCTCGCCAGGAGCGGCGGTGGCCAGGGTCTCGGGGTCGAGTATCTCGACCAGGCCCTGGTCGGCGGACAGGTGCAGATGACCGTCGGGGCAGACGCGGCCGGACACCGGGGCGATCTCGGTCATGCCGTACCCGTCGCGGACCTCGGCCCCGAACGCGTGCTCCGCCCGCTCGCGCAGCGCGTCGGTGAGGACCTCGCCGCCGGACCAGATGGTGGTCAGCGCGAAGTCGGCGGCCCGCCAGCCGCCCCGCTCGGCCTCCTGCACGAGCGCCGCGAGGTGGGAGGCCGGCACGTTGAGGTGAGACATCTGCGCGCGCTTGCCCGGAACGTGCAGCGGAGTGGCCAGCCGGTCGAGCGTGGCGGCCGGGTCGATGGTGCCCAGGTGGGCGAACACGGCCCCGGTACGGGTGACGGCCCGTTCGGTGAGGATCTGCGCGACGGACCGCGAGCTGCTCGCGTTGGCCCACACGTCGTCCGTGCGCACGTTCCCGGACATCATGAGCGAGAGCGCCGACAGGCACGACAGCAGCTCGATCTCGTAGGCGGAGAACCACACGAGCGTGGGCGTGCCCGTCGTGCCCGTCGTGTGCGCGAGCACGGATGGCTTGGCCCGGTCGGAGACGAACGCCGCCGGCCTGCCGCGCAGGTCGGCCTTGGAGGTGGGGGCGATCGAGGACAGGGTTCGCGGGGTGATCGAGGCCGGGTCCACGCCGTGCTCCGCGAACCACCGCCGGTAGTAAGGGCTCTCCGCCGCCGCGTGGGCCACTGTGCGCCGCAGCCGCCGCCGGGTGAGGTCCTCCTGAAGCTCGGGGTCGTTGCCCGCGATCAGGTCGTCGGCGCCCTCGCCGGGCGAGCCGAACGTCTCCAGCGTCTCGCGCATGTCGTCGACCAGCGTGTAGACGTCCCGCAGCCGGAACCTGCGCCCCGACATCATCGACCAGGCGTAGCCGAGCTGGCGCACCGCGGTGCCGAACACGCCGCATTCCTCCCGTCGTGGTGTCCCCCGGGAGAGAGCTCCCGGGGGATCACTCGGTGTTCGTCAGACCTGCAGCCCGAAGATGGCGCTGGACAGGGTGCTGACGGCGTACTTCGCGTAACGACGGGCGGTCTTGACCATGACGAACTCCCAGTTCCTCAGGGGGCGCACCGATCGCGCCCTCTGCGATCAAGAGTGGGAGCCGCTGCCAGAGATCCACTACACAGTGGCTACTCAGTCAGTACAAACAGCTGGTGGCGGGTCCCGTCCGCGCTACAACGCCCGCGGCCTACAGCCTGTGTCCGACCAGTGGTCGATCTACGGCACCAAGCAGATCATCCGCCTGCCCCGTCCTGCTGCTGCACGCCAATTGGAACTGGGCGGAGAGATACGGGCTCGTCGGAGCCATGGACGACGAAGACGCCCGCCGGGTACGCCAGCTCGCCCCGCAGACCGTCTACCGGCGGATCGACGCCAAGCACGTCATCCACAACGACAAGCCTCACGCATTCGTCGCTGCCGTGACCGATTTCGCCGATAAGCTCCCCTTCTCGGGGGCGGTCGGAAGCGCTACACGTCAATGAACGCCGATCACAAAGGCCCTGTGAGATCGCGTGGATTGGTGAGGATCATCGGGGTCGAGGGGGACGTGTCTCCCAGCGGTGAGTGATCCAGGCGTTGCGTGCCCGACGGGGGGGAATCCCGGGGGAACAGTCACCTCTGCCGGCGCTCCTGCGGAGCCGAACTGGAGCGGATCCGGCAGCAGCGGCTCGTCCCGATTCAGGTGACTGAGATTGTCCTCAGGTAGTCGACCACCGCGTCGCCTGACCGGGTCCGTACGGCCACATAACCGTCGGGCCGGACGAGGACGAGCGTCCCCCTGTTGGCGCCATAGCGCTTGCTCGGGGCCCCTGGCTCCAGATGGTAGACGCGGATGTCGTCGCCGTAGAGGGCGTCCAGGCGCTCGGCCAGACCTGGCGCCACCGCGCCGAACTGGAGCAGCGTGAATTGAGGGCCGCGGAAGAGGTCGAACAGCCGCGACTGCTCGCCGGTCACCGGATGCCGGCACGGCGAGTCGGGTGCACGGTCGCCGGGACGGACCTTGCCCTTGTCGCCGACCGACAGCTCGGAGTTGCGGTAGTTCACGTTGAGCTGGGAGGTCTTGCTGACGATCGCCTTGGTCACCGCGGGGCTGCGCATCAGCGGCAGGATGATCCGGTCGCGAAGGAAGGTCATCAGAGGCTTGGTGGAGAACAGCGCGGTCATGCCGGCGCCGCTGGTCTTGAGCACGGATTCGGCAACCGGGCGGCGCTCCCGTTCATACGTGTCGAGCAGGCTGTCGGGGGCTTGGCCGCGTACCGCGAGGGCCAGCTTCCAGCCCAGGTTGTAGGCATCCTGGATGCCGGTGTTCATGCCGAGACCGCCCGCGATCGGGTGGACGTGGGCGGCGTCTCCGGCGATGAAGACGCGGCCGGCACGGTAGCGGTCGGCGAGCCGTACCTTGTAGCTGAAGCGCGACAGCCAGGTGGCGTTGTGCAGGCGCACATCCGTCCGGCCGGTTCGCTGCGCGAACAGGCGCTGGAAAAGCTCGAGTGAGGGTTCCTGACCGGCGCCCTCCTCGCCGGGGCGTACGGTGAGGCCGAACTGCCACGACTGCGTACCGGGCAGCAACGCGAGGCCCACGGAGGACTCATCCGCCGCGTACCAGACATAGGAGCCGTCGCGCGGCAGGCCGTCCACCTCCACGTCGCCGAGCAGATAGTGCTCGGTCTCCGACACCAGCCCGGGGAAGGTGATCCCGGCGGCCTCGCGCACGGCGCTGCTTCCGCCGTCGCAGCCTACGAGGTAGGAGGCGTGGATCACTTCACCCGTGGTGAGCTGCGCGACGACCTGGCTGTCGGACTGCTTGAGGTCGGCCAGTTGTAGGCCGCGCTCCACGTGACCGCCCAGCTCGGTCAGGCGGGCGCGGAGTATTTGCTCGGTGCGCCACTGCGGCAGCAGGACGAGCGTCGGGTACGGCACATCCGGCCGCGAGTGGACACCGGCCAGGAGGTGCAGCTCCGCGACGAACCGGCGGTCCATGTAAATCCGCGCCGGCATCTCGGACGTCCCCGCGTCCAGGAAGTCCTGGACCACGCCGAGATCGTCGAACACCTCCAGACTGCGTGGCTGTATGCCCTTACCCCGAGACTGGCGGTGGAATTCGGGAGATTTGTCGATCACTCGGAAGGTGACGCCGCGCCGGGCCAGCTCGCAAGCCAGCGTCAGCCCGGTCGGTCCGCCTCCGACGATGAGGACCTCTACGTCGGTCAATGTCTTCCCTCAATTCAGGACGGAACCAATCCGTTCCATTTGGAGGATAGGCGGCCATGAAGTCGAGACGCAACCGTTCCGTCTCGGGTATTATCGCCGATATGGCTGAGATCCACCCGCGTGGTCGTGGCGCCGCCGTGCTGCGGCAGACAGTCACCGACACCATCGTCGCGGCGGCGGTCGCCGAGCTGGCGGAGGCAGGTTACGCCGGTATGTCAATGGGCGCGGTGGCCCGGCGGGCCGGTACGGGAAAGGCCGCGCTCTACCGGCGGTGGCCCTCGAAAGAGGCGATGGTGGTCGACCTCATCGACGTCATCGCGTCCCGGCAGGTCCCGGCAGGCGGGGCTGGTGACCTGAGTAGCGACGTACGCGCCTACGTCCGAGCGGTGGCGGATACGCTGTCGGATCCCGTGGTCATGCGCATCGTGCTCGATCTGACAGCCGAGGCCGCTCGCAATCCCGGGCTTTCCGCGGCATTCGACACCGCGATCCGGCAGCCGCGCAGGATCGCGTGCGAGCGGTTTCTGAGGAGCGCGGTGGAGCGTGGCCAGTTGCCCGCCGACCTGGACCTTGACCTGGCCCTTGATCTACTGGTCGGGCTCACGCAGTGGCGTGTCCTCAACACCGGCCGGACCATCGACGACTCCTCCGTCGAAGCGACGAGCCAGCTGATCATCCAGGCGCTTCCGCTCTGTCTGGGGACCGGTGAGTGATCATGAGGCGGCTTCAGTGACTCTCACTGTGATGCTCCGAACCACTGGGGCCTGACTCCTCGCCGACGCGGCCGTCCAAGCCAGGCCCACGCCCCGGACCGGCGCGGCCGGACGAGAACGCCGACAACGACCAGCGCGAACGCCAGGATTCCCGCCTTATAGGCAACCCACCAGGTGGGGATGCGCATCGCCTTCCGCGCACTGCTGCGTCGCTTCCCCAGTCTCCCCCTGGCCGATCCGTACGAGCAGGTGGGCCTCCGCGTCCTCAGCCTTGTGTACGGCTCGCACACGCTGCGGGTGACCTGGTCAGCGGACAGCCGCCGAGAGCCGGCACCTCACCCACCCGGCAGCCGGCCACCAACCGAGCTTCATGCCATGAAGCTGTAGACGCCGACTGCGACGCAGATCAGCAGCATGGCGGTGGCGTTGAGGAAGAGGTTGCGGCCGAAGTCTCGTGCCGCGATGTGCATCGCGATGGCGACCATGAAGTAGAGGACGAGCGCGGCACAGGTCACGGCGCCGAGATACGGCAGCCAGATGCCCAGGATCAGACCGGCCGCGACGGCGAACTTCAGCGGCGACATGATCGACCAGTAACGTCGCGGCCACTTCACGTCTTCGAAGCACTGGGCGATGAACGGAACGGGCTTGATGCACGTGACGGCGTCACCGGCGGATGATCGCTAGGACGACGACCGGCCAAACCGGATCGGGCAATGCTGACACGTCTCTCTCCATGCAGTGGATTGATCACGACGAGCTAGTTCCGTACTATACCGTATAGTATGGTTCTGGCTCTGCCGGAGCCGGCGTGGGCGATCCTGCCTCAGCGTGTGGGCGGCAGGACGGGTGCTGGAATCGTCATCGGCTACACGTGCGACTGGGACAGCCCCGCATGGTTGCCACGGGCTCGCGTTGAGCAAGCAAGGACCGCGATCGAAAGACCGCAGCTCGCCGGCGGCCACCCTGCAGGTATTACCCAAGGCCATCCGAGAAGGGGTCGCTCATGCAAAGAAAACTACGGGCTGCAGGAATTGCCGTAGGCCTCGCTGGTGCAATCCCTACCGGCTCCAGCGCGCGGGCGTATGGCCCGCACGCGATCGTCAAGCCGGTGATGGACGTGGTAGCTCCGGGCTCGTTCCTGGTGGTGTCGCATGAGCGCGGCTGACGGACGGCACACCTCAGACCGGGGTGTGCGCATCGCTCTCACGCGGCCTGAGCGCCAACATGTCGGACGGGATGCATTCTCCCCCATTCCTCATCGGATCCTGGCCCTGACCGCCGTACTCACGCTGGCCACGGCCGGGTGCAGGGGGCTGCCGACGAAGGAAACCGCGCCCCCGCCCACCACCACCGCACCGACGTCGAGTCCCCCGGCCACCAGCGCTCCACCCGCCACCGCCACGGCATCGGATCAAGACACCCGACCGGCCCTGGCCGAAACCCGCAGCACCATGACCGAGAACCTCAAGGTCGAGGTCGTCGGCCTCAACCGCGTCAAGGGCAAGCACCTCATCGCCCAGATCCGGCTGTCCAACACCGGCACCGACAAGCACCTGTCCTGGCCCGGCGAGATGGGTGACCGCACCCGCCCCCTCGGCGCGATCAAGTGGGCCTCCGGCATCGGCGTCCTCGACGCGCAAGCCCGCACCTGGATCCTGCCGTACAAACCCGCCGGCTCCCCCTGCCTCTGCAGCGACCTGGACCGCGACGGCCTCGGCCGCTTCATCGACCCTGGCCGGTCGATCACCGTCTACGCGGTGCTGCCCGCACCGTCGGGCAATCCTGTGACGACCACCGTCGTCACCCCCGTGGGCCCTCCGATGCTCAACGTGCCCATCAGCGACGAAGCCCCGCCCGGCGACTTTCCCGACCCCGATGCCGAGCCCGTCACCCCGGTCACCCGCCGCCTCATCCTCCCCTCCGAGTCCCTGGACAAGTCGGAGGAGACCGCCGACGACGGCAAGGACCTGCAGGTCAACCTCTCCTCCGACGTGCTGTTCGCGGTGGACAAGGCCACCCTCACCCCCGATGCCAAGTCGATCATGGCCCGCACGGCCAAGCTCATCGACGCCTCCCCCGCCACGGTGGTGACGGTGGCGGGCCACGCCGACTCCTCCGGCAACGACGCCATCAACGACCCGCTGTCACTGCGCCGTGCTCAGGCGGTACAGCGCGCCTTGTCGGCGCTGCTGCCCAGGGGCGGGGTCCGCTTCCAGGCCAAGGGGTACGGCTCGCGCCGCCCGCTCTACGACAACGACAGCGACGAGGGCAAACGCCGCAACCGCCGCGTCACCGTGACCTTCCCCAAACCTCAGCCCGCTGCCCAGGAGCCGGCGGCCACGACCTCTCCCGGCGCGACCGACCTGACCGCCACCACCAAGGCGGACGGCCAGCCCATCGCCATGGAGATCGCCGGCCTGCGCCGACTGCCCGGCGGCCTCGGGCTGCTCACCTACAAGATCACCAATGAGGGACCGGCCGAGACCTGGTTCAGGGACCTTCACCACGCCCAGGACTGGGAGGCGTACAAGTACCAGGCCGCAAGCAACGTCCGGGTGACCGACGTCGCCGCCGGCCGCCAGTACCTGCCCGGCCGCCTGGACGTCCCCACCGACGACGGCGTGGACTTCTACTGCGCATGCACGGACGTCTCCGGCGTCCGCATCAGCACCGAGAAGTTCGCACCCGGCCAGACCCGCGAGTTCTGGAGCCTCTTCGCCCTGCCCGGCACCGCCGACACTGTCAAGGTCCAGATCGGCCCGTTCCACGACCTCCAGGTCCCCATCCGGTGACGGCATCCGGAGGTTACAGTCCGGCCATCCCTCGCTCATGGAGGTCCGGCAGCCGATCCCGAGGACGCCCCACTCCGCCACGTCACCCGCCGCCACCGGCGCGGGCGACGGCGCTGGGACCTCACCGGCGGCCGGGTCGCAACCTTCTAGAGCCTGTTTTGTGGATCTCATGTGAGCCATAGCAACAGGCAGACGATGGTGACACCTGCCTGGTAATGAACGGCGAGCTTGTCGTAGCGGGTGGCGATGCCTCTGAACTGCCTGAGCCGGTTGAAGCAGCGTTCGACGACGTTGCGACGCTTGTAGCGGGCCGGGTCGAACGCGCAGCGCCGGTGTCCTCGATGAGCTCGCCCGGCCAGAGGAGCCCCAGGACTCCCTGCTGGGCGGCGCGCGCGGCAGGGAGTGGAGGCGGGGTCGGCCGGTTCAGAGCTCGATGCCCTTGATGATCTTCGTCAGCTCGGGTACGAGAGGCTGGCTGGCCATCACGGTGACGACGACGCCCTTCCGCTCGACCCAGCCGGCGTACCGGCCGTGGCCCAGCGCGCCGTCGCCCTTCTGGGTGAGCACCTGACGGTCGCCGATCTTCACGGTCCTGGTGTTTCCGGAGAACGTCCCCGTGTCGAACGGCGCGTTCCTGAGCTGTGCCAGTGAGCCGGCCTTCGGCCAGCACACCACCCTGACCCACAGCGACCGGTGCCGGATGTCCACGTCGTCGCGGTCGTCGGTCCACTGGTAGCCGTACTCGGTGATGCCGTCGTGCTTGTTGACGACCACCTGTCCGTACGTGAAGCCCTTCGGCAGGTGGTTGACGTGCAGCCCCTTGATGGCGGTGGCACCTCTCGGCGGCTTGTCGGACTTGGCATCGGACGACCGCTTCGCCTCCGCCTTGCTGGGGACGGGACAGCTCGGGCGCTCCGCCGCCTGTGCGGGGAGCGCCAGGAGAGCTGCGGCGACAGGGAGCACGGACAGGGCGGCAAGTTTCTGGATCTTGTTCATATCGGGGTTGGATATGACGGATGTGAGAAAAGTTCAGCAGTTTCGAGCGCGATTTCCGTTGCGAACTTGTCGTACGCCGACACTTGCTAGGCTCTCGCCCGCAATGTCCATGATCACATCAGGAGCATTCGATGAAGAGAGCCCTACTCGTCTTGGGAGTCGTGGCCGGCTTGGTCGGCAGCGCGGTACCGGCGCAGGCGGTTGACGAGTACGGCAGCTACGCCGAGCTCGCGGCGCACGAGGTGAAGGGCAAGGACTACCGGATCGCCCAGCGGTCCACTCGCGGGGCAAAGGTGGCGTACATCGCCATCCACGGCGGCGCCATCGAAGCCCCCACCACTCAGCTCGCGGACTACGCGGCGAAGGCGGGCGACCACGCCTTCTACTCCTTCGAGGGCATCAAGCCCGCCGGCAACTCCGACCTGCATCTCACCTCCACCAGCTTCGACGAGCCGAGTGCGGTGAGGCTGGTCGCTCAGAGCAGCTACACCGTCTCCTGGCACGGCGCGTCCGGCGCCAAGGCGACCACATACGTGGGAGGCCGCGACACCGTGTTGATCAAAACGATCACCGCCGAGCTCCGCGCCGCCGGCTTCACGGTCGCTGACTCGATCCCCGAAGAGATCGGCGGAGACAGCCCGCGCAACATCGCCAACAGAAACCTCAGGAACCGGGGCGTCCAGCTCGAACTGTCCCAAGGCCAACGCGAGCAGTTCTTCAAAGACGGAAGGCTGGCCCGCTCCTGGATCGAGAACCCGGCCAACCGCACCACGGCGTTCTACCGTTACACCGCGGCGGTCAACCGGGCCCTGGCCTCGGCTGTCACACGCGCCGGCCTGCCCCGGTAGGCCGCAGAGCCCGCACGACGTCCAGGTGTTGTTGCTCGTCAGGGTGAGGGTGGTGGAGTTGCGCAGCAGCCACCCAGCGGCTTGCCGCTATTCCACCAGCGCGCCGAATACGTAGGTTCCGGGAGCATCCGGGTTGTCGCCGGCCCAGAACTCCGTCCAGTGGATGCGGAACTCGTCGCG
This sequence comes from Nonomuraea sp. NPDC050383, assembly GCF_044459125.1. NCBI lineage: Bacteria > Bacillati > Actinomycetota > Actinomycetes > Streptosporangiales > Streptosporangiaceae > Nonomuraea > Nonomuraea sp. NPDC050383. Next base: position 49,581 of record NZ_JBITIP010000013.1, read on the forward strand.
GGTGAGGTGGCCGTCACCGTCCAGATCGAGGCGCGGGAAGATCTCGTCGGTTGCTGAGGGCGCCCCGTTCCACGTCTCGATGAGCGCGCCGTATTCCGAACAGGAGATGAGGCCGTCGCCATCGAGGTCGATGGCCTCGAACATCGCGTCGGCAGTGCCGGAGACGGCGTCGGCCATGTCACCGAGTCCTTCCACCACGCGAAGCACCTCGTCGAGGGAGACAGCGTCGCCGCCGCCAGGGCCGGAGGCGGCCCGGAGCACGAGCCACCAACCGGTCATGATGGAGGCCAGTCGGTCTGGGTCGACGGACCCCGCGACGGCCGTCCAGCGGTGGGCGAGCGCCTGGAAGTCGGCCTGGGTCAGTCGGCCGTCGCCATCCACATCCATCGCACGAAAGACTCCGCCGACCTTTCTACGCTGGAACTCACTGGCCACATCCGCCTCCACTCTTCGGGAGACTCAATGCTTCCGGGAGATCACTGATCGTGACCATAGTCAGTCGAGTGACGAGTCTGTTACGCGTCGTGGGGGGCGTCCCTGGTCGCCCCGATCGAGGCAGAGATCATCGAGCCCACCGCTCAGGGCCGCACGGGTTGGTAGGTGAACCAGTCGAAGGCGGCCGAGCGCTCGGTGGCGTACATGCCGATGACCCGCCCGGTGAAGCCGGTGGCGACGGTGCCGCAGGCGGGACCCGGCGGGGCGTACGTCTCGACAAGGTCGGCCTGTACGGGCTGCTGGGCGTCGCCGCGCTGATCGCGCTGTTTCCGCTGCTGTGGATGGCGTCCGGGTCTCTGCAGAGCCTCACGGAGCTGCTCTCCAACGACAGCTTCCTGCCCGCCGACCCGCAGTGGCACAACTACGTGACCGCGTGGGTGCAGGGAGAACTCGGCGTCTACCTGCGCAACAGCGTGCTCTACACCGGATTTGCGGTCGTCGGCATCCTGGTGGTGTCCAGCCTCGCCGGGTACGCGCTCGCGCGGCTCGACTTCGCTGGCAAGGGCGTGTTCACGTTCGTCATCCTCGCCGTGATGATCATCCCTACGCCGGCCATGTTCCTCGCGCAGTACAAGCTGCTCATCACCTTGAACCTGACAAACAATCCCGCAGGCTACGTGCTGATCCTCATCACCTCCGGCATCCCCATGTCGACGCTCATCATGCGCAGCTTCTTCGTCAGCCAGCCCCGCGCCCTGGAGGAGGCGGCCGCGCTGGACGGCGCCGGCCCGCTGCGCATCTTCTGGAACGTGATCCTCCCGCTGGCCCGGCCCGGCCTCGCCGCCGTGGCGGTCATCCAGGGGCTGGGCGCGTGGAACGAGTACCTCATGGCGCTCGTCCTGTTCGAGGACAACTCCCTCATGCCGATCCAGCGCGGCCTGACCGCGTTCACCTCGGCCGAGACGCCGCAGCAGCAGATCCTCCTAGCCGCCACGACCATCTCGATCGTGCCGATGGTGATCTTCTATCTGATGGCGCAGCGTCACATCGTGAAGGGCATCGGCGCGGGCGCGATCAAGTAGGCGGGCCCTGGGCGGCGTCACAACGAGCGGCGCCCAGCGGCATCCTCCTCGACACCGAGGCCTTCAGCAAGATCGGCTCTCGGCTCGACCATGTCCCGCGTGCTCCTCCCGATGGCTGATCCAAGGTTTCTCCGAACGATTCGAGTGGTCGGGTGGTCGGCGCTCAGCACGCGCTCGCAGTCGGCCAGGGCGGCCTCGAACAGGGGGATGGCCCGGCCCAGGTCACCCGCCGCCTGGTAGGCGCCGGCGAGGTTGTTGCGGGAGGCCAGGGTGTCCGGGTGGTCGGCACTCAACACGCGCTCCCGATCGGCCAGCGTGGCCTCCAGCAGGGGAACGGCCCGGCCCAGGCCCCCCGCCGCCTCGTAGGCGACGGCCAGGTTGTTGCGGGCGGCCAGGGTGTGGGAGTGGTCGGCGCCCAGCACCCGCTCCCGTGTGGCCAGCGTCTGCTCGTACAGCGGGATTGCCCGGCCCAGGTCACCCGCCGTGTAGTGGGCGGTGGCGAGGTTGTTGCGGAATCGCAGGGTGGTGGGATGCTCGGCACCCAGCAAGCGCTCGCAGTCGGCCAGCGTGGCCGCCATCAGGGGAACCGCGCGGCCCAGGTCCCCCGCCAGCTGGTAGGCGGCGGCGAGGTTGTTGCGGGATTCGAGGATGTGGGGGTGGCCGGCGCCCAGCACCCGCTCCTGATCGGCGAGGGTGGACCGCAGCAGGGGGACTGCGCGGGTGAGGTCGGCCATCTCGCACAGGTACCGCCCGCCCCAGGCGCGAAGTCTCAGCAGGTCAGCATGGAGGCCGTTGCCGGGGCGGGCCTGCCGGTAGAGGGTGTCGGTCTGTTCGACGAGTACCTCGACCGCGGTGCGAGCCGCCCAGGTGGCAGAGCCTCGGGCAGCGTGGCGTTGAAGGCGCGCAGCAGGCCTGTGGCCTGGTCAAGGAGAGTGCCGAGGCCGCCGTGGTGAGTGGCGCGTTCGCGCAGCACCCGCTGGATGAGGCGGTGCATCACCACCGTCTGACGGTCCTCGCTGAAGGTGATCAGCGAGGTGTCGGCCAGGTCGGCCAGCACGTGTCGTATGCCTGTCGTTTCGGTGCCCGCACCGGACCACTCGTGCAGGATCGGCAGCGGGACGCCGGCCGGGGACAGCACCGCGAGCACCCCGAGCAATCGCTGGGCGGCCGGCCGTGCGTTCTCCACCTGCGTAACCGACAACAGGATCGCCTCAGCGGTGCCGACCGGGTAGGCGTCGCCGTGCTGGGCGGGCAGGTAGTCGCGGACGGGAAAGGCACGCAGCTCTTCCAGGTAGCCGTGGTAGTCCAGGGACAGCCGGGAGATCATCGCTGCGGCCTGGGCCAGGGCCAGCGGCAGATGCCCGAGTTCGGTGGCGAGTTCGGCGGCGCCTGCGGGGTCGGCCAGGCCGGTGCGCTCGTGCAGGAAGGCCGCCGCCTGGGCGGGGGTGAACATCTCCATCTGCACCGGCTGACAGGCGCGCAGGAACGCGCGGTTACGTGAAGTGATCACGACCCGGGTCGCGCCGGTGGCCGGGCACCAGGCGCGTACCGCCGCCACGTCGGTGGCGTTGTCGAAGACCAGCAGCGCCGGCTGGGCGGTGGCGGCCAGCCATGCCTTGGCGCGCCGCGCGGCCGTGGCGGCGTCATCGTCGGGCCTGCGCTGGCCGAGCCGTTCGGCCAGCGCGGCCAGGCCGGTCAGGATCTGGTTGGGGGTCTCGGCGGCGATCCAGGCGATCACCGGCCAGCGCGCCGCCTGGCAGGCCCAGGCATAGCAGGCGGCCAGCAGCGTCTTGCCCACCCCGGGTGTGCCGGCCAGCGCGCAGATCACCACCGCCCCGCCGCCACGCGCCTCCCTCCCGCCGGTACCGGGTTCGCCGAGCAACTCGGCGAGCCGTTCCATCAGCTGAGGGCGTTCCTGGAAGCCGGGCGGGCGCTGCGGGATGTCCCCCTCGACTATCTGGCCAGGCTCCGGCTTGGGCGGGTAATGGTGATGCTCGTGCCGGTGATATTCGGCGCCGACGACCTTGTCATGGAAGACGTTGTCGTGGAAGTCGACGTGGTCGCCCTCAGCGCCGCCCATCGTCATCCCCGTCGTGATCCTGGTCCGGCGCGGCGGGCTCGGAGCCTGTCACCTGCTTGCCGACGACCTGGCCGGGGAAGGTGCTGTGGTGGAACTCGATGTGATCGCCGCCGTACGTGCGCCGATGGTCGACGACCTCGTCGATGTTCTGGTCGCCGCCCGCCTGGTACACCCGCCCCTGTCCGGAGGCCTGCCCACGCATCTGCGCGTTCCGCGCGCCGTCCCCGGTCGAGATGATGCCGAAGTTGTCGCCGCCGAGGGTGACCGCCCGCTCGCCGGCGCCCGGCACCGCAGGCGCCGTGCTCTGCGCGGCCGCCGGCGGGTTCTGCCCGGCGCGCAGCTGCGCCCGCAACGCCACCGCCGCCACTACCAGCCCGGCCGCGCCCATCGCCATGCCGGTGAACATGCCGACCACACTGGCCCGCTGATCCAGCACCTCCAGCACATGGTCGGGCAGGTGCAGCGGATCGGCGAAGAACCACAGCAGTGCCGCCGCCAGGCAGATCGCCAGCACGACGACCCCGGCGATCGCCACGACCCGCCACAACCGCGAACCCGGCGCGCGCTCCGCCCTCGGTGACGTCTTCGGCATGCCTCCAGCCTGCTCCCGAAGCGGCGCGAACGGGACTGAAGTAGCGAAGGCGTTACCGGTCATCCCGCCCTTTGCGCATCGGTCGTTCCGTCTAGTCCTCGTCACCGAGCCAGTCGAGGTTCTCGGCGACGAAGCGCAGGGAGTCGCGGACGGCCCGGGTCAGGACGTGGTCCGGCCCCAGTACCAGCTCATGGCCGGGAAGGGCTCTCTCGAACTGCCGAAGCGCACGTACGTGATCTCCGACCTGCTCATAGGCGAACCCCAGGTCGCGTCGGGCTCCGAAGGTCTTCGGATCGTCCTCGCCAAGAAGCCTCGCGAAGCCCTCCGCGGCCTCCACGTACAGAGGAACGGCACGTTTCAGGTCATCGACGGATTGATACGCGCTCGCGAGATCTTGGCGGGCGTCCAACGTGCCGGGGTGGTCTCGGCCGAACAGTCTGGAGCTGTCCGCGAGGACGCGCTTGAAGAGGGGGATGGCGCGATAGGGCTGTTCCGCCTGTTCGAAGGCGAGCGCCAGGTCTCGGCGAGCGTCCAAGGTCCTGGGATGGTCGTCACCCTGCACCCGCTCTCGGGCGGCCAGGACCTCCTCGAACATCGGCAGGGCGCGGTCTAGCGCACCGGTCAGCGCGTAGGCTCCGGCGAGCTCGCACCGGGTGTTCAGCGTGGTCGGGTGGTCGGGGCCCAGCGCGCGTTCCCGGTCTTCCAGCAGCTCCTCCAGCAACGGGATGGCCTTCGTGTAGTTCTTGGCCGCCAGGTAGGCGTCCGCGAGTCCCTCGCGGTTGGCGAGCCTGTCGGGGTGCAGGCCGTCGAGGACCCTGTCGCCGTCCTCCACGACGGCTTCCAGCATGGCGAGCGCGCCGTCCTCGTCCCCGGTCCGCGCGTGGACGTCCGCCAGGTTGAAGCGGGCGAGGAGGGTGTCCGGGTGGTCGCCGCCGAGCTCCCGTTCCCGCTCGTCCAGGTTCCTCCGCAGCAGTGCGGTCGCGCGTTCCTCCTCGCCGTTCGCCGCGCAGGCGAGCGCGAGGTTGTTGCGGACCGCCAGGGTATGGCCGTGCGCCGGGCCGAGGACGGCTTCGCACGCGGCGAGGGCCTCCTCGAAGAGGGGGATCGACACCGCCTCGTCGCCCGCGCGGTAGTGAGCGTTGGCGAGATCGTGGCGGCTCTGGAGCGTGAGCGGGTCGTGCGGCCCGAGCAGCCGTTCCCTGTCGGCCAGGAGCTGCTCGAACAGGCGCTTAGCGTTGGCGTGGTCGTCCGCCGCCTGGTAGGCATGCGCGAGGTGGCGGCGGCTCTCAAAGGTGAGAGGGTCGTTTCGGCCGTGCCGGGCCCTGCGGTCGGCGAGATTCGCCTTGAGCAGCGCGATGGCGTCACCCAGCTCCCCCGCGTCCTGGCAGGCCACACCGAGGGCGTCACGGATGTACAGCGTGACCGGATGGACGGCGCCGTAGAGCCGCAGGGCCGACTCCAGCGAGCGGTCCAGGAGGGCGACGGCCCGCAGGACGTCACCCTGCTCACCGAGGAATACGGACGTGTGCCACAGGAGGAAGGTCAGGGCCAGGCCGTCGGCGTCCTTCGGGGTCCTGGACACCAGCGCGGTGATGTGCGGGAGCAGCGCGCGGATCTCCGTCCAGGCCGCAGGGAGACTCGGGTTCGCGGGGAAGGCGAGCTCGAGCAGGATCGCCGCGCGGTCCCTCGCGATGCCGGGCGCCTCCCCCTCCGCCGTCCGGGTGACGTCCTGGATGAGCCGGTGCACGGTCACGGACTCGGAGGTCAGGCTGACCATGTTGTAGGCGCCGAGGAGGCCGAGAGCCTCCTCCACGTCGAGGGAGTCGCACAGCGCCCGCGTCGTGCTCCAGCCGCTGCGGTCGCGGCGTTCCCACAGACGACGCCGGCGGTAGACCGGCTTGGGCTCGGCCAGGGCCCGGAAGACGGTCCGCGGGACGGGTTCCGGGCCGAACCACGCCAGGATGGCGAGGAGGTCGCCGGGAAGCGGGGAGCGTACTCCGATCGTGTCGAGGGTCGTCTTCCAGACCTGGGCGATCGTCGCGCGTCCGGCGGAGCCTTCGGCCGTGCTGTCGTGGAGGCGGGCCGGCTGGTCGCGCAGGAGCCTCAGGTATGCCTCGGGAGTGAGACCGGTCTCCTGGAGGTAGGCGCCCGCCTGCTCGATCGCCAGCGGAAGCCCTCCGAGGTGGGCGGCGAGGTCCGCCGCGCCCGGCCAGGCGTCGGCTTGACCGGGCGGAGCGAAGGAGAGGAGCAGTTCGAGCGAGGCCGCCTCGTCCAGGACGTCCAACTGGACGGTGTCGGCGCCGAGGGTGTGCCAGCCGTGCGCCAGCCGGCTCGTGATGATCATCCGTCCGTCGGCGGCCGTGGCGAGATCGCCCAGCACGCCGGGGTCCGGGGCGTTGTCGCAGATCAGCAGCCAGCCGGAATGGCAGGCCAGCCAGGCCTTCGCCCGGAGCGTGAGCGCCTGCGCGGGCAGCCCTCCGAGCTCGGGCTGGAGCGCGACAGCCAGGTCGGCGAGACCCGCCGACACCGTCTCCTCGGTGTCGGACACGATCCACCAGACCATCTCGTAGTGGTCGCGGTACTGCCGCGCGTACCGCGCCGCTAACGTCGACTTTCCGACGCCGCCCATCCCGTGCAGTGCCCGCACCACCACCGGCCTGTCCTCGATCAGCGTTTCGTGGAGGACCTCCAGGTCCTCCACGCGTCCGACGAACGTGCGCGGGACGGCGGGCACGTTGCCCAGGCCCCGCGGCACTGCGACGCCTTCGACCGGACGCACCGCCTCGATCCGCGTCACCAGCTGCGTGATGTTCACGTGGTCGCCGGTCGTGATGATCCCGTGGTTGTCGCCGTGGAGCTCGACCGACCGTTCGCCGCGCGGCGGTGGAACCTCGGTCATCGGCGGGCCTCCCTCGCGCTGGACGTCCCCTCCGGGAAGCTACCCGTTTCCGGCGGGCGCGACAGCGCGAGATCGGCGGATGTTCGATTGTTCACGATTGTTCGGACGGCCTTCCTCGCCTGAGGTGAACGGTGGAACGTCGAGGTCACGTTCGTCCCACCTCCAGGAGGAAGCAGCATGTACCGAGCCCTTGCCGCCGTCACACTGAGCGCCGGCCTTCTTCTCCCCGCGTCCGCGGTCCACGCGCAGGACGACCCCGGCAGCGGACGCCGGGACGTCCGTTCCGGGGACGTGCGCAGAGGATGCAGCGGCACGCGGTGTGACGGGCTGGACCCGATCGATCTGGGATGCGACAGCGACGCCCGCACCAACTACCGGCTCTCCACCAGGCTCGGGGTGCTGGAGCGTCGTTACAGCCCCTCCTGCGACGCCTCGTGGGCACGGATCACCGGAGCCGGCGCGGGGACCTGGTTCTACGTACAGACCTGCGACGGCTCCTACGTCCGCACCTTCCGCGTACCGCCCGGCTACAACCACGCCTACACCGACATGGTGCCCGGATCCCGGCGTACCCGGGTGGGCGACCTCGCCGGCCACGGCCCCTGCTGACGTCCTACGCGCAGCGCGTCACGGCGACGGGGCCGTCGCCCTGTGGGGTGTGCACGTACGCCTCGGCGTACACGCAGCCCGGGGTGGTCAGGAGCATGTTCCCGTAGCTGCTGGGACTCTGGCCGCCGAAGGAACTGGGCGCGAACACACGGTCGGCGGAGCGGTGGACGGCGATGTGCACGACCCGGTCCGGGCCGTGCGGACCGAGAACGAGGCCCCAGCTGGCCCGGCATGAAGGCTGATGACGCAGGCGCAGGCGGCCGAACTCCGCGCCCTGCGGTGAAGTACCGATCGAAGATCAACGAGAACCACTCCGGCTCGTGCCGCGAGTTCGCGATGACCGACGCGTCGTCCGGCTCCGCCGCCAGCCGTGTGGCGGGGTATGAAGAAGGGTCATGCATCCGGCGCCTTTCTCGAAAGAGGTCGGCGCTTATTGCCCGATGCCGGCTTCCTTGTTCGCGGTTGTTCTCCGGTATCGCTCATGGGAGCTCTTCGCGTGCTCGTACTGGCTGAACGGTACAGATCCCGCCTCTCGGGCAGCGGCTCCATGCCGGCCGACCGGTAGGCGGCCACTCCCCCGACGTTGGACCTCTCGCAGCACACCTCCACCACCACGCTGGACGAACCCAGCTCCCGCAGCGCGCGCACCCCGCCGACCGTGATCGCCCGACCGCGGTGTGCCGGCTGCATCCCCAACGGCTCGATCAGCCCCGGCCTGCCTTCACCCGCTCTCCGTCCCCCGAAGGTTTCCGCGGGGGGCAGACCCGTCGAAGCCCAGCTCAGAGCCATCGTGGCCGCGTTTCGACGTGACACAGGCCGCCGCGCTGCCGTCCGTGCAGAGGAGCGGGGCTTCCAGAGGCCCGGCGCGGCCGGGAGAACCAGGGCAATGCCGTGGAAGCGGACACGCCGTAACAAGTCAGCAACATATCCGTCCGCTACCGACATTCCAGGTTCACACCCTGTTTAACATCCGACGTGGGACGTAGGACGTCTCCTCTTCACTTTCTCCTTCCAGGAAGGGCGAGGACATGCACGACAGATATCTCCCGGGGGGCCGTACCGGGAGCTCCTGGCGCCGCCGGGCGGGCGCCGTGATGGTGCTCGCCGGCTTACTCGTCAGCGCGTTCGGCGCGCCGGCGACCGCGGCGCCGGCGCGGACCTTCGAGGCCGCCACGACCGGCGACACCGCACCGTTCGTGGACGAGCAGGTGCTCTACAAGCAGGGCGACTTCGGATACGGCTGCTTCCGGATCCCCGCCGTGGTGCGGGCCACGAACGGCATGCTCCTGGCGTTCGCCGAGGGACGGGTGAAGGACTGCGGCGACGACGAGGACATCGACCTCGTGCTGCGCCGTTCCGCCGACGGCGGGCGGACCTGGGGACCCCTGCAGGTGGTCTCGGAGGGCAACGGCACGACCCACGGCAACCCGGTGCCGATCGTCGACGAGCGCACCGGGCGGATCGTGCTGGTGAGCACCCACAACGGCGGGGAGCCGTGCCCGAACGGCTGTGACCGCGACCCCTGGGTGCAGTTCAGTGACGACCACGGGGCGACCTGGTCGGCCGCCAGGGAGATGACCGAGGGCAAGCGTCCGGAGTGGAACTTCTGGTACGCCACCGGCCCGATGCACGGCATCCAGCTCAAGCTCGGCCCGCACGCCGGGCGGCTGGTCGTCGGGGCGAGTTTCGAGAGCTGGGACCGGGTCGGCAAGCACGTCTACGGCACGCACCTGCTCTACAGCGACGACAGCGGCGTGACCTGGAACATCGGCGCCGAGACGTCCCGCGACGACGGCACGGTCATCGCCCAGGAGGTCACCGTCATCGAGCTCACCGACGGGCGGATCTACGCCTCGGCCCGCGAGCGCGGGACCGACGAGGGCAGCCGGGCGTACGCGACCAGCAGCGACGGCGGCCAGACGTGGGACGAGCCGTTCCGCACCATGCCGGCCCTGGCGACGACCGACATCCAGGCGTCGCTGCTGCGCTTCGGCGACAAGCGCATCCTCTTCTCCGCGCCGATGCACCCGAGCGCCCGGGAGGCGATGGGGATCCGCTCGTCCTACGACGAGGGGCGCAGCTTCGAGACCTGGAACGAGGGCAAGGTCTTCTACTGGGGGCCGTCGGCGTACTCGGACATGGTGCGCCTGGACGGCGACGAGGCGGCCCTGATGTACGAGGCCGGCACCGTCACACCGTACGAGCAGATCCGGTTCGCGCGGTTCAACGAGGCGTACCTGGAGACGCCCAACGGCACCCCGCCCGGCATCCCGGGGCCCCCGGCGCCCGGTCCGACGACGCCGGACAAGTCGCCGAACCGCAACACGGCCTACGTCCGCGGCGGTGCGCAGCCCACCGAGGGGCGGTTCGGCAACGGGCTGGCCCTGGACCGGGTGGACGACCGGGTGGAGGTGCCGTTCGACGACTCCGTCGACCTCGGCGCGAAGGACTTCACGCTGACCTCCTGGATCCGGTACTCGGAGAAGACCGGCGCGCACACGATTCTCTGGTTCCACCGGGTGAACCGGGGCACCAACCCGCCGGCGCTGTGGCTGCGGGCCGAACCGGCCAGCAACCGCATCCGGGCGGTCCTCTCCGTCGACCGGTTCAACGTGACCGTGCAGTCGCCGAGCGCGTACAACGACGGGCAGTGGCACTTCGTGGCGCTCCAGCGGGCGCAGGGCGAGCTCCGGCTCCTGGTGGACGGCGTACAGGTCTCGGCGGCGGCGGCGCCGGCCGGTTCGCTGACCCTGGGCAAGGAGTTCGGGATCGAGGGAATCCACGTCGGACAGCGGCTGGACGGTGTGGACCGCTTCCGCGGGACGCTGGACGAGGTCCGCGTCTACCGGCGCGCCCTCACCGGCACCGAGCTGGACCTGATCCGGCGGGCGAACCTGCCGATCGGCGGTCAGCTCGGGCTGCGCCTGCCGTTCGACCACGTCGGTTGAGAAGACAGGAACCGCTTGGCGACGGCGCTCACCGGGCCCCGGTGGGCGCCGTCGCCGCGCCCTGACCGGCATCCGGATGCCGGTCATGAACCGGAGGACCCCGCTACGCCCCTGGGAAGAGCTCGGGCAGGTGCGCCCGGGCCAGTGGCCTGAGCCGTACGGCGAGCGAGGCGGCGACCGAGTCGTACGGCCACCGGACCCGGGTGCCGATGTCGGCCCAGCCACCGAGGTGGGCCAGGAACTTGTCCAGCGCGGGGTTGGCGTACCCGCTGCGCTGGAGCGGCTGGACGTGCGCGGCGAAGAACTCGTGGATCCGTCGCTCCACGTCGAGCGCGGCATCGGGTCGCGCGACCATCATCCGCTGCCATGCCATGGCGCCGGCCGGGCTGAGGGCGGCGATGTTCGAGTAGGAGCCGGCGGCACCGTGCCGCCGTCCGGTGGCCAGGTCGTGGCCGGCGACGAAGACGGCGAGGCCGGCCGCGTGGCGCTCCATCTCCGCGTACCACCGCGCGTCACCGCCGGCCACCTTGATCCCGATGACCGCGGGAACCTCGCGGCGGATCACCGGATACAGCTCGGCCGGCACCTGCGTCTTGGCGTGCGGCGGGTTGTACAGCACGAGCGGCACCGGGTCGGCGGCGGCCGCGACGCGGGCCAGGAAGCGCACCACCTCGCCGCGCGAGAGCGGCACCCAGTCCGGCAGCGTCACCTGGATCGCACCGGGCCGGAGCTCCCGTGCGCGGGCCACCCGCGCCAGGCCGGTCTGCGCGCTCATGTGGCCGGCGCCGATCTGGAACGGCAGCCGGTGCCGTTCGCACCGCTCGGCCAGCAGCGCGTTGACGCGGTCGTACTCGTCCTCGGCGAGCGCGTGGAACTCGCCGGCGGTACCGTGCGCGTACAGGCCGTCGAGCCCCACGGCGACGAGCACGTCCAGTTCCGCCTCAAGGCGGTCCCAGTCGATCGAGTCGTCGTCCCGGACGGGCAGCAGGACCGTACCCCAGGTGCCGCCGAGCGTCTCCGGCGTCAATCTCTCCACGACACCTCGCAAGCTGTTCCATACACATGGGACATCCTACGTTTTGACCGTATGGTGACCAAGTCATGTCCGTCCGGTGGCCGTCCGTGGCGTCGGCGTAGAATTCTCTGCCTCGCCCGCCCTTCCGGGACCGAGAGGTGGGATGTTCGACACAGAGTCTTTCGACGAATCTGGGGGCAGCATGCGTACGCGTGACGGCGCGTCGCTTCAGGAGCGCATCGTCGCCCTGATCCACGAGCGCGGACTGGCCCCCGGGTCACCGATGCCGACCGAAGTGCAGTTGATGGAGCTGCTCGGGGCGAGCCGCAACAGCGTCCGCGAGGCCGTGCGGGCCCTGCGGGCCTTGGGCATCGTGGAGATCCGGCACGGACATGGGACGTTCGTCGGGCACGCCTCGCTCGACGTCCTCACCCCCTCGCTCGCCTTCCAGGTGCGTTCCGGGCCGGGCGGCGTTATCCGCGCGCTGCACGATCTCGTCGAGGTCCGCGAGCTGCTCGAGACGGGGCTGATCGGCCAGGTGGCCCGGAGCACCAGCGCCACCCGGCTCGCCGCGCTGGCCGCCCTGGTCAACGGCATGGACCGGGACCGGGAAGCCGACCGGGCATTCCACGCGCTGCTGTACGAGTCGTGCGGCAACGAGCTGGTGCTGCAGCTGATCGGCCTGTTCTGGGACGTCTACCACGAGGTCGAGCCGACGCTCGGCCCGCCGGAGGAGCGGACGGCGGAGATCGTCGGCAACCACCGCCGGATCGTGGCGGCGCTTCGCGCCCGGGACGCCGAGGCCGCCCGGGAAGCGATGCGGCTGCACTTCCGCGACGTCAAGGCGCGCATCGCGCGGGCGGCGGCCCAGGCGGTGTCCCCGCCGGCCTGACCAGGGCCACCCGGCCGTATCCGGTCACACCAGGCGCGCACCGAGGCGGAGATGCGCGCCTGGCCCGAGGGCGACCCCTGTGGAGTCAGAACGTGATGAATCCGTACAGCGCCAGATGGTTCGACTTCGTGCTGCTCACCGTGTGATCGATGCTCGACGGCTGCACGGCGCCCTTGACGAACAGGTAGTCGATCTTTCTGGAACCCATGGTCGCTTTCGCCCCGTAGCCGGTCATGCCGAAGCCTCCGAGTGTGGTGGAGGCGATGTTCGCGCGATTCGCGTCGATTCCGATCACGCGGATCGTCGACGCGTTCATCAGGCTCGTGGCGTCCGCGCCGACCCGGATGCCGGACTTGGCGATGCCCGGGTCGCCCGGACCCGCGCAGGCATTCGCTCCGTTCTGTTCCGGCAGGTGCATGGTGGCGGCGAAAACCGTGGTCCCCGTTTCCCTGATCGTGAACCTCGCCGCGATGGCGCTCGTGCGCTTCCACTTGTATGCGTTGGTGGCGCCGTCGTCGTTGTCCGGCGGCTTGTACAGCGTGCACCCGGCCCCGCCGTCGTACGGTGTTCCAGGCTTCAGCCAGCCCGCGCTCCAGTATTTCGAGATGTCGCCCGCGGCCAGGCTCAGCGTCCTGGTGTTGTAGATGATCCCGTTGGTCTGCCTCTTCTTCAGGTCGCCGAGCGCCTGATCACTGCAGTTGTGGGAGCCGCCCCACTCCTCGGGGTCGTCCCAGGCCACGTGCGCCTTGTACGTGCCGGCCGGGTAGCCGAACTTGGCCGAGAGCTGGTCGGCGTAGGCCGTGGCCTGTCCGGTGCCACGCACCTGCTGCACGATGAGGAGATCGGGAGCCCGTACGCCGGAGGTGCCCGTCGCACCGTGGTCGTCGACCAGCATCGACGTGAGGTGGTCCGGGCCGGAGATCCGGGTGCAAGAGCCGTCGGCGTTGTTCCTCACCAGGTTCTCGATGTTGTCGCTGTAGACCCGTAAGACGCGATCCGCCGCGGCCGTGGGCGCTTCGTGCGCCTGGGCGGTCGCGGGGGTGCTTGTGGCGAGCGCGGCGACCACCGCGAGCGCCGTCGCGCCGGATGATCGATGAGTGAGTGACATTGCCGCAGCGTAGCGATGATCGCGGAGCGGCATCATCCCGCTGTCAGCGTCTGGGCGGGGCCGCCGATACGCTGCCAGGCGCCGGAGTCGCGGGACCAGCGGAGGATCTGGGAGCGATCTCCGGTCAGGACGTACACCGCCTCCCGGCCGACCGCCACCTCCGCGCCCGCCGCGCCGATGTCCTGCCAGGTCTGGCCGGTGACACGGGTCGCCGGCCCCGCCAGGACGCGCAGCCGCTCATGCGACGGGTCCGTGGCGAAGAGCCCGGCGGGGCCCCCGTACAGCTCCGCCGCCGGACCTGCCGCGTAGATCCAGGGCGGCCATGGGTGCGGCTGGTCGTCGGCGAGCCAGCGGTTGACCACGGAGCGGTCCGGGGTGAGGCCGTACAGATCGCTGTCGGTGAGCGCGAACGAGGCTCCGGCCGAGCCGACGGGCTTCCAGTCCGCGGGGCGGCCGGAGTACCGGAAGATCCAGCCGTCCTCCGGGCTCGTCGCGAACAGCCCCAACGCACCGCCGTACAACCGCACCGCCGGGCCGCCGATCTCGGTCCACGACATGCCCTGCCCGTTCCACACGTCGACGGAGTGACGGTCGGCGGGCATCCGGTAGACGTGTGCGCCACTGACCGCGAAGTCACTGACCGGCTCACTGATGCGTGACCACAGGCCGGGACGGCCCCCGTACTTGTAGAGGCGGTCGTCCAGTCCGATCGCGAACAGACCGGCGGGTCCGGAGTGGAGGCGCTTCGCGCCGTCGCCGATCCTGGTCCATCCGCTCGCGTCCGAGCCGTCCCATCGGAAGACGCCATGGCCACCCGGCCCCACGGCGAACACGTCGCCCCCGCCCGCGGGGCCCGGCCGGAGCAGCAGGGCGAGCACGGTGAGGACCGCGATCGCGGCGGCACCACCGGCGAGAATCAGGGCGCGTGGACGGGGTCTCCGCGCGGGCGCCTCGTCGGGGTTCGCGGCGGGCCCTTCCCGCGCGGCTGCCGGCTCAGCGAACGTAGGCGCAGGTCCGGGTGCAGGCGCAGGTGCAGGCGGCGGAGCCACTGGCGCCGGTGCCTGGTGTGCTCCTTCGAGGGCCGCGGCGTGCAGCCGGGCGGCGCTCTCCGCGCGAAGGTCACCGGTGTGCCCGTCCGGCGCGTGGTCCCGCACCAGCCGCATCAGCAGGTCCAACGGGATGATCTTCTGGCCCGAGCGGTACTCGCCCCAGAGCGTCTTCCCGACGTGGTAGCGGGCGGCGAGCTCGCGGACGGTCAGCCCGGCCGTGAGCGTCAGCAGGAACTCCGCCAGCTCGTTGGCCTGCGGCGTGCGGCCACGAGGGCCGCCCTGGGGCCTGCCCACCTTGCGGTTCATCGCAGCGGCCTCCTCCTGCGCCCCTTTCGCCCGATGATCAAGTCAACAGAACCCATTGTCCGCGGACAACCCCTTGTCCGGACTTCCTCGGCTCTTTCGCGCCGCTGCTTCCGGACAACCGCCGGCGCCGTCAGCCTTCGAGAAAGCCGGTGATCACCACCCGGGCCGCCTCGTCGCCCCGGGCTCCGTCAGGCCACCGGCCGTCAACCCGGCGAAGAACGCGCCACTGGATCTGGAGGATTTCGTGAACGGTAACCTCTTCCCGCGACTCGCCTCGGCGGCCCTGATCGCCGCCGCCATCGCCGCGTTGCCCGCACCCGCCGGCGCCGCGACCAACGGGTACACGCCCGAGCAGGTGTGCGGCGGTGGCTTCGCCAGGGTGAGCTCAGGCACCCGACCGGTGACCGACCACACGAACACCGTCCGGGGCTACGCGTACCTGCTCCACAACGCCCGCACCGGAGAGCACTGCGCCGTCACCGTCAAATCGGATTTCGTCGGCACCCCCACCATGACCAGGGCGACCCTCGTCGTGGAGACCAACACCATCTTCGGTCCCGCGAGATACACCGATCAGGGAGCCTTCAAGTTCTACGCGGGCCCGGTGAAAGCACGAACCAACGGCAAGTGCGTCTCCTTCGGAGGAGCGGTGAGCAGCGGGGCCGACGAGAGCGCGTCCGGCATCCGGGCCTCCGGCAGTTGGGGTGGCTACGGCGACTGCCCCAGGGACGCCATGCGCCAGAGGGGCAGCGCCCGATGATCTCCCGCCAGTCAACTTACGGACGGGGATGACAACGGCGGTGCGGCACGGTAAAACAGCACACAGCCCCTGGCGGAGATCGTCGATCTTGGTCGACGGCCTCTCCACCAGGGGCCTTCCTGCTGCTGGAAGCAAGAACGATGATCGCCGACGAAGCCGTGACCAGCGACGTCACGGTGGAATGAGCCCACTGCCTCGTGCCGAAGCACCGCCTCTGCCGCTGGACGGCATGAGCGGGTATCGACCCTCCAGGAGGACGACATCAAGACTTTTCCTCGTCAGGGAATGGACGACCGGCCCCGCTTACCGCTCGTCCGTGCGCTCGCCCGCAGTTCCTTCTCCGCCGCCGTCGCCCTCGCGGTCCTCGCCGCCGCCCTGTCCACGAGCGTCGTCACCGGCGCCGAATTCCGTACCCGCGGGTCGGAAGAGGTCGTCAGGGCCATCGACGCCCGGCCCAACGACGGCTCCGGCTACTGGCCGGACTTCTCGAACACCGGCTACGCCAACACGCCGGCCAACGCCGGCGGGCTGGGCCTGGGCGCGTACCCGGGGAAGCTCACCGACTACACGTCGGGCATGAGCGCCGACAAACCGTTGACGCTCAGGTTCCCCGACAACAGCGTCATCTCGTACAAGCGGTTCCTGAGCCTGAAGGTACTGATCTACGGCGACAATCTCACCTTCGTCGGTTGCCTGTTCGAGGGCACCAACCCCAACGACAATCTCGTCCAGATCTACTCGGACAACAACATCAAGTTCCTCTACTCGACGTTCAAGCCGAGCTCCTACGCGATGCCTCCCGGCAACGACGGGACCGTCTCGTCCTCCCCCACCAAGCCCGGAACGCCCTTCGACAAGTCCTGGCAGCTGGCCACGACGATGAAGGAAGCCGTGGCCGTCATGGACCACAATGACATCTGGGGCAACGCGGGCATGATCATGGTGACGGGCTTCCCGGGCCGCCCGTCGACCTGGACGAACAATTACATCCACGACATGGCCGACACCTCGCATGACGTCTACCACCACGACGGCATCGGCCCGCAGAGCGAGGGCGACGGCGGCCCCATGATCGTCGACCACAACACCCTGGCCTCCGTGGGGAACACCAACGCCCTGGCCCTGCAGGGAAGTGGCGTGTACGACCACATCTCGTTCACGAACAACTACGTCTCCGGCTGGGGCTATGCGGTCTCCATAGGCGTCGTGAACAACGCCACCAACATCACCGTCACCGACAACGTCTTCTCGGCAGAGCTCGAGCAGTTGTACGGCTTCCTGTACGGCAACATCTGGGGCGGCTCGGCGCGCGGCTCCACCTGGCGCCGCAACCTCATCCAGGCCCGTGCGGGAGACGACAACACCAGCTATTCGACAGCCGACAACGGCAGGTATCTCTGGCCGACCGGCACCGCGACCCATGCCACCGACTACACGGGCTGAGTCCCGTCACCTGTGACAACCGGAGTGCTGAGCGTGCCGCTTGACGGCGCCGCTACGAGAACCAGTCGGCGCCCAGCTCCTGGATGGTCCTACTACCCTTGGGCACCATCAACGCTTCGCTCAGCACCTGGTTGACGCTCTTCGGGTCGTTGACCATGGCGAACAGGAAGAAAGAACCGCCGTCCGCGGTACGGAAGCCGAAGACGGAGCCGTGGCCCGCGAAGGCGACGTACATCCCCTTGTTGACCGCGGGGAACGCCTTGCGGCTGAAGCTGTCCTTGGCCAGGCGGTAACCGGAGGCGCCCTCCTTCTTCTCGTTGTTCCAGAAGTTCTGGTACTCCTTGGCCACGGCGCGCGCCACGGCGTCGTCCATGTCGGTGATGTAACCGTCGGCGTCGAGCAGCGGCGCGGGCATCCGCCGGCCCCAGTGGATCGGGGTCGCGACGGCCAGCTTGAAGGGCTGACCTGGGGCGCGGAAGAACGCGAGCACGTGCGGGCGGGCATGACCCTTGGTGTCCTTGTAGGTGGCCTGCGCGATGAACCACTCACCGATCGGCGGCTGCCGCTCCGGTCTGGGCAGGTAGACCGTCGGGGCGCCGATCAGGTGGATCGGCTTGTGCCCCGGCTTCCACCCGAAGCTCTCATGGTTGCGTTCGAGCACGCCCTGGTGCAGCGCCCCCTCGACGAACAGCGCTTCCAGCAGGGCGTTCTGCCGCCACCACTTCCGCGTCTCCAGCATCGCGTCGTACTTGGCCACCCACTGCCGCACGGCCTGCCCGGCCTGCGGGATGGTCAGCGCCGCCTTGGCCGCGGAGGGAGTGGCGGAGGGAGTGGGAGCGGCGCTCGCGGAGGGCGTGGCGCCGGACGGCGGTGACGCGACCGGGGCCGGCGTGGGGTGGCCGGCGGGCCGGGCGGCCGGCCCGGGGATCACCCCACAGCCGCACAGGCTCAGGACAAGGGCCAGGATCAACAGCGTTCCACGCACCAGCGACTACTCCAGGACGATCTGCGTGGCACGGAGCAGGTAGCGCTCGCCGTGCCGGTGCAGCACCGTATCCGGCCGCGGGACAAGCCGCCAACTGGCACTTACGGGTGGAAATGGATCAGTGCTCGGAAGTGGTTCTTCCAGGGGACCCGACAGAGATCACGCACAGACGAAGCTCGAAAGGTGGGCCGACCAGGTGCCCTTGCTCTCCATCGTCACGCCGAGCCACCAGCCCGTGCGCGAACAACTCCTGGAGGCCTACGAATCCGTCCGCTCGCAGAAACTGCCCGCGGACTGGGAGGTCGAGTGGGTCATCCAGGAGGACGGTGACACCGGAGCGGTCAGGGACATTCTGCCCGGCGATCCCATGGTGAAGTTCGCCACAGGGCGCCGAGGCGGGGTCGCGCTGACGCGGAACATCGCCCTCGCCCGCGCCGGTGGTGAGCTGGTGCGGAATCTCGACCAGGACGACGTGCTCACCCCCGGCGCGCTCGCCCGCGACATCGACGTCCTGTCGTCGGACCCCCTCGTCCAGTGGACCACCTCCCCGGCTCTCGACCTGATGCCCGACGGCTCGACGGTCGGGTTCGACACCGACCCGGCGCCGGGACGGATAGAACCGGGATTCGTGCTCGAACACTGGCGCACTCACGACTACCGGCTTCCGGTGCACCCCACCACCATCTGCATCCGGCGGGAGTTAGCCGTCGCCCTCGGTGGCTGGATGGGGGTTCCGGGGTCGGACGACACCGGCCTGCTCGTACCGGCCAGCGTCGTCAGCTACGGCTACTTCCACAGCGAGGTGGGCCTGCTCTACCGGAAGTGGCCGGGGCAGGAGACGGCGGCCACCGGCCACTACGCGCCGGCCGAGTGGACCCTGCGCATGCGGCTCATCGAGCAGCGCGCCGAGACGGTGCGCAGACTGTGGCCGCAGATCATCGGAACCCGGTGATCGTGGTCAGCGCGCCGCCAGGTCGTCCAGTTCGGCCTGGAAGAGCAGCGCGGGGTCGAATCCCATCCCGGTGAAGTGGCCGGCGAGCTCCAGCGACAGGACGCCGTGCAGCCGGGTCCAGAAACGCAGGGCCCGGTGGAGGGCCGCCGGCGAGGCGGGGTGGCCCTCCGCCCACTGGCGGTGCTCGTCGAGGTGGGCGTCGAACGGCGTCGCGGGGCCGTCGGAGGGCAGCGCGGCGCAGGCGTCGAGCAGCGTCGCCATGATCTCGGACGCGATCGCGGTGATGTCGTCGGGCGCGTGGTAGCCGGGGACGGGTGTGCCGTAGATGAGGAAGTACCGCTGAGGGTCGTCGAGCGCCCACGCGCGCAGCGCGCGGGCCAGCGCGGCGGCGTCCGGGCCGGTTTCGGAGGCCGCGCGGAAGGTGTCGGCGAGGCTCCGGTACGCGTCCCTGATGAGCTCGGTGATCAGCTCGTCGCGACCGGCGAAGTACCGGTAGAGCGCGGGCCCGCTCATGCCCATGTGCTTGGCGATCGCGTTGAGGGACAGCGCGGACGCCCCCGCCGTGGCGATCTGCTCCCACGCGCGCTCCTTGATCTCCGCCCGCACCTGAGTGCGGTAGCGCTCACGCGGGGCCTTCGTGCCTGTCTGCGCCATGACCTGCCGTCGCCGCCTTCCTTACCCGATTGGTTACATCCTCAAGGATTGGTTAGAAGGTATCACGCTGCCCGTTGACATCGCCCATCTGCGTGCGTTAGAACCTATAACGAACGAGAGAGCACGTAACGCGCAACGCAGTGGAGGTCGTCATGAGCACCGAAGGACTCGTCGAGGTCGTCCTGCCGGGCAAGGTGGAGCCGGAAGGGCTGCGGATCAGGCACGGAGCCGTCCCCTCCGCCGGACCGGGCCAGGTCCTGATCCGGATGGAGGCGACCGGGGTCTCCTTCGCCGAGCAGCAGATGCGCCGCGGCCGCTACTACGACCAGCCGCCGTTCCCGTTCGTGCCCGGCTACGACCTGGTCGGCACGGTGCTGGCGACCGGTGCGGGTGTCGACCCGGGCCTGGCCGGCACCCGGGTGGCCGCGCTGGTCAAGGTCGGCGGCTGGGCCAGCCATGTGATCGTCGACGCGGCCGACGTGGTGGAGGTGCCCGAGGGGGTCGGCGCGGCGGAGGCGGAGACCGTGGTGGTCAACGGCATCACCGCCTGGCAGATGCTGCACCGCAAGGCACGGGTCCGCGCGGGTCAGACCGTTCTGGTCCACGGTGCCAACGGCGGCGTCGGCTCGGTCCTGGTCCAGCTGGCGCGGGCCGCGGGCGTGAAGGTGATCGGCACGGCGTCCGCGCGCCACCACGACGCCCTGCGGCAGCGCGGCGTGCTCCCCGTCGACTACCGCACCGAGGACGTCGCCAAGCGCGTCCGCGAGCTCGCCCCCGGCGGGGTGGACGCCGTCTTCGACCACGTCGGCGGCCGCGGTGTCGTCGACTCCTGGCGCCTCCTCGCGCCCGGCGGCACGCTCGTCTCGTACGGCAGCGCCTCCACCCGCGACGACGAGGGGTCCAAGCAGTGGCCCGTGTTCAAGCTGCTCGGCCGGGTGTGGCTGTGGAACGCCCTGCCCAACCGCCGACGCGCCTACTTCTTCAACGTCTGGGCCGGCCGGGCGCTGGCCAGGAACCGGTTCCGGGCCCGGCTGCGCGCCGACCTCACCCAGGTCTTCGCCGCCCTCCAGCGCGGCGACGTCACCGCCCAGATCGCCGCCCAGCTCCCGCTCGCCCGCGTCAGCGAAGCCGTGCGGCTGGCCGAGTCCGGCACCGTCGCCGGAAAGGTCGTCCTCAATCCGTAGAGCCGTCTCCCCGGTACAGGGCCATCAGCAGCGGCCGGGTCAGGGCGGCCATCTCGTCGGGTGGGCTCGGGCATCCACGCTGAAGCCAGTCCGTGGCGACGCCGATGAGCGCTCCCGCGGTGAACGCGGCGGGCACGTCGTGCGGGGTCTGAGCCGGGTAGTCCGCGGGGGCGTCGTCGCCGGTGGCGGTCCGGTGGGCGCCGACGTGCGCGGCGACGGTGGCGCGGCGGCGCACGTGGTCGACGACGCGCGCGCTCCCCTCGGGCCCCAGCACCCCGCGGTAGAGACGGGCGTGCTCGGCGAGGTGGGCGAAGAAGGTCAGCAGGGTGCCGGTCGTCGTGTCCGGGACGTCGCCGGCCCCGGGGTTGGGGATGGCCTCGATCAGGTCGTCGATCATGGCGGTGCAGGCCGCGTCGGCCAGCTCGTGCACGTCACGGAAGTGGTCGTAGAACGTGGAGCGGCTCACCCCGGCGCGTTCGGCGACGTCGGCCACGCTGATCCGGGACAGCTCGCGGTCCTGGACGAGGTCGATCAGCGCGTGCCGCAGGGCCGCCTGCGTGCGGCGCACCCGCGGGTCGCCCAGGTCACCGCCTCTGTCCCGGTCTCTGTCTCTGGTGAGGGCCACGCCTCAGTGTACTGACGCCTACATCTGTAGGTTAGCCTGCACTTGTAGGGAAGTTGGATTGGCATGTCTGATGGGGGACACCCGTGACCACTGACTCCGCTGAGACGCTCCAGATCACCCGCACCTGCCCTTACGCTCCGCCGGAGCAGCACCTTCGATTCCTGCGCGAGGAGTCGGTCGCCAAGGTCGAGCTGCCCGGTGGTTCGAGCGCCTGGATCGCCACTCGCTACCAGGACATCCGCACGGTCCTGAGCGACCCGCGCTTCAGCGCCGACCGCCGCCATCCCAACGCCCCCAGGCTGAACGGCGAGACGGAGGCCGGCCAGTCGCCGCTGCCCAAGATGATGCTGGAGATGGACCCGCCCGAGCACGGCCCGGCGCGGCGCGCGGTGGTCGGGGAGTTCACGGTCAGGCGCATGGCGGCGCTGCGCCCGCGCATCCAGCAGATCGTGGACGAGCACCTCGACGCCATGCTGGCCGGCCCGCGCCCGGCCGACCTGGTGCAGGCGCTGGCCCTGCCGGTGCCCTCGCTGGTGATCTGTGAGCTGCTCGGCGTGCCGTACGAGGAGCACGAGTTCTTCCAGACGCACTCCGCGCAGCTGCTCGACCGCACCATCACGGCGCAGGAGCGGCAGCACGCGGCCCTCGAACTGGCCGTCTACCTGGACAAGCTGATCAGGGTCAAGGAGGAGAACCCCACCGACGACCTGCTCAGCCGCCAGGTGGTCAAGCAGCGCGAGAGCGGCCAGGTGGACCATGGAGCGCTGCTCAGCCTGGCGTTCCTGCTGCTGATCGCCGGGCACGAGACCACGGCGAACATGATCTCGCTGGGCACGTACATGCTGCTGCGGCATCCCGACGCGCTCGCCGCGCTGCGCGAGGACCCGGCCAAGACGCCGGGCGCGGTGGAGGAGCTCCTGCGGCACTTCACCATCGCGGAGTTCGCGATCATGCGGATCGCGGTCGAGGACGTGGAGCTCGGCGGCACGGTCATCCCGGCGGGGGAAGGCGTGCTCACGCTCGCCAACGCCGGCAACCGCGATCCGGAGGTGTTCGCCGACCCGGACGCCTTCGACATCGAGCGCGACGCCCGCAGCCACCTGGCCTTCGGCTACGGCCCGCACCAGTGCCTGGGCCAGAACCTGGCCCGCGTGGAGCTGGAGATCGTCTTCAACACCCTGTTCCGGCGGGTCCCCGGCCTGCGGCTGGCCGTCCCCGCCGAGCAGCTCTCGTTCAAGGACGAGGCCACCGTCTACGGGATGCACGAGCTGCCCGTCACCTGGTGACGGCGGCGCCGTGACCTCAGGCGGCCGGTGGGAGGGGCTTGTCGTGCAGCCAGGCGGACAGCAGCGGACCCACCGGCCGCGTGGTGTGCCGCTGGACGTGCTCGGCGAAGTCCCGCGTGCTGACGTTGCCGTACCGGCGCGCCGCGGTCCAGGCGCGCAGGACGGCGAAGAAGTCCCCGTCGCCCAGCGTCCGCCGCAGCGCGTGCACGGTCAGCGCGCCCCGCTTGTACACCCGGTCGTCGAACAGCAGATCCACGCCGGGATCGGCCAGCACGAAGTCCTGCGGCAGCCCGGCCAGCCGCTGATGCCAGCGCCGGGCGTGCTCGGCGGCGGGCGGGCCGCCGGACGCCTCGGACCAGAGCCACTCGGCGTACGTGGCGAAGCCCTCCTGCAGCCAGATGTCGCTCCAGCAGGACACCGTGAGGCTGTTGCCGAACCACTGGTGCGCCAGCTCGTGCGCGACCAGCCGCTCGAACCCGCGCCGGCCGTCCACGTGGTTCCGGCCGAAGATCGACATGCCCTGCGCCTCGACCGGGATGTCCAGGTCGTCATCGGCCACGACGGCGACGTAGCCGCTGAACGGGTAGGGGCCGAACCGGTCGGCGAACACCGCCATCATCTCGCCCTGCCGGCCGAAGTCGTGCCGGACGCGGGCGCCCAGGCGCGCCGGGTGGGCCAGCCGGGTGCCCGCGACCTCGGCGAGCTCGTACCGCCCGATCTGCACGCTGGCCAGGTAGCCGGCCATGGGCTCCGGCTGGTCGTAGATCCAGGTCGTGGTCCCGGCCCCGCGGCGCCGGCCGGTGAGCACGCCGTTCGCGACGACCAGGTACGGCGACGCGGTCGTCACGGTCATCCGGTACGACGCCTTGTCGTCGGGCCGGTCGTTGCACGGGAACCAGGAGGGCGCGCCGATCGGCTGGCCGGCCACCAGCGCGCCGTCGGTCAGCTCCTCCCATCCCACGCCGCCCCAGGGACTCGGCACCGGCACGGGGTTGCCCGAGTAGCGGACCTCGACGACCGCGCCGCCTCCAGCGGGCAGCGGCCTGGGCAGGGTGACCCGCAGCTTGCCCCGGCCGTGCTGGTGGCGGGCCTGGACCCCGTCCACGGTGACGCCCGAGACCCGGAACCGGCCGAGGTCCAGGTCGAGCACGCCGAGGGGCTCGGCGGCCGACACGGTCAGCCGGGCCGTGCCGTCGAGCCGGTTGCCCACCACCCGGTACTTCAGCGTCAGGTCGTAGTGCGACACCCCGTACCGATGGTCGCCGTGCGCGGGGAAGTACGACGTCATCGCCACGCCGAGATGGGATTGCCGAACCAGCGCGTACGAGCGGGCACCGCCTCACCGCGCATGACCAGCGACGCGGGCCCGACCGTGGTGTCGGCCCCCACCCGCGCGGCGGGTAGCACCACACCGTGCGGGCCCAGCGTCGCGCCGGCCTCCAGGGTCACCGTGTCCATGCTCATGACCCGGTCGTGGAACAGGTGGGTCTGCAGGACGCAGCCCCGGTTGACGCAGGCGCCGTCCCCGAGCGTCACCAGATCCGCCTCCGGCAGCCAGTACGTGTCACAGGTGACCCCATGCCCGATGCGCGCCCCGAGCGAACGCAACCACGCGTTCAACGGCGCCGTCCCCAGCCACGGCCGCGCGAACCAGGGCGCCGCCAGCACCTCCACGAAGTTGTCCGCGAGCTCGTTGCGCCACACGAACGAGCTCCACAGCGGCCGGCTGCCCGCTCTGATCCGGCCGACCAGCGCCCACTTCGCGGCCGTCGCCACCGTCGCGGCGGCCACGCCCGCGAGCGCCAGCACCACGCCGCCCAGCGCGAGCGCCGCGGCGAAGCCGTAGCCGGCCGCCAGCCACTCGAAGGCGGCCGCGACCAGGACCGCGAGCGCGACCGCGCACATCGCGGGCACCACCCGGAACGCCTCGACCAGCGCCCTGGCCGCCTTGTACCGGGCGGGCGGGTCATAGGTGCGGCTCCGGTCGCCCTCCTCGGCGGTACGGCGCAGCTCCATGGGCGGCATGCCCACGTACGACGAGCCGGACCTGGCCTTCTTCGGCGTCGCCGACAGCACCCCGACCAGGCCGTCCTTGGGCACCTTGCGGCCGGGCGCGGTCATCCCCGAGTTGCCGAGGAAGGCGCGCTTGCCGATGCGGGCCGAGGCGATGCGCATCCAGCCGCCGTCCAGCTCGTACGGGGCGACCATCGTGTCGTCGGCCAGGAAGGCGCCGTCGCCGACGGACGTCATCGAGGGCAGCGCCAGGACCGTGGACAGCTCGGCGCCGCGGCCCACCTTCATGCCGAGCGCCCGCAGCCACGCGGGCGTCAGGACGCTGGCGTACAGGGGGAACAGCCAGACGCGCGCCGAGGCCATCAGCCGGCCCGTCGCCCACGCCTGCCAGGCCTGGCGGCTGTGCACGGGATGGCGTCCCGCGCGCAGGCCCATGCCGAGCAGCCGCACGCTGACCAGCGTGACCAGCGCGTAGGCGGCCATGCCGGCGATCGTCGCCGGCGGCACGCCCGGCAGGGCGGCTGCCACGGCCTGGCCGAGCGTGCGCGCGTCGCCGGCGAACCCGGCCAGCACCGCGAGCCCGGCTCCGGCCGCGACCACTGGCAGCAGGCTGAGCACGACGGCGGTCAGCCCGTACAGCGCGGCCCAGAACCGGGAGCGGGCGGGCCGCTCCGCCGGCCGCGACCTGCGCGACTTGCCCTGCCTGAACGCGGGGGCGCCGGCCCAGAGCCGCCCTGCCGGCACGCTCCCGGTGACCGCCGATCCGGGGGCGATCTCGGCGTTCTTCCCGATTCTCGTGCCGGGCAGCAGCGTCGAGCGGGAGCCGACCCTCGCGCCGGCGCCGATCCTGATCTCGCCGATGTGCAGCCGGTCGCCGTCGTACCAGTGGCCGCAGAGATCGACCTCCTGCTCGACCGACGCGCCCCTGCCCAGCTTGAGCAGCCCGGTGACGGGGGGTGGCGAGTGCAGGTCGGCGTCGTCCCCCACCTGCGCGCCCAGCAGCCGGGCGTACCACGTCAGGTAGGGGGCGCCGGCCAGGTCGGGAACGCCGAGCCGCTCGGCGAACCGCTCCGCGAACCACAACCTCAGGTGTACGGCGCCGCCGCGCGGATGACTACCCGGCCGCACGCCGCGCAGCAGGAGCCGGGCCACGGCCGCCGACAGTCCCATCCGCCCGGGAGGGGTGACGAACAGCAGCGCGCCCAGTGTCACCCACCACCACGACAGGGCGGGGGCCCACGCGGGCGCCAGGACGTTGCCGACCGCGGCGAGCAGCACGATCCAGCGGATCGCGCCCACGCCCAGCAGCGGGATCATGAGCGCCGACTGCGCCAGCGCGGCCCGTCGGGGCATCGGCGTCACGGGCCGCCGGCCCGGCTCCGCCTCGCCCCGGCCGTCCAGCAACCGCGCCAGCCCGCCGAGCGTCGGCCGCGCGTACACGTCGCCCACGGCCACGTCGGGATGGTCGGCGCGCAGCACCGACACCAGCCGGGCCGCCGCCAGGCTCGTGCCGCCGTCGGCGAAGAAGTCGGCGTCCCGTCCGCTCGGCGCCACGCCGAGGACGGCGGTCCACCGCTCGGCCAGCGACGCCTCGGCCGGGCTCAGCCCGCCCTCCGGCGGGACGGGCGGCGTGGCCAGCGGCCAGGGCAGCGCGTCACGGTCGATCTTCCCCGAGGTCCGGACCGGGAGCGCGTCGATCGGCGCCAGGCGCGGCACCAGGGCCGCGGGCAGCGAGTCGGCGAGCAGCTCCCGCGCCCGGCGGAGGTCGAAACCGGGCTCGGCGACGACGTAGCCGACCAGCACCTGGTGGCCGCCGCCGGCGGTGCGGACGGCCGCGGCCGCGCCCGCGACCCCGGGCAGCGCCCGCAGCGCGGCGTCCACCTCGCCCAGCTCGATCCGGCGCCCGCCCAGCTTCACCTGGTCGTCGGCGCGGCCGGCGAAGACGAGGCCCTCGGGGTCGGCCCGTACCAGGTCGCCGCTGCGGTAGGCGCGCCCCCAGCCCAGCGACGGCAGCGGCGCGTACTTCTCGGCGTCCTTGACCGGGTCCAGGTAGCGGGCCAGGCCCACGCCGCCGATCACCAGCTCGCCGGTCTCCCCCATCGCGACCGGCTCGCCCGCGCCGTCGACCACCGCCAGGTCCCACCCGTCGAGCGGCAGGCCGATGCGTACCGGGCCGTCGCCGGTGAGCCGGGCCGCGGAGGCCACCACCGTCGCCTCGGTGGGCCCGTAGGTGTTCCACACCTCACGCCCCGGTACGGCGAGCCGCTCGGCCAGCTCGGGCGGGCAGGCCTCCCCGCCGAAGATGAGCAGCCGGATGCCGTCGAGGTGCTCGGCGGGCCACAGAGCGGCCAGCGTGGGCACGGTCGAGACGGCGGTGATCCGCTGCTCCGCCAGCCAGGGGCCGAGGTCCATCCCGGTGCGTACGAGGGCTCGGGGCGCGGGCACCAGGCAGGCGCCGTGCCGCCACGCCAGCCACATCTCCTCGCAGGAGGCGTCGAAGGCCACCGACAACCCGGCGAGCACCCGGTCGCCGGGGCCCAGCGGCCGCTCCCCCAGGAAGAGCCCGGCCTCGGCGTCCACGAACGCGGCCGCCGACCGGTGCGTCACCGCGACGCCCTTCGGCCGGCCGGTCGAGCCGGAGGTGAAGATGATCCACGCGTCGTCGTCGAGGGCGGGCGGCGCGGGGGCCGACGCGGCGCTGCCGCTCACCGTCAGCTCGCCCGAGATGACCGCGCCCACCTCGGCCTCGGCGAAGACCAGCGCGGCCCGTTCCGCCGGGTCGTCGGCGTCGACGGGCACGTACGCGGCGCCGGCGGCGAGCACGGCGAGGATGGACAGGTACAGCTCGGCTGTTCCCGACGCGACGCGCACGCCGACCCGGTCGCCGTGGCCGACCCCTGCCGCGCCCAGCTCGGCGACGAGCCGGTCCACCTCGGCGCGCAGCGAGCGGTAGTCGAGGCGCACGGTGCCGTCGTCGATCGCGAGCGCGTGCGGGTGCCGGCGCGTGGTGTCGTCGAGGACGTCGACGAGGGTACGGGGCGGCGTCGCGAGCACGCCCGCGGGGTAGATCGCGGTCGCCGTTCTGGCGCGTAACTCGGCCGGGTTGCTGGGCAAGCAGTGCTCCCTCGGATCGGCGACCGCTGACATTGAAGGGTACGCGCCGTGCCCGCGTGATCGGCCCCCTACTCTTTCCCGGCATTTCATCGTACGATGAATTAAAGCCTGGAAGGGAGAGCCATGATCACGCGAAACACCGGCGTCCTGGTGTGCGGCGGCGGACCGGCGGGCATGATGCTGGGCCTGCTGCTGGCCAGGGCGGGGATCGAGGTCACCGTGCTGGAGAAGCACGGCGACTTCCTGCGCGACTTCCGGGGGGACACCGTCCATCCCTCCACCGTCCGCCTCATGGACGAGCTCGGCCTCGGCGAGGGCTTCCGCGCCCTGCCGCAGAGCCGCCTGGGCAACCTGTCGTTCCCCGCCTCCGACGGCAGCATGATCGCCTTCGCCGACTTCGGGATGCTGCCCGCGCCGTACGACTACGTCGCGATGGTGCCCCAGTGGGACCTGCTCGCCTTCCTCGCCAAGGCGGCCGCCGACGAGCCGGGCTTCTCGCTGCGCATGAACACCGAGGCGACCGCGCTGGTCAGAGACGGCGAGAAGGTCGTCGGAGTCAGGTACCGCACGGCGGACGGCGAGGAAGGGGAGATCCGCGCCGAGCTGACGGTGGGGTGCGACGGCAGGCACTCCACCCTCCGGCGGGCCGCGGGCCTGGTGCCGGAGGAGTTCCGGGTGCCGTTCGACGTCTGGTGGTTCCGCCTGCCCAAGTGGGAGAGCGACGCGGGCGTGCCCGCCGGCATCGTGCCGGTCGCGCGGGGCTCCGAGGCGCTGATCTCCCTGACTCGCGAGGACTTCTACCAGGTGGCGTACTTCACCGCCAAAGGCTCCGACGCGCGGCTGCGGGCGGAGGGGATCGAGCGGTTCCGTGAGCGGGTCGCCCGCCTGCGGCCGGACTTCGCCGGCCACGTGGACCACCTCAGGAGCATGGACGAGGTGTTCGTGCTCGACGTGAAGCTGAACCGGCTCGAACGCTGGCACCTCGACGGGCTGCTGCTCATCGGCGACGCCGCGCACGCCATGTCGCCCGCCGGCGGCGTGGGCATCAACCTCGCCGTCCAGGACGCGGTGGCCGCCGCCGCCATCCTCGCCGAGCCCCTGCGGCGGCACGCCGTCACGCCGGCCGACCTGG
This sequence comes from Nonomuraea sp. NPDC050383, assembly GCF_044459125.1. NCBI lineage: Bacteria > Bacillati > Actinomycetota > Actinomycetes > Streptosporangiales > Streptosporangiaceae > Nonomuraea > Nonomuraea sp. NPDC050383. The sequence goes on from NZ_JBITIP010000013.1 coordinate 78,744, forward strand.
CCGCCGTGCAGCGGCGCAGGCACCGGCCCACCGTGATCGTCCAGGCGTTCCAGCGGATGCTCCAGCGGGTCGTCTTCGAGCCGCTGTTCGCGGGCAGGTTCTCCGGGCCGCCCAGGACGCTCCTGCTTCTCAGCCGCCTGGTTCCCCGGCTTCGCGCGATACCGGCGCGGTTCGTGGGCTTCGGCCCGCGGCCGGAGCACGCGCCGGCCTTCGCGCGCAGGCGTCCCTAGCGGTCCGGCCCGTCAGCCGCACAGGCGTCCTTGGCGGTCCGGCCCGTCAGCCGCGCACGCGTCCTTGGCGGCCCGGCCCGTCAGCCGCGCACGCGTCCTTGGCGGCCCGGCCCGTCAGCCGCGCAGGTCGGACAGGTCCTCCTCGCTGAGACTGAGCTCGTTCGCCGCGAGGTTCTCCGCCAGGTGGTCGAGAGCACCGGTGCCCGGGATCGCCAGCACCGACGGTGACGTCGCCAGCAGCAGGGCGATCTGCACCTGCGCGGTGGTGGCGCCCAGGCGTGCCGCGACCTTGCCGAGCCGTTCGACGTCGAGAGGGTCGCGGCCACCGCCGAGCAGGAAGAACGGCACGTACGCGATACCCGCCTCCTCGCATTCCGCCAGCAGCCCCATGTCGTCGCTGTAGGCGTTCTGCACCGCCGCGACGGGCGCGATCGCCCGGGCCTCGGCGAGCTGGGCGGCGTCGACGTTGCTGACGCCCAGGTGCCGGATCAGCCCTTCCGCCCGCAGCTCGGCCAGCACCGCGAACCGTTCGGCGATCGACTCGCCACCCGGCCCGGTGATCCCGCCCACCCGCAGGTAGACCAGGTCGAGCCGGTCCAGCCCGAGGGAGCGCAGATCCGCCTCGACCAGGCCGCGCAGCTGATCAGGGGTCGCCTGCCCGCTCGGCACACCGTCCGGCGCGAGCAGCGGCCCGACCTTCGTCGCGATCACCAGGTCGTCACGGTAGGGGGTCAACGCCGTACGGATCAGCTCGTTGGCCCACACCCCTTCCCGGCCGTAGAAGCCGGCCGTGTCGATGTGGTTCACGCCCAGCTCCACGGCGCGCCGGAGCACCGCGACGCCGTTCTCGGGGGCTCGCGTCGGACCGTCGAAGGTGCCCATGGCCAGGCGCATCGCGCCGAAGCCGAGCCGGTTGACCGTCAGGTCTCCGCCGAGGGAGAAAGTCTTCGTCGTCATGAGGCTCATGGTGTCCGCCGCCACCTCGCCCGGCGAGCTGGTGGCAGCTTGCTGCCAGACTGGCAGGATGCGCAATGAACAGGTGTTCTCCGTCCAAGGGGACGCGGAGTTGCTCGCGCGTGCCGGCCATCTCTTCGAGTCCGCGTACACCGAGTTCCTGTGCGCCGCCCGGGACCTCAGGACCTGGTCGCAACCGGAGGCCAGGGCGGCGATCCGGCACCGGATGCGGGCCCCGGACTCCCCCGGCTTCACCTCCCGCAAGCTGCTCAGCCCGGTGGCGCTCGCCGAGGAGGAGGCCCGCGCGCACCTGCGGCAGGTGCAGAGCCAGGGGGCCGTCGTCCGGATCAGCAGCTCGCCGCTGCCGCACGAGACGATCATCATCGACCGGCGGGTGATGATCCTCGCCGGCAAGGACACCCCCGCCGGCCGCGAGTACACCGTGACGACGTCGCAGATCCTGGTCGACGGTGTCTACTCCCTGTTCTCGGCGATCTGGGACAACTCCCTTGACCTCGACACCTATCTGCGCGGCGACCTCCCCCATCTCGACGCCGACGGCCGCACCATCCTCGAAGCCCTCGGCTCGGGACTCACCGACGAGGCGGCGGCCAGACGGCTCGGCGTCTCGCTGCGCACCTACCGGCGGCGCGTCGCCGAGCTGATGGCCAAGCTGGAGGCCGACTCCCGCTTCCAGGCCGGGCTGCGCGCGGGCGAGCTGGGTCTGCCCCGCCGGGCGTAGGGCTCGACCAGGGCTCTCAGCGTGTCGTGTCCAGGACGAGCGCGGGGTCGAGGGCCAGGGTGCCGACCGCCAGGCCGAGGAACCCGATCGCCAGGTAGAACTGCGGGGAGAAGTCGCTGACGCGCAGGTGGGTGTACAGCGCGCAGACGAAGTACAGGACGAGCCCGGCCGCGGCCGCCGTGCCGATGAGCGGCACGCCGAGCAGTCCCAGCGCCAGCCCGAGCGCGCCCAGGGCCTTGAGCGCGCCGATCGGCCAGAACAGCCACGACTGCGGCACGCCGGCCCGGTCGAGTGCCGGGCCGAGGGTACGCATGATCGGCGCCAGCCGGGTCATGGCCGCGAATCCGGAGAACGTGTTGACGGCGACGGTCACCAGAGCCGTGACGACGTAGGCGGTCGACATGGGCCGATTCATCCGTTCCGGAAGGCGGAGAGGTGGTGGGCCACCCAGTCGGCGTAGGTCCGGGCCGGACGGCCGAGGGCCCTGTCCACGTCCCCGGTCACGGGATTCTGGTCCCGGCCCAGGTAGTGGGCATACCTGGCCATCAGGGCGCCGGCCCATGGCTCGGGAAACCCGTTGCCGGCCAGGCGCCGGGCGGCGACCTGCGCCGGGATCTCCTCGAAGCGCAGCGGCCTGCCGAGCGCGGAGGCGATCACACCGACCATCTCCTCGTGCGACAGCGACTGCGGCCCGGTGAGCTCCAGCCTGCGGCCCACGAGCTCGTCGGTGAGCAGCGCGCGAACCGCGACCTCGGCCAGGTCCCGCTCGTCGATCGGGGACTCCCGGAACGTGGCGTACACGTAGCGGACGACGTCGCCCGCGCGGATCTGGGCGCCCCACGCCTGCGCGGTGTTGCCGGCGAAGCTGCCGGCCCGGAGGCTGGTCCAGGCCAGGCCGCTGGCGACGGCCGCCTCCTCGGCCTCCTTGTTGCGATCGCCCCGCCAGCGGGACGGCTGCAGGTCGAACGGGTCGTCGATGTTCATGGCGGAGAGGGCCACCACCTTGCTCACGCCCCGCTCGGCGGCCAGGGCGAGCAGCCGGTCGGCGGTGTCGCCGAAGGTGCGCGGGTGCAGGAAGACGGCCTCGACGCCGTCGAAGTGGGCGGTCATCGTGTCCGGCCGGGCCGGGTCGCCCCGGACGATCTCCACCTCGGCCGGAAGGCCGGCGTGCTCGGGTGAGCGGCTGACGGCGCGCACGGGGACGCCTTCGGCGGAGAGCCGCTCGGTGATGAGACGTCCGATGGTGCCGGTCGCACCGGTTATGAGGATCATGGGGTTCTCTCTCGTGGGCAGGAGTTCGTTGGCGCATATGAGAGAGAAACCAGGGCTTGTGGTGTGACGCCGAGGGCGGGGATGTGACTCAGATCACGATGGCGCGGGCTTGTCGAGGAGGAGAGGTTTGAGCTGGCGGAAGAACTCGGTCGCGTCGGCCAGCGAGTCCCGGCCGGGGGCGTGCTCGATGATGTTGACGGTGAGAAGACGCTGGTGGTCGGGCGTCCATCCGTAGACGAAAGCGATGGTCTTGTCCTTGGCGTTCTTGCGCCGCGCTGCGAAGCCTGGCCCCAATGCCTCGGGCAGATCACTCCCCCGAGTGGACAGCTTGGTGTTCTCCAGGTCTTCCGCGTCATCCGGCGACGGGTCGAAGACTTCGATCAGGAGGCCCAGACTGCTGTCGGACGCACCTCTCTCACGCACCGTGCATGACGCGAAACGCCGGCCCATATCCATTTTCGTGCCAGAGGCCATGCCGTTGATCAGTTGCGTCATCAGCGCGGGGTTGATGCCGACCATGGGGCTCACCGGGGGGCCGCCCCCTCGGACGGCCGCACGGAGTCCAGCACCGACAGGGCCCGGGTGAACAGGTCCTTGAAGCCCCGGTCCCACGCGCGCAGATCGGCGGCCAGCCTGTCCCCGGCCTCGCCTTTCAGCGCGCCGTCATCGACCAGCCGGACGAGCGCGATCACGTCGTTCGCATGCTCGTCGCGTAATCGCTCGATATGACGCCGGGCGGCGTCGATCTCTTCCTGCGTCGCCATCATCGCCCGATCTCGTGGAAGTGGGAGATCCCGGGGTCGATGAGATGGTAACCACAGCGAAGGCGGGGTTGAAGTGGAATGTCGCCAACTCGGCGATATGACGATGGATAAGCGGGATTTCGGCGGCCGAATTCGTCATGAGTTCGTGTGCTGATGATGGCCGGGGTTGTCGGCGGTGTATCGGTCGACGAGCTCGGCGAGCCGGGCCACCTGGCCGACCTCGGGCGACCAGCAGTAGAGGATGACCTCGTCCGCCCCGAGCTCCTCGAAGCCTCGCAGCGCCGTACGGATCTGGTCCTCGGTGGTGAGCATGCCCTCCACCATCCAGTGGGAGGCGCCGACGATGGCGTAGCACTCGCTGATCGCCGCCTTGGCCGTGGCGACCGTCTCGTCCGAGCCGAAGGCGACGTTGAGCTGGCCGACGTTGCGCGGGCGGTCGGCCCGGCCCGCCTGCGACCATTCCTTGTCGACGGCGCGGAAAAGGTCGCCGGCCCACGGCGGAGGCGCGGCGCACAGCAGTCCGTGTCCGAACCGGGCCACCCGGGCCAGCGCCGCCGGCGCGAACGCCCCGAACAGGATCTCCGGGCCCCCCGGACTCACCGGCGCGGGCCCGACCGGCCCGAGTCCGCACGGGGTACGCTCCCCCGCCCACAGCTGCCGCAGCGCGATCAGCTGGTCGTCGAGCCGGCGTCCACGCCCCTTGAGCGGCATCCCGGCCGCGGCGAAGTCGTCGGTCCGGCTGCCGACGCCCATGCCCAGCGTGAACCGGCCGTGGGCCAGCCGGTCGAGCGTGGCCACCTGCTTGGCCAGCAGGGCGGTGTCGCGCAGCGGGCCGATCAGCACCTCGGTCTGGATGCGGACCCGTCGTGTGGTGGCGGCGACGGCGGCCAGCATCACCAGCGGCTCCGGGTTGCGCCAGATGAAGCGGTCGAGCAGTCCGAGCGTGCTGAACGGCCCCGCCTCCACCTGCCGCGCCCAGTCCAGCAACAGGTCCGGCTCGTCACCCGGCAACCCGATTCCGATCTTCATGGGTGTCCCCTTCGTCAGTGCGCCGTCTTGGCTGTGGCGATAGACTCGCTGTGGTCATTCAGTCCCTGATCGAGAGCTGACGGATATGACGGACGACCCCCAGGCGATCAGACTGGATGAGTTCCTGCCGTATCCCCCCGATCGCGTGTGGCGGGCGTTCGCGGAGCCCCGGCTGGTGATGAAATGGCTCGGGCCGGAGGATTTCCGGCCGATCGTCGGCCACCGGTTCACGATCGTGGCGCAGGCCGTTCCGACGACGAAGTTCGGCGGCGTCATCCACTGCCAGGTGCTGGCCGTCGAGCCGGAGCGGATGCTGCGGATCAGCTGGGACGACCACGGTCCCAGCGGGGCGCGGTGCACGGCGACCTGGCGGCTGGTGGCCGAGGGCCACGGCACCCGCCTGTTCTTCGACCACGAGGGCTTCGACCCGGACAACGAGCTGCAGCAGCGGGCGCGCCGGATCATGGGCGGCGGCTGGCGCTCGTGGCTGTTCAGCCGACTGGCAGCGGTCCTCGCGGACAAGGTCGCCGGGCAGGACGTCGCCCGTGAGGGGCGGCCCTACCCGCCCTGATGGTCGCCTTCCTCCTCCACCACGGTGTCGCGGAGGAGCCTCAGCCGATCTCTCCAGTAGGCCTCGTACGGGTGCAGCCAGTCGGAGATCTCCTGCATGGGCGCCTGACACAGTGAGTAGTGGCGTTCCCGGCCGACCCTGCGCTCCGTCACCAGGCCGGAGTCCCGCAGCACCTTGAGGTGCTCCGACACGCTGGGACGGGCCATGTCGAAGTGCGCGGCGAGGCTGTTGACCGACTGCGGGCCCTGCAGCAGGAGCTGGAGGATGCGGCGCCGGACCGGGTTGGCCAGCGCCGGGAACACGTCGTCGAGCAGGGTGGGGACACCGTCCGGCGTCGTCGTCTTCCCGCTCCGCGGCATGGTTCGCAGCCCCTGATCGCACTGTCGTCGGCGGCCCGATATCCGTCGACTCCAGTACATTATCAGTAGGGGCTATCCTACCTGTCAACGCGGCATGCCGATCCGCCCGGCGCCGGTGGGCGGCTGGATCACCCCCCGGCCGCCCTGTCGCCGGCCGGCTCACCACGTCACCGGCAGCGCCTCAGGCCCTCGTACCAGCCGGTCAGCCTTCCAGGTGATCTGCTGCGGGTCGACGGCGAGCCGCAGACCGGGGAACCTGCGCAGCAGGGCCTCGACGGCCAGCTCGATCTCCACCTTGGCCAGTGCCGCGCCCATGCACCGGTGCGGCCCGAAACCGAAGGTCAGGTGCTGCTCCCTGGCCGCCTCGGCGTCGATCTCGTCGGGGTCGGAGAAGACCCGCGGGTCGCGGTTGGCCGCCGAGAGCTGGGTGTAGACGGCCTCCCCCTTGGCGATGAGGGTGTCGCCGATGGTGACGTCCTCGGTGGCGACGCGGGCGAACCCTCCCGGGCTCTCCAGCGGGATGAAGCGCAGCAGCTCCTCGACCACCCGCGGCAGCGGCGCGCCGCGGCCCTCGGCCAGCTCCGTGTAGAGGCCGTCGCGGAGCATGACGAACATCATGTCGGCGAGCTCGTTGACGGTGGTCTCGTGGCCGACCACGAGCAGGGTGACGCCGAACGTCACCAGCTCCTGCTCGCTCATCACCGCCTCGGTGTCGCGGGCCCGGACCATCACGCTGAACAGGTCGTCGGCCGGCGCGACCCGGCGCTGCCTGACCAGCCACTGCAGGTACGCGGTGAGGCTCTGGAACGCGGCGAAGATCTCCTCGGGGGTGAACGCCGTGACCGACATGACGATGTCCGACCACACCCGGAACTTCTCCCGGTCCGCGAACGGAACGCCCAGGATCTCGCAGATCACCGAGATGGGAAGGGGCAGCGCGAGGTCCCTCATCAGATCGGCCGGCGGCCCCTTCGCGGCCATCTGGCCGAGCAGGCCGTCGATCCGGTCGGCGATCCACGGCCGGAGTCTCTCCACCCGGCGGGGCGTGAACGCCCGGGCGGCGACCTGGCGGACCCGCGTGTGGTCGGGCGGATCCATGCTCATGATCATGTCGGGGCTCTGGACGATCTGCGGCTGCAGCCGGGGCAGGTCCATCGTCAGCGTGACGGCACGGCTGAACCGGGGGTCCGAGAGCACGAACTTGGTGTCCTCGTACCCGGTGACCAGCCACGCGTCCCCGCCGAACGGCATGCGGACCCGGGCCACCCGCTCGGACTCCTGCAGCTTGCGGTACTTGCCGTCCAGCTCCAGCGCGGTGGTGGGCCCGAACGGGAACGGGTGAACGGGGCGCTCGTCCATCACCGGCTCCCGGCGGGGCGCAGCTCCAGGATCTCCAGGCCGAAGGAGGTCGGGTACGACTCGGCCACGGTCAGCCCGGCTCGTGCCGCGAGCTCGTCGTACTGCGGGCGGCTGCGTTCCTTGCCGCCGCAGAACAGCAGCATCATGATGTCCAGCCGGGCCAGGCTCCGCTGGTCACCGCCGCCGCCGACGATCGTCTCGACAACCAGCAGCCGGCCGGTGGACCCGAGCGCCTCGGCGCCGCGCCGCAGCACCGCCACGGCCTGGTCGTCGGACCAGTTGTGCAGGACGTTCATCAGGACGTAGGTGTCCGCGCCGGTGGGCCAGGCGGCGAAGAAGTCACCTTCGACGAAGCCGGCGCGGTCGGCGACCGGCGATCCGGCCAGGTGCGCCCGTGCGGTCGCGACCCCGGCCGGAGTGTCGAACACGATGCCGCGGGCGTCCGGGGATGCGCGCAGGACGGCCTCCAGCAACAGCCCGTGGCCGCCGCCCACGTCCACGACGTCGCCGCGGGCCGACCAGTCGATGGCCGCGATGACGCTGTCCAGCGAGATGCGGGTCTTGTGGGCCATCGCCTTCTCGAACGACGCCGCCAGATGCGGGTGCTCCGCGAGGTCCGCCCAGACGTCCTGGCCGAAGATCCGCTCGTACACCGGCCCGCCGGTCCGCACCGCGTCGATCATGTGCACGGGTGTCTGGTCGAGCCGGGTCATCGCGCCGCCCATGTCCCACCAGTCGCGCATGCTGACCGGGTTGTCCTCGGACATCAGCGCCGACAGCCTCGTCGGCCGGTACACCTCGGAGCGCTCGTCGTGGTCGAAGACGCCCAGGTGCGCCAGGTACCGCAGCAGCCGGCGCACCGCCTCCGGATCGACGCTCTCCCCGGCGACCTCCAGCCCCTTCAGGATCGAGTCGGCGGACGCGCCGTCGGGCGTGACCAGATCGGCCAGCCGGAGCGTCGCCGCCGCGCGGATGGCCCAGGGCGCCACGGTGTCGGTCAGGTTGAGCATGGTGATGAACGCGTTGTCGGCCTGGACATCGCGGGGGGCACGTGCGTCGGACACCTTGTACTCCGTTCGAGAGCGGGACACGGGGTGGTCAGCTGAGGAACTCGCGTGCCGGATTGGCGCGGGGACAGGTCCGCATGTAGTCCAGGAACATCGCCAGGGTCCTGTCACGGGAGGTGAGCAGGCCGGGCTGGAAATGGATGGTGTCGAAGATGTCGGAGTCGTCGGAGTAGAACTGCATCTGCGCCTCGAACACCTGCTGCAGCGCCTTCTCCGCCGACTCCTCGGTCTCCGACTCGCCCTTGCGGACGCCGTAGACGAAGAAGGAGTCCGTCCGGCCCGGGGCAGGCAGGCTCGGCGAGGTCATCCAGAAGTACCAGCGGCCGTTGAGCAGGCCCGTCTGCAGGAACAGGTTGGGGCCGTGGATGTCGATCTGGACGTCGTACGAGGTGCCGTCCGGCAGGGAGCCGACAAGGTCGTACCCATGGCTGTGCGCGCTGTGCCGGACGGTGTCGGCGGGCGGCGTCTTCAGGTCGAACCCGTGCGGCAGCGACAGGTGCTGCAGGTCCAGGGTGTGCGCCGACACCATCCAGGGCTCCATGGCCAGGTGCCCGAACCGTCCCCGTCGCGCCCGGACCTCGTCCTCCGGGCAGGGCAGATCGGGGATCTGGAAGATCGGCTCGGTGCCGTTGAACGCCCACACCACGCCGAACCTCTCCGCGGTGGGGAAGCGGAACAACCGCGCGCCGTCCGGCACCGGGTCGCCGCTGCCGGTCCGGCGGCACACCCCCTGCTCGTCGTAGACCCAGCCGTGGAAACGGCATCGCAGCATGCCGTCGGACACGGTTCCCACGCTGAGGTCGGCGCCGAGATGCAGGCAGTAGGCCGACACCACCGACGGCCGGCCCGAGCTGTCGCGGAACGCGACGACGCGCCCGCCCAGGAACTCCGCGCCGACGACCTTGCCGGCCGTCAGGTCGGCGGCCATGCAGATCGGATACCAGCTCTGTGTGTAGAGTCCGTCGTCCCCCTCGTGTGGCAGGTGCTCGCCCATCGGGCGGGGAACCGGATCGTCCTGGCCGGTCGCCGGGGCCGGGGGTGTGGTCACGGGTCACCTCCGCTTGTTCGGTTCGCGCGGTGGCCCAAACGCTAGATCAGGCCAGGTCCCGGAACTTCTTCGATCCTGCGCAAGCTCGCTCGCGGCCGACCGGCAGGCTTTTCGGCGTCGGATCAAAGCCGCTCTCCTGGGCGGCCAGCAGCGGGGAGGCGAAGACGATGGGCGGATCGCTGGGCCGGCGCGGGCGCAGATCGATGACGATGTCGCTCTCGGCGACGTGGCCGTCCTCGACGTGGACGTGCCCGTACGAGCCGACCAGGTACTGGTTCGGCAGGTCGCCGGTCATCATGGCCTCGATGTCGGCGTCCGGCGAGAAGCTCATCGCCAGCGCCATGTAGGCGCCGTCGGGGCCGACCGCCATGTCCACCTCGGCGGACTCCCGGGCCATGGCGCAGGCGGCCGGCCAGCCCTGCGGGATGCCGGACTCGAACAGCCCGACCAGCGCGATGCGGCCCGGCTCCAGGCCGTTGAACCGTACCCGGAGCTTGCGGGCCCGCCCGGCACGGAGCGGGGGCGGCGCCACCGCGTCCAGCACCGCGTCCCAGGACTGGTCGGACATCTCGGTGATCAGCCGCCGGAACTTCCGCGGCGAGACCCCGACGTGCCGGGCGAACTGGTGGGAGAAGGTGCCGAGGCTCGTGTACCCGACCTGCATGCAGATCGTGGTGATGTCCAGGTCGGTGGCCGCGAGCAGCCGCTTGGCCTCGGCGATCCGCAGCGCCGCCAGGAACCGCGCCGGGGTGGTGGCGGTGATGAGCCGGAACACGCGAAGGAAGTGGAACGGGCTGAAGCACGCGGTCTGCGCCAGGTCGTCGAGCGAGTGCGCGCGGGACAGGTCGCGGCGGATCTTGCCGAGGACCTCCTCCACCGCCCGGAGCCGGTGATCGTCGTGGACGTCGACCCTGCCCGTTGCGCCGTTCTCGCGCATCCGCACTCCTACCTCCAGGTCCCTGCAGCATCCATCGATACGTCCCCCAGGTCCACCCGCCGCCCGCGACGGTCGTTCAGGGCCGGTTGGAGGGCTCCGGGTTCGGCCACATCGACGCCCAGCCGCCCTGCGCGCCGTGCGTCTCCCGCAGCAGATCCGGGATCTTGGCCACGTCGAAGACCCCCCAGTGCTCCACGATCTGGGCGCCGTCGAAGCGGAAGGTGTTCGATCCGCCGATCGCGAACGTCCTGCCGGTGGCGGGGACGCCCATGAACTCGCCGGTGTGCGCGAAGTGCAGCTCGATGGCCTGCGACAGGTACTCCCCCTCGCACACCGAGACGAGCACCTCCACCTTGGTGGTGGTGAGCGCGTCGGCGGCCTGGCCGAACCGGTGCGCGACGCCGTCGCGGCCGGGCGGGTCCCACGGGGGCGCGAAGTGGTCCACGAACTCCGGGGCCAGCACCTCCTGTATCGCCGTGAAGTCCTTCGAGAACAGCACGGCTCCGCGGAAACGCCGTACGATCTCTTCCCGTTCGGCCTTGATCTTGGCCAGTTCGTCGTTCACGCGCCCTCCCAGGTCGCTGTCAGGCCGTCGCCTCCAGCAGCTCGCTGTCGATCAGCCCGAGCTGCTCAAGAAGATGCACGGTGTCGGCCACGCCCCAGTGCTCGACCACCTTGCCGTCCACGATGCGCAGCTGGCCCATCAGCGCGCAGCGGACGGCCCGGCCCGTCGGCTCCATGTTCAGATAGGGGCCGGAGTGGGTCGCCGAGACCGTGAGCCGGGTGCTGACGAGGTCACGCTCGGCGACCATGTCCTCGACGTCGATCCGGATGTCCGGGAACGCGGCGATGAACCGCTGCATCTCGCTGCCCACCAGGCCGGCCGGCATGGTCCCGTCGCGGCCGTGATGCACCATGTCCGGTGCCCAGTACCGCATCATCGCGGAGACGTCCCGGACGTTCCACGCGTCGACGAGCTTCTGTACGACGGCCTTGTTGGCGGCCAGCTGGTCCGTTTCCACGGTCACGGTTCCTCCCCGTCGGCCCCTCCACGGATGACACCCTCATAGGCAAACACATCGGCATATGTCGGGTTTCTTCGAGATTGTCGTTCTGCCGGGTGCGATTGACCGGGCCGTCAAGCCGCGGAGACACTGAACGCGGTCCAGCGCCTGCCGGGAAGGACGGCATTCACCATGACCATCTCGGATGACGTACGACCTCGGCCCCGCGCCGAGAGCATCCCGTCCGAGGGTGCGGACGGCCTGTTCACGCAGACCTGGTTCCCGGTGTGCCTGAGCACCGCCCTGCCGGCGGACGGCGGCATCGTCGGCGTGAACCTGCTCGGCGGCCGGGTGGTGGCCGTGCGCTCCCGCTCCGGCGAGGTCGCCGTGTTCAGCGCCTACTGCGTCCACCTGGGCGCCGACCTGTCGGTGGGCCGCCTCGAACGTGACGCGATCCGCTGCGCCTTCCACGGCTGGCGCTACGGCATGGACGGCCGCTGCCTGTCGGCCAACGGCACGCCGGTCGATCCCCGGGCGCGCCTGTTCCGCTTCCCCACCGTCGAGTCGCACGGCATCGTCTGGGCGTTCAACGGCTCGGCCCCGCTGTTCGCACTCCCCCAGCCGGAGCCGCCGATGCCCGGGACACCCGTCGCGACGCGGGCGCTGGCGTTCGACCAGGAGCTGGCGGTCGATCCCTGGGTGGTCGCGGCCCAGACGATGGACCTGCAGCACTTCGCGCTCCCCCATGAGGGGAAGTTCGTCGAGGACCCCAACGACTCGGTCACCTGGGACCGGTTCTCGGTGGGATACCGCTACCACGCGCTGATGCCCGGCGGAGAGGAGTACCGGGTCTGGGCGTCGATCCACGGCAGCAACATCTTCTGGCAGCAGGGAACGCTCGACGGCCGCTGGTTCTACTGGATCACCGGCATGGCGGCGCCCCGGGAGCGGACCACCGCCTCATTCTTCGGCTGGGGCACCCATGTGCTGCCCGGCGAGCCGCCGGAGGCGGCCGAGGAGTTCCTCACCAGGGTGCAGGCGTTCATGTTCAACCTGCTGGCGGAGGACGCGCCCGTGCTGATGACGATCCACTACACCCCCGGGTTGCTGACCCACGGCGACGCCGCCCTCGCCGACTTCTTCTCGTACCTGCGCCGCTACCCGCGGGCCAACCCGGCCCGGGACTATCTGCGCTGACCCGCGCCCCGCCGGCCCCGCCACCAGGGCGGGCCGGCGGAGACAGCAGGTCGCGTCAGTTCTGCTCGTACGCCTGCCGCAGCAGCGCCTTGATGCCGTCGTCCACCTGCTCGACGGCGGTCAGGCCGACCTTGTGGGTGGACTGGCCCGGGGCCTTGGCCGGCTTGAGCCGCTCGTCGGCCGGCGGGTCGACGAACCGCAGCCCGAGGTCGATCCGGCTGCCGGTGGCGGGTTGCACCGCGGCGAACTGGCGCTTGCGGTTCACCGCGACGAAGGTGGCACGCACCTCGACGGCCACGTCGTCGCCCAGCTCGGTGGCCGCCGCGACGAGCGCCTCGTAGATCGGCTTCAGGCTCTGCTGAGGTCCGGCGTACTGGGCGGCGAGATGGTCGTCGGCGGTGGGCTCGGCCCACCCGGCGTCCTTGGCCGCGGCGATGGCGACCGCCTCCTGCTGCGGCTTGGTCAGGCCGTGCTCGGACTTGAGCCACTGCCGCACCGCGCGCTGGTCGAGCGGGTCGGTCCCGGACTTGCGGACCTCGGCCACCCACTCATCGAGCGACTTGCCGGTCTTGTCGGGAAGGGACGCCGAGACGCGGACGAGCATCTCCGCTCCGGAGAGCGCCATTCCAGGTTCCTTTCGTCGGATTGCGGAAGGGGGGAGCTGCTCAGCCCCAGGACGCGCCCGCCCCCTGAGGGGGCGCCTTGACCCGGCTCGCGATCACGGCGGCCACGACCATCAGCACGGCGCCCACGATCAGCGCGGTGTTGAGGCCACTGGTGAAGCTCTGGCCGACCGCGGTCCTGATCTGCGCACCGACATCCGGCGCCACCCCGGTGACGTGCGGCAGGACGCCCTGAGCCGCCACGGCCGCCTGGTCCGTCGCCTTGTCGACGGCGTCCGGCGGAACGCCCGCGGCCCTGAGGCGCCCGGGAAGGTCCGCGGCGACGCGCACGCTGATGATCGCCCCGAGGATGGCCGTGCCCAGCACGGCGCCCAGCATCAGGCCGGTCTGCTGCATGCCCGACGCCGTCCCCGCGAGGTTGGCCGGACTGTGTCCCAGGATCACCCCGACGGCCACCGGGACGATCGCGCCGATCCCGATGCCCATCAGCCCCAGCGACGGACCGAGCAGGGCGTACGACGAGTCGGCCTGCAGCAGCGTGATCCCCACCGAGCCCAGGGCGACCAGGACCGCGCCGAGCATCATCGGCACGCGAGGGCCCCGGTCGTTGCCCAGTTTGCCGCCGACCGCGGCGCCGACCCCGAACAGGACGGTCTGCGGCAGCAACAGCACCCCGGCGAGCAGCGGCGTGGCCCCCTGCACCTGCTCCAGGTAGAGGCCGAAGTAGAAATAGCTGCCGAAGGCCACGAACGCGGCCATCGTGAGGACCACGACCGCGGCCGAGAGGGACGCGGAGCGGAACAGGCGCAGCGGCAGGACCGCGTTCGCCGACGCCTGCTGCCGCCAGAGGAACAGCGCCCCCAGCACGACGAAGCCCAGGAAACACAGCCCGGTGTACAGGTCGAGACCGTCCACGGGGATGCGGACGACCCCCCACACCAGCGCCAGCAACGCGGCCGACAGCAGGATCACGCCGGGGATGTCGATCGGCGCGGCCAGTCGCTCCTCGCGCCCCTTGTCCATCAGCACCAGCCCGGCGATCACGACGATCGCGCAGATCGGGACGTTGAGGAAGAAGATCCCCCGCCACCCGAACTGGCCGACCACCAGGCCGCCGATGAACGGCCCCGCCGCCATGGCCAGCGCGCCGAACCCGGCCCAGACGCCGATGGCCGTCTTCATCCGGTCGAACGGGAACAGGTTGCGGATGATCGCCAGCGAGTTGGGCGCGAGCACGGCCCCGAACAGGCCCTGCACGACGCGGGCGGCGATCAGCACCTCGACGGAGCCGGCCAGTCCCGCGGCCACCGAGCTCGCGGCGAACCCCACCATCCCCACGAGGAAGGTGGTGCGGTGGCCGAACCTGTCGCCCATCTTCCCGGCCGTGATCAGGAAGACGACCACCGCGAACATGTAGCCGTTGCTGACCCACTGGAGCTGGCTGAGCTCCGTCCCCAGCTCGACGGCGATCTTCGGGTTCCCGAGCGCCATCACGGTGGAGTCGAGCGCCTCCATCATGGCCCCGAGAGAGACGAGCACCAGGGTGATCCACATCCGGGACGAGACGGTGCTCGCGGGCGCGGCATCGTCGGCACCGGATGGTGACCACGTTTCGTCACGAGGGGGTTGGGTCATGGCTTCTCCCACGGAGGGACGACTGGGTGGATCACCGCGGGCACGCCGCGCGGTGGTGACGAACGATCAGGCGCCGCCGCCGTCGACGAGGATGAAGCGGTTGCCGTCGGGGTCGGTGACGGCCGCCTGCTTGCCCCACGGAGTCTGGTTGGGGTCGTCGACGGTGACGCCGGCGTCGCGCAGGGCGGCGACGGCCTCGTCGGTGTCCTTGGTCTCGAGCATGGCGTTCTGCAGCTTGGGGAGGTCCGGCATCCAGTTGCACAGGACCAGCGTCGTCTGCCCGCCCCTGGGCGCCACCTCGATCCAGCGCAGGTTGTCGCCCATCGGCATCGGCGTCTCGCTGCGGACCTCGAAGCCGAGCTTGTCGACGTAGAACGCCTTGGCGGCGTCCTGGTCGGTGACGGGAATGGTCAACTTCTGCAGATGCGTGATTTCCATGCGGCAATCCTAGGTAGGGAAGATCCTACCCGTCAAGGGTCGGCTACATCCTACGCGTTTCATGTCGCGAGGCGCCGAAGGGCCGTTACGGACCGGTGGCAGCAATGTCGGAGAAGGGTTCGCGACCCGCCTCGGGCATGCTCGGGACATGCACCCGACGAGGCGAGGCCGCGTACTCGTGGCAGGCGGCGGCGTCACCGGGCTGGCGCTGGGCATCGCGCTGCGCCACCGCGGGTTCGCCGCCGTCGTCCTGGAGCGCTCGGCCGGACCCGACCCGGGCGGTGGCGGGCTGGTGCTGGCCCCCAACGCCGTCAAGGCGCTCTCCGCGATCGCGCCCGGTCTGGCCGGCCGGGTCCGCGCGGCCGGTCAGACCGCCGGCGGCCGCGGCGCGCCCCCGCATCGCAGCGCGTTCCTGGACGAGCGCGGCCGGCTGCTCGGGTCGGTGTCGTTCGACGGGTACGAGGACCGCTACGGCATGCCGGCGGTCACCATCCTGCGCGCCGGTCTCCACGCGCTGCTCTGGGAGGCGGCCGCCGACGCCGGGGTGGAGCTGGCCGGCGGACGCGCCGCCGCCCGGTACCTCGACCACGGCTCGCACGTCGAGCTGGTCACCGACGCCGGCGAGGTGCTGCGCGGCGACCTGCTGGTCGGGGCCGACGGCGTCAACTCGGCCGTACGCGCGCGACTGCTGGGCGACGGCGAGCCGCGCTACCGGGGGTTCACCGCGGTGCGCGGGATCGGGCCCGCCCCCGCTGCCCACCCCGACGGGTTCATCGCCTACGGACGGGGCCTGGTGCTCTTCGCCGCCGCGCTCGGCGGGGGCGAGCTGTACTGGGTGGCGTCGATGACCGCGCCGCGCGGCGTCTGGCCGCGCCGGCCGGTCGCCGAGGCGCTGGCCCACGTGATCGACCGCACCAGCTCCTGGCATCCGGACCTGCGCAAGGTGCCGGCCTCGGCCGATCCGGCCGGCTGTGTCGTCCACGACGTCTTCGACCGGCCGCCGCCGCGCACGTGGAGCCGGGGCCGCGTCGTGCTCGCCGGCGACGCCGCGCACCCAATGGTGTACACCCTCGGGCAGGGGGCCGGGATGGCCCTGGAGGACGCGGCCGTCCTCGCCGCCGCGCTCACCGGAACCTGCACCGCCATGCCGGACGCGAGCGACGGCGCCGGGGTGGGCGGGACCGACGGCGCCACGCCGGACCTGACCGACGGCGCCGGGGTGGAGCGGGCGTTGCGGCGCTACGCGGCCGAGCGGGGCCCACGCGTGCGCCGGATCGTCCGCCAGTCACGGCTGCTGGGCCGGGTCGGTCACGTGCGCTCGCCGTTGCTGGTCGCGATCCGCAGGGCGATCCTGATCGCCACGACCCGTGGGGACGGCGCCGGCGAGCAGAGCGCGGACGTGTTCGGCTGGACTCCCCCCGAGGAGGCCCCGCGCTGAGCGGCCGCCGGCCGCGGGGCCTCACCGCTCGCGTGCCCGGCCCGCCAGGTAGGCCGCGCCCCGCGCGGAGATCCGGTAGCCGGTGCCGAGGCTGACGGTCAGCCCGAGGTTCTTGAGCTTGCGCACGTCCAGCTTGAACTGCGCGGCGTCACGTCCCAGCTCGTCGGCCAGGTCGCCGGCCCGGACCTCCGGCCGGCGGCTGATGATCTCCAACGTCGCCTCGGTCCACGGGCCGGTCCTGCTCCCCCGGTCCAGCCGGGCGAGCCTGGCCGCGATGGTCTCCCGCTCCCCCGCCGACAGGTCGCCGGAGGCCGCCGCCTCGTCGCGCGGGTCGGGCTCGTCGACGAACCGGACGCGGAGCCGGTAGACGGGGTCGCCGGGATGCCCGCGAAGATCCTCGACCACGGCGGCGGCCGACGGATAGCCGGCGGCCTCCGCGTCGGCGTCGGTGATCCGCCCGGCCTCCACGACGTCGATCGCGTCGACCGCCACCCGGCCCAGCGCGGTGCGGTACACGTTGCCCGCGGTCGCCTGCCGCTGCCGCCAGCGGCGGAACAACACGGTGATGGCGCCGCTGCGAATGCCGTCATGCCGTTCTTTCTCGATCAGCATGAGGGGAGGCTACCGCCCGCGGCCCGTCATTCCCGGCCGGACGCGGGCGGCTCCAGCATCCTGTCGGGGTTGGGGCAGACGTGGTCGGGGCCCGGCGTCCTGCCGGTCAGCAGGAAGTCGCTGACCAGCTCGTTCAGGCCGGCGTTCCCGTAGAAGGGGAAGACGCGATGGTGGGCCGTGTCCGCGACGGTCACGAAGCTCGACCGGTCGCCCAGCACCTCGTGCATGCGGCGGGCGGCCACCCACGGGGTGGACATGTCCTCGTCGGCGGCCACCAGCAGGTACCGTCCGCCCCCTGCCTCCGTGCCGAGCCGGGTGGCGGGCTCCGCCGGCGGGACGGGCCAGAACGCCGGCGCCTTGATCCCGTTGAGCGCCGCGCCGGTCCAGGGGAACTCCTCGGCCGCCTTGAGCATGTCCTGCTCGTAGAGGGCGGGGCTGCGGGGCCATGACGCGTCGCCGGCCAGGATCGCGAGCTGGGCGACCGTGCCGCTCTCCTCCTTCGGCTGCCCGAACATCCGGGTGAGGAAGTCGACGCTGTCCGCGTCGAGGTCCGCTCCGGTGAGCAGGTGCCGGACGATGCCGGCGAGGACCGGGTACGCCTTCTCGCTGTTGAGCATCCCCACGGGGATCAGCCTGGCCAGGGTGCGATCGAGCGGGAACCCCATCAGCGTGACCTGGTCCCCCCGGTCGACCGCGGCGAGCACGCCGTCGTAGGCGGCCCGCACGTCGGGGCCGGTGGAGCCGAGCCGGTACGTGGCGTCCCGGGTGGCGGCCCAGCGGCACCACCGGTTCAGCGCGCGCTCCCCGTTCTCGGGGAAGTCGGTGAACAGCCCGCGCCACACCCAGTCCGGGCTGCAGATGGCGTCCAGGACCGCGCGGTTCAGGCGGTCGCCGAACATCTCGCCGTAGACGGCGCCCAGATAGGTCCCGTACGAGTAGCCCAGGTAGTCGATCCGGTCGGCGGCGAGCACGCCGCGGATCACGTCCATGTCGCGGCAGATGTTGCGGGAGTTGGCGTGGGCGAGCAGGTCGAGCGAGCCGGCCGAGCACTTGGCGGCCACCGTGGCCTGGTAGCGGATCTCGGCGTCGAACGACTCGGGGTAGTGGAAGACCCAGAAGCGCTCGGACGGTTCGAGGTCGCAGTAGATCGGTGTGCTCGCCCCCATGAACCGGTGGTCGAAGCCGACGACGTCGAACGCCTCGATCAGCGCATCGGGCAGGCTGCCGAGCAGCGCGGTGAGCAGGTTCAGGCCGCTGTTGCCCAGGTCGTCGCCCGGGCCGATCATCAGCACGCCCCGGCGGCGGCCGGTCGCCTCGTGCCTGGCGACGCCGATCTCGATGTCGCGGTCACCCGGGCGCCGGTAGTCGAGGGGAACCCGCAGCGTCGCGCGGCGGGCGCCGCCCAGCGCGGGGTCCGGGGCGCTCCATTCGACCTGCTGGTCGTAGTAGGCGGCCAGGTCGGTGTTCGGCTGGTTCATCGTCGGCCCCCTCAGAGCTCTCGCGTCCGGTCGCCGTCCAGGACGACGTCGGCGTCCGGCAGCCGTCCCGTCGTCAGGAACTCCCCGGCCAGCGCGTCGACCCGGGCGTCGCCGGCGAAGGGGAAGACGCGGTGCTCCGTCATGCCGCGCACCATGACCAGCCGGGCCCGCTCGCCCAGCAGGCCCCGCAGCTGCGTCGCGCCGACGGAGGAGGTGAACATGTCCTGCTCGGCCTGGACGAGCAGCACCCCGTCCGCGGCGGCGGGGCCGAACTCCGTCGGCGGTTCGAGCGGCTGGACCGGCCAGAACGCGCCCGCCTTGACCCCGAGCAGCGCCCGGTCCATGAACCCCGTCCCCTCCTCGCTCGCCGCCTCGTACTCCTCCAGCTCCCGCGGCCAGGCCGCGTCCCCGCACAGGATCGCCATCTGCGCGGCGGAGGTGGCGGCGTCGCGCGGGACGGCGAACATCGAGCCGATGAGCTGCTGGGTCTCCGCCCGCAGGGCCGCGCCGGTCCTGGCCGACCGCACGACGTCCGCCAGGGCGGGGTGCGAGCGTTGCGAGCTCAGCATCATCATCGCCAGCACCCGCAGGAACTGGTCGTCCAACGGCACCGGCACGCCGGGGAGCATGATCCCGCCGGCGCCCGCCTTGCGCAGCACCTCGTCGAAGGCGTCGCGCACCCGCTGCGGGGTGTCGCCGAGCGGTCCTCCGGGCCGGGCGGTCCGCGCGCACCACTGCCGCAGGGTGGCCTCGCAGTTGCGCGCGAAGTTGCCGAACAGGCCGCGCCACACCCAGTCGGGGCTGAGCACGCTGTCGAGGATCACCCGGTCGGCGCGGTCGCCGAACAGCCGGCAGTACACGGCGGCGACGTAGGAGCCGTAGTTGTGCCCGATCAGGCAGATGCGCTCCTCACCGAGGCCGCGCCGGATGACGTCGATGTCCCGGGCGATGTTGCGGGTGGTGATGTGCGGCAGGACGGCCAGGGAGCGGTCGGCCGCCTTGGCCGCGATCTCGGCCTGGAAGCGGACCTCGGCGGCGAACGACTCGGACTGGTGGAACACCCAGAAGATCTCCCGCTGGTCCAGCCCCCACTGCAGCGGCGCGCTCTCACCGCTGAAGCGATGGTCGAACCCGATCACGTCGAAGACGTCGGTGACCGACGGGGGCAGCGCCTTCCTCAGCTCGGCGGCCAGCGCGATGCCGGAGCTGCCGGGATCGTCGGGCGCGACGACCAGCACGCCCTGCCGGGTGCCGCGCCCGCCCGCCGGGTGACGGACCACGGCGAGGTCGATCGTCGGCCCGTCCGGGTCGCGGTGGTCCACGGGTACGGGCACCCGCGCCCGCTGCGAGCCGTCGCCGGCCTGGGGCGCCGCCTCCGTCCAGCGGATCGGCGCGGCCGGTGACGGGGCGCCGGTGACCGGACGGGCACTGGGGGCGGGGCTCATGACGCCCTCCTGATCTGGTAGAGGACGTTGAAGGGGGTGGGGGCGGCGACCTGCTGAGGAGCCGTCAGCCCGGCGTCGGCGCACATGGCCGCGAGCACCGGGTGCGGGAGCCCCATCATGCCCGCCACCGTCTCTCCCGTCCGGGACAGCGGAACCGAGTACAGGGTGCTGGTGCCGTAGAGGAAGGCGGGGACCTCCCCCACGTTCTCGTGCGGGTCGGTCGAGCAGTGGGTCTCCAGCAGGAGGAGGACGCCGGTCGTCGTCAGCGCCCCGGCGACCCTGCGCAGGACCTCGCCGGGGTCCGTGGCCAGGTGCAGCGCGTCGAACGTCATGATCAGGTCGAAGGAGCCGGACAGGCCGTCCGCGAACTCCGCCACCCTGGTGAGCGTCACGCGGTCGGTGACGCCGAGCTCGGCGATCTCCCGGCGGGCCCGCTCGACGTTGAGGTCGTGCCGGTCGACCCCGACGAACCGCGACGCCGGGAACCGCTGGGCGAGCAGGGCGAGCGCGGTGCCCGAGCCGCAGGCCAGATGGGCGACCCGCGCGCCGGCCGTCAGCTTCTCCTCCAGGCCGGGGACGAGCGGCAGCCACTGGTCGAGCAGCATCGCCCTGAGCCACTTGGCGCTCATCCGCCAGGTGGCCTCGTACATCGCGGGCGGATAGTCGGCCGGGGTCAGTCCGGCGCCGCTGCGGAAGCAGCCCGCCACCTGCTCGACCATCGCGGCCAGCGGCGGGACCAGCCGGGCGATGCCGCCGACGTAGAAGGGTGATTCGGGGTCGGCCAGCAGGGCGGCGTGGGCCGGCGACAGCCGGAACTCCTGCCCGGAGGGGTCCATCTCCAGGTAGCCGCCCGCGACCATCGTCCGCGCCCACTCACTCACGTAGCGGGCGTCGACGCCGGCCTTGCCGGCGATGGCGTCGGCGCTGCGGGGGGCGCCGTCGGCCAGCACCTGGAACAGCCCGAGCTGGTCCCCGAGGGCGCACGACAGGGTCACCATGGCGCGGCTCAGGTCCGCCATGAACTGTGCCCCGGCCGCGAGCGTCTGCTCGATGTCGGCTCCACGGTCGGAAACGATGGGGTTGCCCATGTGCGCCGCCTGTCATCGGTTGCCTGTCCGGTTCCGCCAGCGTAGGCATCGCCTCGGCCGGGCGGCTTCTTCGAGATTGCGCCCGCGCACGATCGCGGGCAGAGCGAAACCGGCACGCCGGTCCGCGTCGCTGCGCGGGGTCGGCGTGCCGGTCCGGGCCGCTAACGCGCGGCGCCGTCTCCCGTCCGGGTGAACCAGACCGGCAGCTCGCCGAGTCCGCGGAGGACGCCCGTCTCGCGGTACTCCAGCTTCTCGACCGGCAGGGCCAGCGTCATCTCGGAGAACTCGTTGAGCAGCGAGGTGAACGCGATCTCCGTCTCCAGGCGGGACAGCGGCGCCCCGATGCAGTAGTGGATGCCGTAGCCGAACGCCAGGTGGTTGCGGTCGCCGCGGCTCACGTCGAGCCGCTCGCCCTCGTCGAACCTGCGCTCGTCGCGGTTGGCCGACGCGTTGGCGATCGTCACCAGCGCTCCGGCCGGGATCGTCACCTCGCCGATCGTGATGGGCTCGGTGGCCACCCGCAGCATCGCCCGCTCCACGGGGCCGTCGTAACGGGCCAGCTCCTCCACGGCCGACGGCATCAGCGACATGTCGGCGCGCAGCCGGTCGATCTCGCCGGGGTTCTGCAGCAGCGCCAGCATGCCGTTGCCGATGAGGTTCACGGTCGTCTTGTAGCCCGCGATGAGCAGCAGGTTGGCCGTGGAGACGACCTCCTTCTCGGTGAACGTGCTGCCCGAGTCGGAGGCCACGATCAGGGCGCTGAGCAGGTCGGGCTGCTCCTCCTCGTGCCCGGAGCCGGGCTTGAGCTCGGCGCGCTTACGGGCGACCAGGTCGACGAAGTAGTCCCGCAGCAGCCGGTTGGCCTCGTACGGGCGGATCCGCTCACCCTTGACGTAGGTCGGGGTCAGGGCCGCCAGCACCCAGTTGGTGAAGCTCACGGCGTCCTGGAACGGGACGCCCAGCAGCTCGCAGATGACCTTGATCGGCATCGGCGCGGCGAACGAGCTCATGAAGTCGAACTGCCTGGAGGTGTCGATCTCGGCGAGCAGCTCGTCGGTGATCTGCTGGATGCGCGGGCGGAGCCGCTGCACCCGCTCGGCGCTGAACGCCTTGTTCGCCAGCTGCCGGAGCCGGGTGTGCTCGGGCGGGTCGGCGTTGAGCATGTGCGGCTCGGAGTCCTCCTCGCCCTCGTCGTACAGCTCGGTCTGCCGCATGACGTCCCACATGTTCCGGGGGTCGCGGGAGAGCCGGCGGTCAGCGAGCGCGGCCCGCGCCTCGTCGTACCGGGTGATCACCCAGTGTTCGATGCCGCGCGGCTCCTTGACGAGCTGGACCGGTCCCTCCTCCCGCATCTGCGCGTAGACGGGGAAGGGGTCGTGGCGGAGGTGCGGTTGATACAGCGGGTGAAGCTCGTCCTCGGCGTGTGCCATATCGCCGGTCCTTCCGTGGTGGATGGGTGGGGAACTTGCGCGAGGTGACCGTCATCCGGGCATGCCGTCCGGCATGTCCGGCGGGGACATCCGCCGGACGAGATTGCCGAGACGGTCGAAGGCGGCGGCCCAGAACTGGGTGAGCAGGGTGCGGTCGTGCGGGGCGGTCTCCGTCGAGCCGAACATCTCCCACCCGTAGTGGAAGACCTGCAGCAGGCTGCCGCCGAGGTGCGTCGGCTCGATCCACAGGTGGCCGGACAGCTGGTCCGGCCATCCGCCCCGGTCGAGCCGGAAGTGCAGGCTCGGCAGGTACGACGGGAACCGCTGGCCGGCCTCGATGTGCTCGGTGACCGTCAGGACGCAGCTTCCGCTGGCGTCGCCGATCACGAACGTCATCGGGTCGTCGACGTTCAGCGAGCCCGACGTGCGGCCCGTCCAGTACTGCAACGCCGGGACGGCGGTCAGCGCCGCCCACGCCTCGTAGGCCGGGACGGGCAGCTCGGTCTGCACGTAGGGCCCCATGCGCCGCCAGGTCCAGCGCACGTCACGTCCGGTCTGGACGTGGTCGGACAGCTGGTCGAGGATGCCCGGCCAGCCCGTGCCGTTCCAGCTCCGCCAGTCCGACGGCCCGTTCGAGCTGATCTCCGTGACGGTCACCGTGGTGGCGGCGCCCATGGCGGTGAGCTGCCACGTCACGCGCGTGGCCGGGCCCACGCCCACCCACCGCCATCGATAGCCCAGCCTGGCCGAGTGACCGTCCGCGCCGGGCGGCTCGACGACGTCGGTGTGACACCAGAAGAACTCGCCGTCACGGAAGTCGAGCATGCTCCGCTCGCCCTCGCGGGCCCAGGTCGCCCCGGTCCTCGCGAGCCACTTCCCGACCCGGTCGGGGTCGGTCAGCGCCGTCCACGCGGCGTCCAGGTCGGCCGGGACGGTCACCGACGCGACCACCCGTTCCCACCGGTCGTGCGCGACCGGCTGGGCCGACGACCGGAAGGGCGGGAAGGGCGACGGCTCCATGAGCGGGACGGTGAGATCGTCGGGCAGTGATTCGACAGCGGTCATGGCTCCTCGGCTCGATCAGCAGGGGCTGGGGACTGGTCTCGCCCGGGTCAGGCGAACCGCTCCGGGGCCAGGTAGCCGCCCATGTTGAAGCGCAGGCTGGTCAGGTACCCGACCGGCATGCCGTCGGGGTCCGTGAGGTCCATCAGCGGCAGCATCCGGTAGATCTGCCCCTTGCCCGGGGCCCCCGCCGGCGGGATCGAGCGGACATCGTCGATGGTGAGGATGACCGGCTCCTTGTTGAAGAGCGTCTTGCCCAGCTTGGGCATGTCGAACAGGCAGCCGACCGCCATCCGGCACGCCTTGGCCGCGGGGCCCTCACCGGCGTACGGGTCGAAGGGGGTGCGGATCTGGCCGGCGGACAGGCAGGTCGGGTTGAGGCTGACGGTGATGGTCCCCAGCTCTTCCGACTCCCCGGTCATCTTCATCTCGATGAGGTTGGTGTAGACCTCGGCGTCGGCCCATTCGTTGTCGGTGGGCTGGGACCGGACCACCCGGACGTAACCATCGAACTCGACGTCGAATTCGCCGACCCCGGGAATGGCGAACGTGTCCCAGCTGTGGAGCCCGAGATTGTCGATCCCGGCCTCGGGCGTCGCCCACCTGACGACCGGCGTGCCCTCGTACAGGTTGGGCACCCCGTCGGTCGTGACCGGCCGGCCGAAGACGGTGGTCTTTGCGGGAGTGGTCATTATGGTTGTTCCTTTCGGGGAGTGTGAGATCGGCCTGTGGTGACGGCGGGCTAGAGGCCCACGGCGCGGTGGTCGCAGCAGGTACGCCCCGGCTCGTCGGCGATGCCGTCCTGGTCGCTGTCGACCTCGCCGTCGACCGTGCTGTAGACGTCGCGGGAGTTGAGGTCGATCCGGCCGTCGCCGTCCCAGTCGTTCAGCTTCCCCTTGAAGGTGCCGAGGATGAAGACGTTGGTCAGGTCCCTGACCTCGGGGTCGTGCATGGTCGACAGGATCCCGTTGCCGGGCTGCAGGATCTCCTCGAGGGACTTGCCGGCGACGCCGGCGACGTTCGTGTAGCCCCAGCCCTGGAAGCGGCCGCGCACGTACCTGATGGCGTCCTCGCCGCGGACCTTCAGCGTCGGGTCCAGGTGCCAGGTGCCGTAGCGGGCGAAGCCGATCCGCGTGTCGTGGGTGCCCATCGAGTCGTCGTCGGCCCGGCCGGACTTGAAGAACGTCCGCGGGACCTGCGACTCGAAGAAGAAGTTGCCGCGGTCGCGCCTGGACCGGTCGGTGAAGCCGCGGAACAGGTAGTTGTCCATGTGCGGCGAGCCGTCGGCGTGCAGGCCGCTG
The DNA here is from genome assembly GCF_044459125.1 of Nonomuraea sp. NPDC050383. Lineage (NCBI taxonomy): Bacteria > Bacillati > Actinomycetota > Actinomycetes > Streptosporangiales > Streptosporangiaceae > Nonomuraea > Nonomuraea sp. NPDC050383. Next base: position 103,827 of record NZ_JBITIP010000013.1, read on the forward strand.
ATGGTCTTGGCCATGAGCAGCTGCTTCTCGCGGGTGGCCACGTTCGGGCACGCGTGCGCCTGCCCGTAGATCCGGGCCAGGCCGAGGGGGCCGAGCGAGACCTTGCCCCAGTGCCGGTTGGTGTCGTCCAGCCGGACGTACAGGTCGCAGTGGATGAGCAGGTAGATCGTCTCGTCGAAGGTCCGGCCCTCGGTGAAGACGCCGCTGCGGCCGTCGAAGGCGGGGTCACCGGTGGTGAGCTCGCTGGCGAACAGCTTGGACCACTCGGCGATCTCGGGGTCGGAGTCCGTGGCGAAGCGGCGCAGCGCCGCGATCGCGTGCGGGCCGCCGAGCTTCTCCATGGCCCAGAGCGTGTCCCAGCGGACCTCGCGGTGCTTCTCGTGCCTGATGACCTCGGTGAGCAGCTCGAACGCGTCGGGCAGGTCGCGGTCGGCGTACTCGAAGACGGCCTGCTCGCGCATGACCGGGTCGGGGTGGTGCAGCGCGTCGTGCTGCAGCTCCTCGTCGGTGCGGTTGTCGACGCGGACGGCGGCCCGGTTCAGGGCGTAGCCGAAGTCGCTGCACCAGGCGGCGGGGTCGCCGGCCACGAAGCGCGGGTCCATGCTGAGCGTCGTGCGGTAGGCGAAGTTGAGCGCGTCGCGCTGCTCGTCGCGCAGCGACTCAAGCGGCGGAGCCTCGACCGGAAGCGATGACTGAGGATCGGGATTGCCCACCGATTCCGGGGACTTATTGCATAGATCAATTGCCATCTGTTGCCTCCGAAGGGCGAAGTTGTGGCTACGGAATTCACGTTAGGAGCGGCCGGGTGACAAAACTTCTCCCACCTTGCCCACCCCTGTGATCGGCGGTATCGGAGCTGGCGGACGCTCTGGTGATCGGATACCGTCGGCATGACTCGGGAAAGCCGATTCGCCGATCATGGGAGTCCACGGAAGGGCCGCGATGGGCAACCTAATCGCACCGAGCACGGATTTGACATTCGTTCCCCGACCCTGCCCGCCGCTCCGTTGCGCCCCGGTGGCGATGTCGAATTCTGATTCAAGAATTCACTCGGGTGACGACGGGGTGGTCGTCGAGCTGGGGAGCCGCTGGCGTCCCGGCGACGCCACGCTCCTCCTCGACGGGATCAGGCGGGCGGTGGCCCGCGACGTCCCGCTCACCCTCGCCCACCGCGGCGCCGGCGGCGGCAGCCTGCTCCAGGCGGCGTCGGGCGAATGGCCCCGGTTGCGCTGCCGCGAGGTCGTGCAGGGCCGCCACGCGTCCTTCCATCCGCGCCCGCCGCGCTGGATGCAGTACCGGCTCCCCGGCGCCGCCCCGGACCGCGAGCCGGCCGGGGTGGCGATCAGCGGCGGGCTCGGCGGGATCGGCCTGGTGCTGGCCTCGCGGCTGGCCGCCGCCGGGCACCCGCTGTGGCTGCTGGACAGGCGCCCCGCCGAGAGCCTGCCGCCGGCGGCCCGGCGGCGGCTGGCCGCCCTCGTCACGCGCACCCGCGTGATCGTCGACCGGACGGATGTCACCGCGGACGTTCCGGCGGCCCCGTTCCCGATCACGCGGCTCGTGCACGCCGCGGGCGAGCTGCACCTGAGCCCGCTGGCCGAGCTGGCCGGCGACGAGCTGGAACGGCAGGCCGACGGCAAGGCGAGAGCGCTGCGGACCCTGGTGGGCGCGCTGGCCCCGGCCGGGCTGCGCTCGGTGGTGGCGTTCGGCTCGACCGAGTCCCGCCGGCCGCACCGGCTGTTCGGCGCGTACGCGCTGGCCAACGAGCTCCTGCGGCGCGAGGCGGCCCGGCTGCGCCAGGAGCATCCCGGGATGCGCGTCGTCACCGCCGAGTGGTCCCTCTGGTCGGCGGTCGGGATGGGCGCGGCCGCCGCGGCCATGGCGGGCCGGGCCGGGTTCGCGATCGTGCCGCCGGCCTGGGGCGTCCAGATCACCGAGCACCTCCTGGACGAGCGGCACCCGGCTCCCGACGAGATCGCGCTCGGCGGGCCCCAGCCCATGCCCGATCGCCCGGTGGCGGCGATCGGCGGGATCGGCGGCAGCTCCCTGGCCCTGGACGACGCGTCCGTGCGGCGTCTGGTGGAGCTCTGCCGGCCCGGCCGGGCCGCGCGGCATCAGCCGGTCGGCCGGCGGGACCGCGTCGTCCGCGCCCAGGTGGCCGACCACACCGTCTACACCTGGGGTTCCGGCTGTCAGGACTGGACCACACGGACACCGCGGAGGCAGGGGTGAGGGGCTTCACCGTCGAGCACTCGGTAGAGCTGCCGTCCGACGCCGCGACCGTCTGGCGGATGCTGGTGGACGCCGGGCGCGCCCAGGCGTGGTGGGGGCGGCTGGAGAGGGACATCACCCACATCGCCCAGGAGCTGACCGTCTCCACGGGCTCGTCGTCGGTGTACCGCGTCTGGATCGAGTCGATCGTCCCGGGCCGGACCCTCGAGTTCACCTCCGCGTACCTCGGGGTGAGTCCTCTCAGCGCCGTCCGGCTGGAGGTGCTCGGCTCCGGGCCGGTGCGGCTGCGCGTCACCGAGGCCCTGGACGCGGCGGACCCGGCGACCGTCTACCAGGTCAGGCTGCTGTGGCAGCATCGGTTCGACCGCCTGGCGGCGGCCCTGCCGGTCGCGCCGGCGGGGCCGGGGGCCGAGGTCGCGGGAGCCGCGGGCGGCGGCCCGATCCCCGACATCAGCGTGCGCTGCACGCTCGACAGGCCGGGCTGGCGGCCGCTGCACCGGGCCGTGCTGGGCGAGTGGCTGCCGCTGTCCGGTCCCGCATGGCCGCCGCGCTGGTTCTACGTCGTCGACTCCGAGGGGCCGCGGCCGTTCCCCATCCTCCGCTGGCGCGTGCACTTCGACGACCTGATCGCCCTCGGCATCGAGGCCGTCCGCGGGTCCCCGCCCACCGAGGCCGAGGTCGCCGTCACGGCGAACGCGTCGTCGCTGGAGCTTCGGGTGCGGCACACGGGGTGGTCGGCGCTGGACCTGGACACGGAGACGCGCGAGGTGCTCCGCGACCGGTTCCTGGCCACCTGGCAGCACACGCTCCAGCGGGCCGCCCACGTCTGACGGCGCTCACCCCACTCCCGCGGCGGCGGGGATCTGCAGGCCGGGCCACCAGCGCCGGAGCGTCCCCTCCACGATCATCAAGGACATCAGCGGGAAGGCGAAGTCGGCCGGCGGGTGCACGCCGAACCTGTTCTGCGACTCGAAGACGCGGGGGCCGAAGTCCGTCATGTCGAACCGTCCGCCCGGCTCCGTCGCCGTCCGGACCAGCTCGGCGATCTCGCCCGCGAACGCGCGCCGATCGGCCGCGGTGTGCCGGGCGGGAGGCCCGCCGGGGAACGCCGAGTCGTACATGATCTCTCCGCACCGGACGCCGTTGCGCAGGGCCAGGTTGATGAAGAAGTCCCGCAGCGCGTGCTGGACCGCCTCGGGCATCTCCACGCAGTAACCGGCGTCCAGGATGACGACCGTGCCGTCAGAGCGGATGTAGATGTTGCCCGGGTGCAGGTCGCAGTGGACGAAACCGTCCTTGAAGATCATCGAGCCGACGGCGTCGAGCACCCGCGCGGCGACCCGGTCGCCCGTCGCGGGGTCCACACCGGCCGGGGCGCCGTCGGTCAGGCCGGGGACCAGGTCGGTCACCAGGGCCGTGGCGCAGGTGTACTCCTCGTGCAGCCGCGGCACGAGGATCTCGTCGTACCGGGCGAGGTTGGTGGCCAGGCGCCGCAGGTACGCCGCCTCGCGGAAGAAGTCGATCTGCCCGTAGAGGGCCCGCGACATGTAGCCGACGAGGTCGGCCATGGGCGCGCCGCCCGCGGCGGGCAGCCGCTCGGCGACCCGGGTGAGCGCGGTCAGCAGCGTGAGGTCGATCGACATCGACTCGGCCACGCCTTCGCGCTGCAGCTTCACGGCCAACGGGCGGCCGTCCGCGTCCAGGGCCTCGTACACGCAGGCGATGCTGCCGCTGCCGATGCAGCGATCCATCACCTTGAGCCGGCTCAGGCGCGGCTCCTGCCGCACCGCGCGGGCGAGCTGCCGGGCGAACTCCCCGGCGCCCATCGGGGTGACGTCGTCGTGCAGGGCGGCCAGCCGCGCGGTGACGTGGGCGGGGAACAGGTCGGCGCGGCTGGCCAGCATCTGACCGAACTTCACGTAGGTCGGCCCCATGCGTTCCAGGTGCAGGACGAGACGCCGGGTCCCGCGCGCCTGCGCCTTCGCCTTCCCCGAGACGAGCCGGTCGAGGGCCCACATCGAGACGATGTGCAGTGACGCGGCGGCCACCCGCGCGGCCAGCCCGGCGGCCCGGCCGGCCAGGCGGAGCCGGCCGACCCGCGGGAGGCGGTCCGGGACGGCCTGCTCCTCCCGCGCCCCAACCGGCTCGGCGTCGCCCGGCGGCCGCGCTCCCGCCTTGCCGAACGCGTACGCCGACACGAGGGGGTGCACGGCGGGAAGGGTCGTGACCGGCGCCAGACCCGCGTCGGCGGCCATGGGCACCAGCACGTCGGGGGTGAGCCCCATGGTGCCCAGCGCCTGGCCGCCCCGGGCGGCGGTGGCGGGGACGCAGTACAGCACGCTGGTCGCCAGCAGCATCGCCGCCGCCGGGCCCGTCAGCGGCGGGGACTCCACCACCAGCAGGCTGCCGCCGGGGCGCAGCGCGGACGCCGCCGCGCGCAGCAGCCGCGGCAGGTCGCTCACGTCGTGCAGCACGCTGAGGGCGACGATCAGGTCGTACTCGCCGTTCAGGGCCGTCGTCGCGTCCAGGGGGCTGAGCGTGACCCGGCCGGCCAGGCCCCTGTCGGCCAGCCGGGCGTTGCCCGCGCTGGTCAGCCGCTCGTCGAGGTCGAACCCGTCGGCCGTGATCCGGGGGAACGCCGTCGCCAGCGTCTCCAGCGTCTCCCCGGACGCGCAGCCGATCTCGGCCACCCGTCCGCCGTCCCGCAGGGTGTCGGTGAGCCCCGGAACGGCGGGCAGCCAGACGTCCGGCAGGATGACCTTGGTCCACTGGGCGCTCATCCGCTGCATGGCGTCGGCGAGCTCGCGCGGGTACCACACGTCCGCGAAGGCTCCCCCGGCGCGGTACGCCTCCGCGACCTGGGGGACGGACCGGGTCAGGGCGCCGAACAGCGCCACACCCGGCCCGACGTCCATCATGCCGCCGATGTACGGCCGGACCTCCGGCAGCCAGGCGTAGCGGGAGCCGTCATGGGCGGCCAGTCCGGCGGCGACCATGCCGCGCAGCCACTCCTCCGCCAGCCGCGCGTCGCCGCCGGTGGCCTCGGCGAGCTCGGCCGCCTGTGACGGGCCCTCGGCCAGTGCCGCGCTCAGTCCCGTGCGCGAGCCGAATTCCAGCATGGCGGCGACCATCGCGGTGGCCACGACGGCCATCGGCCGCGGCAATTCGAGGCCGACGTCGCCGACGTCGCTGTCGTCGCGGGCCGTCCCGGCGGATGGCGTGGATTTCCTGCTCATTCGGACGCCCCCGTATTCCGGCAGCAAATGACCAGATTCTAGCCGCGCCCGTCCCGCCGCACTTCTCCGAAATTGCTGCCCTGCACGCGTGATATGCCGGGGCCGACGCCGTTCCGTCGCCGATATCGCCGTGTTACCGTGACCTCATGCCCGCGGACAGAGATTCGGGAGCCGATTCCGCCACCGTATCCCTCCGTCGCCATTTCGACTGCGATTTCACCGACCTGTGGGAAGCCGTGTCCTCACCCGGGTCCGTCTCCGTCTGGTTCACACCGTGTCGCCTGGAACCGGACCGGCGCTATTCTCTGCGATTCACCGAGGATTCCGGGGAGACGCATGTGAAATACGCGACGGTGCTCGATTGCCGCCGGCGCGGGAGCGTCGGCGAATACCGTGTCCTTCTGCAGGACGAGGGATATTCGGACAGCACGGTCGAGGTGCGGGTCGGCGCGGCCGCGCGGACAGGGTCCACTCTGGAGCTGCGGCACCTGCATCCACCGCCGGAGCTGGCCGACGGCTACGCGCGCGGCTGGGCCGACTACCTGGACTGTCTGCGGCGGCACCTGGCCGCCGCTCCCCCGGTCCCCGCGGACGCCGCGACCCGGCGGGCGGGGAGCCCGAAGTGAGTGCCGCCGACCGGCACCCGCTGCGCGACCTCGCCTGGCCGGTGGTCCGGACCGCTCAGATCGCCGTCGTTCTGTGCGGGGTGGCGGCGTCGATGGCCGGGTCCCTGGTGCGGCACGCCGGGCGTGGCCGCCGTGAGCGGATCCTCCGGGACGCGGGCGCCGTCGTGAGCGCGGCCCTGTGGCGGCTGGGCCCGGCGTTCATCAAGGTCGGTCAGATGCTGTCCAGCCGCAGGGACCTCTTCGCGGCCGCGTTCTGCGAGGAGCTGGAGTCGGGCCTGGCCCGCGGCCGGGCCGGCGGCGCCGAGGAGGGCGTGGAGATCGGGTCGGTCGCCTCGGTGGAGCGACGCCTCGTCGGCGGCGTCGACGCCGCCGTGAAGACGATCCACCCCACCGCCGCCGAGCGGCTGCGGGTCGACCTCGGCCTCATCACGGCGATGACCGGGATCGCCGGCGCGCTGCTCCGGCGCTCGGGGCCGACGCTGCGGCATGTGGTGCACGAGATGTGCGCGTCGGTGCGCCGGCAGACCGACCTGGTCGCCGAGGCCGCGGCCCTGCGCCGGCTCGAAGACCTCGAACTGGTCCTGCCCGTCGTCTTCCCCCGGGTCCTGGACGACGCGAGCGGGCCCGACGTGCTGACGATGACCTGGCTCCCCGGGCAGGCCGGCGGCAGGCGGTTCGCCGATCCCCGGCGGACCGCCAAGCGGCTGGTCCTGACCCTGTACGAGATGCTCTTCGTCAACGGCGTCGTCCACTGCGACCTCCACCCCGGGAACTGGTGGGAGCTGCCCGACGGGCGGCTGGCGATCGTCGACGCCGGGTTCACCTATGAGCTGGACGACGAGATGCGGACGCACTTCGCCGAGTTCTTCCTCGGGATGTCCAGCGGCAACGCCGAGGTCTGCGCCACCCACGCCCTGGCCGCGGCCGCCCAGCCCGTTTCGCCGGAGCACGAGAAGGCGTTCCGCCGCGACATGGAGCACCTGATCGGCTCCATCACGGGGCTGACCGCGGGGAGCTTCTCCCTGACCGGGTTCGCCGCCCGCTTCTTCGCCGTCCAGCGGCGGCACCGGGCCTTCTCCCGCGCCGAGTTCATCTTCCCGCTCATGGCGCTGCTGGCCATCGAAGGGCAGGTCAAACAGCTCGACCCGGGGATCAACTTCCAGTCGCTGGCGGGCCCTGTGGTCCTTCGCTCCATCGTCGCCCGCGCCCGCGCCGGGCGCTGAGCCCCTCCGTCACATCCGTCACCGGGAGAACCGGCTCGCCGCTATAGAGTTTATTAGTATGGCAAACGAGCCGGCGGTCCGCGCCGGCGAACGCAGACGCTACGGCCAGTACTGCGGCCTCGCCGCGGGCCTGGACGTGATCGGCGAGCGATGGACACTCCTGATCGTCCGGGAGCTGCTCATCGGCCCGCAGCGCTACAACGAGCTGCTGCACAATCTTCCCGGCATCGGCACCAACCTGCTCGCCGAACGGCTCCGCTGGCTCACCCGTCAGGGCGTGATCCGGCAGCATCCCCGCTCCAACGGCAAGGGCCACTCCTACGAGCTGACCCGTTTCGGCGAAGGACTGCGTGAGCCGATTCTCGGCCTGGCCCGCTGGGGCCTGAACGTCCCGCACCCGTTCGACGCCGAGGACGAGGTGCGGCCCCAGTGGGGGGTGCTGGCCGTCGAAGCGCTGATCAGGAGGGACCAGATCCCCGAGGTGGACGAGTCCTACGAGTTCCTCGTCGACGATCAGGTCTTCCACATCGCCGTGAAGGACCGGCGGATCTCGGTCCACCAGGAGGGCGCCGAACGGGCGGCCCTGCGGGTGTCCACCGACGCCAAGACGTTCGTGGACATCGGCTCGGGCCGGATCTCGCCGTTCGAGGCGGTGGCGACCAGGCGGCTGACCCTGGAGGGGGAGCAGGAGGCCCTGACCCGCTGCTCCCGCCTGCTGGGGCTGCTGCCCGGCGACGGCCCCGGCGGGGCTACCAGGGAATCATCGGGTACCAGGGGATGATCTCGCGCCGGGCGAGCACCCGTACGTCCCAGTAGAGGAAGGTGAAGACGCCGACGACGATGAACGCCGCCCCGGTGATCAGGGCCAGGCGGCCGGGGCGGGCGGCGAGCCAGCGCTGCACCCGGCTGCCCATGACCACGGCCAGCAGCACGAAGAGCACCGTGAGGATCACGATGTTGCCGACGGACTGCAGCATGAAGGCCAGCGCCCCGTACACCGGGTTGTGGCTCTCGGCCGCGTCCCGGAAGAGCTGCCGGAACAGCCCGTACGGCCGGCCGATGAGGAAGCCGCCGATCAGCGCCCCCATGACGACCAGCGGCGCGTTGGGGAAGCGCCGGGTGAGCCGGGCGAGCGGGTCGCGCACGACGCCGAGCGAGGCGAGCCCGAGCCAGAGGAAGGCCAGCCCGATCAGCCCGAAGGCCACCATGGACTGGACGCTCCTGGCCGACAGCTCCCCGGGGGCGGAGGGCTCGGTGGAGAACTGCGGCATGGCGGTCCCGACGAGTCCGACGACGATCCCGTACAGGCCGGAGACGGTGAGCATGCCCGCCGCCAGCCAGCCGAGCGGTTTGAAGACGGCCCCGACCCGGGTGGCGAGCGAGCGAGGCTGCCCGACGACCGGGCAGAGCGCGCCGAGGACGGCGATGTTGCAGGCGGTGAAGGTGCCGCCCAGCCCGGTGGCGAAGGCGTAGACGATGCCCGGCAGGACGCCGCCGATGACCGTGCCCTCGGCCTCGCGGCCGAGCAGGGCGCTGGCGACGTTCTCCCCGATGACCTGGTCGACGAACTCGGCCGACCAGACGACGGTGAGCAGGAACCCGATCAGCACGCTGACGACGACGGCCGGCCAGGGGCGGCTGACCCCGGTCCGTTCAGCGGACTGTTGCTGGGTGAGCGTCACGTGAGTCTCCCTTGCGCGCGAGCTGAACGGACAGGGCGGAGCCGGTGAGGTCGGTGGCGGGCCCGGAGGCACAGGTGGTCGCCTTCCGGATCGCGGTGGATCGCGCATCGGCCGTGCCGATGTTCACCCTCGGCCGGTCCACCTTGCCGCCGGCTCCGGGGCGGCGTCGAGGGTGCTGCTACTTGAAACAGCTATATCAATCGTCCCGGTACAGGTCTAGGTCTCCCTATTTTCGGGCGCACTGACTATGGGTTAGTGAAGTGGATGCGAAAGTGAGGGGGCGTGCGGCGTCCATCGACGCCCGGCTGCCCGCGATCGAGCACGCCGACCCGCGCAGGGCATGGGCGCGGACCGGCCGGCGAGGGGCTGCGAGCCGGGGCTGCGAGCGGGGGGCCGGGGCGCTGCGGCGGCGGCGATTGCGGCGTCGGCAGCGGCAGCGGTTGCGGCGGTTGCGGCGGTTGCGGCGGTTGCGGGACATTCTTCGCGACCAGCCGGCCGTGCGGGTGCCGGGCGCGCTGGAGGAGCTCAGCCGGCCGGACGGGCCGGTGACGGAGTGCGGGCCGGGTCTGGCGGGCCCAGGTCAGGGACCGGGCCGGCGCCCGTTCAGGACGGCTCGGCGACGAGCTCCACGAGCCGGGGCAGGACCGAGCTCTCCCAGCCGCGGCCCATGCGCTCGAAGGCGGCGCGGTCGCGCTTGTCGTCCAGGTCGAAGCCCGAGTGTTCGAGCAGCAGCCGGGTGCCCTTGCCCTCGGCGACCAGCCGCCAGGTCAGGACCCAGGTGGTGTTGAAGGTGTAGACGAGCCGCTCGTACGGCTCGACCTCCAGCACCTCGCACGGCACCGAGTCGCGGCCGGGCATCTGCAGATGGAACCGGTGACCGACGACCGCGCTGATGTCACCGGGAACCCACCAGCGAGCGAGCAGTTCGGGTTCGGTCAGGGAGCTCCACACCTTCGCCGGCGGCGCGGGGATGTACTGGTCGACCGAGATGGCGGCGGGACTGGCGTCGTGCACGGTGCTCCTTGTTCAGCGGAGAGCGACCCACCAGATCCTAGGACATCGACCGGGCCGGCCAGGGGAGGCGGGCGTGACGGCGCGGACGAATTTACGATCATGGCGCCGGATGGTCTCCACATGACCTGCCGCCATGAATATGCCGTCAAGATCTGCCATTGCGGCGCCTCCTGACGATCGCGCCCGCCCCGACGGCCCGCACCCAGGCGTGCTAACGCATGGGAGACAATCCTCGACCCTTTCTGTCGGACGAATGTAAACCCCGGGTCACTTGAGGTGGCCGGCGATATTCGAAGGGCGTCGGTGATCGTCTCCGCTCTGTAACCATTGCGGATGTCTGATTACCCCGCCGAAAAGTGCTCTTATCCGGATCGGGCCCGTGCGCACTCCGTCACGGCGCCGCACGAAACGGCCGCCGACCTCGCTGGTCAAACATTCAAATTCCGCCCGGCCGGGGTCGCCGAATTCGCATTCGCCGCTCCGGTCCGGCCGATCCGAGCCGCCTTGACCCTTGCTTGAAAAATGCTTAGTTTCACCGTGAAGGTCGCCCAGATCAGAACGGGAACAGCCATGGAGCCTACCCGGCTATTTCGCCTGCCCGAAAATCGGCTGACAGGCTTCGTGCCAAAATCAAGCCCGGTCGGAGAAAAACTGCTGGAGGTTGTCGCCGCATTTGGAAAAGGTTATAACAGCGCCCTGACCGGGGATCCGGACGTCGGCGACCTGCCGCGCCGCCTGCATGGGTTCGCCTTCGAGGGCGCCGCCATGAGCTGCACCCTGCTGGACACGATCACCCTGAGCGGGAACCGGCGGCTACGAGCCCTGGAGGAGGGCACGGGAGGGGCGTACACCCACCTGATCCACGTCGGCGCCGGCTGGGCGCTGGCCCGGCTGCGCCGCACCCGCTGGCGAGGCATCGGCCATCCCATGCTCACCTGGCTGGCCTGGGACGGCTGGGGATTCCACCAGGCGTACTTCAACGCCCGCAAGGTCTTCCACGATCACTGGGTCGAGCGCGGCGCCCGCGGCGCCACCCGGTCCATCAGGGACCAGGGAACCGGCCGCGCCCTGTGGTTCTACACCGGCGCCGACCCGGACCTGATCGCCCGGCTCATCGGCGCGTATCCCCGGCACCGCCAAGGCGATCTGTGGGCCGGCATCGGCCTGGCCGCGGCCTACACCGGAGTGGTCCACGAGCTGGACGACCTGCTCGCCGCCGGCGCCGGCCACCGCGCGGACCTCGCCCAGGGCGCCGCCTTCGCGGCCAAGGCGCACGTGCTCGGCGGCCATGTCCCGTCAGGTTCGGCCCGCGCCGTCGGCCTGCTGACCGGGGTCAGCCCGCACCAGGCCGCCGAGTGGACCGACCAGGCCCTCGCCCGCATCCCCCGGCCGGCCTCGCCCCGCGACTACGAACGCTGGCGTGCCGAGATCCGAGGAGCCTACGAACGACACGCGGAGGACGTTCTCCGATGAGCAGATGGCCGGCCCCCGCGGTCAAGTTCGGCGCCCTCCTCACGATCCTCGTCACCGGCTGGGCGGCCGCCCTGCCCGCCATCCCCCCTGCCGAGGCACAACGGGTCGCCGCGTCGTTCTCCTTCACCCAGCAGCCGCTCAACGCGCCGACCGGCGGGCGCACCGTCCGCCAGGTCGCCCCCGCCTACCAGGGCATCCGGCACTGGATCTCCTCGGTCGGGGCCGCGGTCGGGCTCGCCGACCTGGACGGCAACTCCCGTCCGGACGACGTGTGCCTGGTCGATCCGCGAGCCGACACCGTGACCCTCCAGCCGGCCCCCCAGACGCAGAACCGGTACCAGCCGATCCCGCTGACCCCCGCCGGGCTGCCGTACGACGCGACGATGGCGCCGATGGGCTGCGTGCCCGGCGACTACGACGACAACGGCTCCATCGACGTCCTGGTCTACTACTGGGGACGCTCACCCGTGCTGTTCCTGCGTGGCACCGGGCCGCTCACCGGCCCGGCGGCCTTCACCGCGCGGGAGCTGGTCCAGCCCTACCAGCTGTGGAACACCGAGGCGCTGGCGCTGGCCGACGTGGACGGCGACGGCCGCACCGATGTGGTCGTCGGCAACTACTTCCCCGACGGCGCCCGGGTCCTGGACCCGAAGGCCCCGGCGCGGCCCGAGCTGCGGATGCAGGCGTCCATGTCGAACGCCGCCAACGGCGGCACGAACCGCGTCCTGCTGTCCCGGGGCGGCGGGACGTTCGCCGAGGCCGCCGGCGCCTTCGGCAAGGAGATAGCGGACGGCTGGACCCTGGCCATCGGCGCCCAGGACCTCGACGGCGACGGGCTTCCCGAGCTGTACCTGGCCAACGACTTCGCCCCGGACCACCTGCTGCGCAACCGGTCCCGGCCCGGCAAGGTCGCCTTCGAGGAGGTTCTCGGCCCGCGCCACCTCACCACCCCCAAGTCCAAGGTGCTGGGCAAGGACTCCTTCAAGGGCATGGGCGTCGCGTTCACCGACCTGAACGGCGACGACGTCTCCGACATCGTGGTCAGCAACATCACCCAGCAGTACGGGCTGCTGGAGAGCAACTTCGCGTGGATCAGCGGCCAGAAGCGGATCTTCGACGGCGACGGCACCGCCCTCTACACCGACGAGAGCGAGAGCCTCGGCCTGTCGCGCAGCGGATGGGGCTGGGACATCAAGGCCGGCGACTTCAACGGCGACGGCGTCTCGGAGATCATCCAGGCGACCGGGTTCCTGCGCGGCGACGTCAACCGCTGGGCCGACCTGCAGGAGCTCGCCATGACCAACGACGATCTGCTCGCCAACCCCGCGATGTGGCCCCGCTTCCAGCCGGACGCCGACATCTCCGGGGAGAACACCAACGCGTTCTTCGCCCGGGTCCCCGACGGCCGGTTCGCCGACATCGCCGGCGACCTCGGCGTGGCCGATCCGGGGCCGTCCCGCGGCATCGCCACGGCCGACGTCGACCACGACGGCCGGCTGGACTTCGCGGTCGCCAACCAGTGGCGGCAGAGCTACTTCTACCGCAACACCGCGCCGGCACGCGCGCCGTTCCTGGGGCTGCAGCTGATGCGCCCGGCGGGTGGCTGCTCCGCCGGCACGGGCGCCCTCTCCCCCGCCATCGGCGCGACCGTACGGCTGAAGGCCGGCGCCCAGGGCCTGCGGACCGGTCAGCTCTACCCCGCCAACGGGCACGCCGGCGTCACCGCCGCGGAGCTGATGTTCGCCCTTCGCCCGAACACGCCGTCCGTGCCCGTCGAGGTGAGCTGGCGTGACACCTGCGGCCGGCCGCGCACCGCCGCCGCCGACCTCGCGCCCGGCTGGCAACGCCTCCGTCTCGGAGACGACGGTTCGATCACATCCCTCACGGAGGAGACGCCATGACCTCTGCTCAGCGCAACCCGAGAACGGCCGCGCTCCGCAGATTCGCTCTCTCGATCACCGTGTTCACGGTGCTCGGACACGCCTGGCTCGGGTTCGAGCAGGCGTTCGTCACCCCCGTCGCCGCCGTGGCGTTCGCCTACCTGCTCGACCTCGCGCTGGAGACGGCGGAGGCGTGGGCCGAGCGGCGAGAGCCGAAGTACCGGACCGAGAAGATGGTCGACTTCCTCCTGCCCGCCCACATCACCGGCCTGGCCTGTGCCATGCTGCTGTACGCCAACGACCGCCTCCTGCCTGTGCTGTTCGCCGTCGCGGTCGCGATCGGCACCAAGTACCTCATCCGCGTGCGGGTCGCCGGCAGAAGGCGTCACGTCCTCAACCCGTCCAACGCCGGCATCGCGATCACGCTGCTGGTGTTCCCGTGGGTCGGCATCGCGCCGCCCTACCACTTCACCGAGTGGGTCACCAGCCCGATCGACTGGCTGATCCCCGGCTTCATCCTCGTCGCCGGCACCCTGCTCAACGCCGGGCTCACCAAGAAGATGCCACTCATCCTCGGCTGGGTCGGCGCGTTCTTCGCCCAGGCCCTCATCCGTACCTGGATCGACGGCACGGCGACGACGAGCGCGCTGGTGGTCATGACGGGCGTCGCCTTCGTCCTGTTCACCAACTACATGATCACCGACCCTGGTACGACGCCGACGCGCCCCCGCAACCAGGTCGTGTTCGGCGTCGCCACCGCGGCGGTCTACAGCCTGCTCGTCCACCTGCACATCGTGTACGGCCTGTTCTTCGCGCTGGTCATCGTGTGCGCCGCCCGCGGAGTGCTGCTCGCGGCGCTGGCCGCCCGCGCGGCCGCCGCGCAGCACGGCGACGTGTCGGCTCCCGCCACCTCGGTGGCCGTCCCCACCTCCAGGTGAGCGCCATGACAGACGGCATCGCCATCGTCGGCATGGGCTGCCGCTATCCCGACGCCTCCGGCCCGGACCGGCTGTGGGAGCTGGTCATGGCCCGCAGGCGGGCGTTCCGGCCGCTCCCCGTGGCCCGGCTGAACCCCGCCGACTACGACACCGACGACCTGGACTCGACCTACGTCCGCTACGCGGCGGTCCTGGAGGGCTGGTCGTTCGACCGGGCCCGCCACCGCGTCCCCGGCGCCACCTATCGCGTCACCGACCCGGCACACTGGCTGGCCCTGGACGTGGCCGCCGACACCCTGGCCATGGCGGGCTTCGCCGACGCCGGCGGGATGAACCGCGACAAGGCCGGGGTCATCATCGGCAACACGCTGACCGGCGACTACACCAGGGCCACCGCGATGCGGCTGCGGTGGCCGTACGTCCGCCGCGTCCTGCAGGAGACCCTGGCCCGCGAGGACCTCCCCGAGGACGTCCGCGACCGGCTGCTCCTGCGGTCCGAGGAGCTCTACAAGGCGCCGTTCCCGGAGCCCACCGACGAGACCCTCGCCGGAGCGCTGGCCAACACCATCGCCGGGCGGATCTGCAACCACTTCGACCTGCACGGCGGCGGTTTCACCGTCGACGGCGCGTGCGCCTCGTCGCTGCTCGCGGTCGCGCACGCCTGCGCGGCGCTGACCGCCGGGGACCTGGACTTCGCCCTCGCCGGAGGCGTCGACCTCAGCCTCGACCCCTTCGAGCTGGTCGGGTTCGCCCGGACCGGCGCGCTCGCCCGTACCGACATGCGGATCTACGACGCCTCCCCCACCGGCTTCTGGCCGGGCGAGGGATGCGGCATGGTCGCGCTGATGCGCCTCGGCGACGCGCTGGCCACGGGACGGCGGCCCATCGCGGTCATCCGCGGCTGGGGGGTCTCGTCCGACGGCCGCGGCGGCATCAGCAGGCCCGAGGCCGGCGGGCAGCTGCTGGCCCTGCGGCGCGCGTACGAGCGAGCCGGGTTCGGCCCGGAGACGGTCGGCTACTTCGAGGGGCACGGCACCGGGACCGCGGTGGGCGACCACGCCGAGCTGGAGGCCATGCGGGCCGTCCGGGGGCCGCACCGGAGCCCCGCGTTCGTGGGGTCCGTCAAGGCCAACATCGGGCACACCAAGGCGGCGGCCGGCGCGGCCGGCCTGATCAAGGCGGCGCTGGCCGTGCACCACCAGATCATCCCGCCCACCACCGGCTCGCACACGCCGCACGAACTGCTCGGAGACGGCCTGGCGACCGCCGAGCGGCCCGTCCCCTGGCCTGCCGCCCCGGTACGCGCCGCGGTCAGCGCGATGGGCTTCGGCGGCATCAACACCCATCTGGTGATCGAGGCCGCCGGCCCGGCCCGGCGCAGCCGGTTGTCCGCCGTACAGGAGCGGATGGCGCGGGCGCCGCTGGAGGCGGAGGTGTTCGCCGTGACGGCCGGCACACCCGACGAGCTCACCGGCAAGCTGCGGCGGATCGCCCGCCGCGCGGAGTCCATCTCCTTCGCCGAGCTCACCGACCTGGCCGCCCGGCTGGCCGACGAGCCGCCCGGCGCCTGCCGGGTGGCCTTCACCGCCCACCACCCGGCCCAGCTGGCCCGCCGGGCCGGACAGGCCATGGCCATGGCCGGCCGCGACGCCGCCGAGTCCGGGATCTACAGCGGGACCGGACCGGCCCGCAGGATCGGCCTGATGTTCACCGGCCAGGGCGTCCCGGCGCGCGGCGGCGCCGGCGCTCTGGGCCGGCTGTTCGAGGAGGCACGGCCCTACTTCACCGGGCAGGAAGGCGTCGACACCGGCATCGTCCAGCCGGCCGTCTTCCGGGCCTCGATGGCCGCCCTGAGGTGGCTGGACAGCCTCGGCGTGACGGCCGTCGCGGCACTGGGCCACAGCGTCGGCGAGATCGCCGCGCTGACCTGGGCCGGAGCCGTGGACGAGGAGGACGCGCTCGACCTGGTCGCCGAGCGCGGCCGGATCATGAGCGAGGTGGGGGCCGCCGGCACCGGCATGGCGTCCATCGCCGCCCCGGCGGACCGCGCCGCCGCCCTGATCGAGGGCCTGGACCTGGTCGTCGCCGCCGACAACGGCGCCTCCACGGTGGTCGCCGGACCGCTGACCGCGATCGCGGCCGCGCTGGGCCGGGCCGGCTCGGCGGGCCTCCCGGCCAAGGAGCTGGAGGTCAGTCACGCCTTCCACTCGCCCGCCGTGGCTGAGGCCACCTCGCCGTTCGCCGCCTGCCTGGACAAGGTGCCGTTCACCGCGCCGGTGGGACGGGTCTTCTCGACGGTGACCGGTGCGGAGCTGGGCGCGGCCACCGACCTGCGGCAGCACCTGGCCGCGCAGATCACCGACCCGGTGCGGTTCCGCCAGGCCCTGGAGCTGCTGGCCGCCGAGTGCGACCTGCTCGTCGAGGTGGGACCCGGCCGGACGCTGGCGGCCCTGGCCGGCGCCCACCTCGGCGCCTCGCCGCCCGCCGTGTCCGTCGACGCCGGCGAGCGCAGCGGGCAGGGCCTGCTGGAGAGCGCCGCCGCCCTGTTCGCGGCGGGCGCGACGGACTCGCTGCTGCCCCTGTTCAGCCATCGCTTCCATCGGCCGTACGACCTGGACCGGGAGCCGGTGTTCCTCACCAACCCGTGCGAGCTGGCGCCGTCCCACGAACCGGCGCGGCGGGAGACGCCGGAACCGGC
The DNA here is from genome assembly GCF_044459125.1 of Nonomuraea sp. NPDC050383. Lineage (NCBI taxonomy): Bacteria > Bacillati > Actinomycetota > Actinomycetes > Streptosporangiales > Streptosporangiaceae > Nonomuraea > Nonomuraea sp. NPDC050383. Next base: position 120,826 of record NZ_JBITIP010000013.1, read on the forward strand.
GCGGGCGGGCACCCCCGAGCCGGCCCGGCCGGGCGGCGGCAGCGTGGCCGGGACCGTCCGCGCCCTGGTCGCGGCCGCCCTGGAGCTGGAGCCGGACGCGATCGGCGACGACGACCACCTCCTGGCCGACCTGCACCTGAACTCCCTGCGCGTCATACAGCTCGCCGTCGAGTGCGCGTCGGCGTGCGGGAGGGCGCTTCCGGCCGAGCTGCCCCGGATCGCCGAGGCCACGGTCGGCGATCTGATCGCCGCCGTCGAGACGTTCCCCCCGGCCGGCGAGCGCCGGCCCGACGCGCCGGAATGGTTCCGGCTGTTCGCCGAGCACCCCGTGCCGGTCCAGCCTCCCGAACCGGAGGGCGCGCTGCGGGTGCGCGTCCCCGCCGGACCCGCCGACGCGGACGTGGGCCGCCTGCTCGCCGCAGCCCGGCAGGCCATCGCCGAAGGGCGGCCCCTGGTCGTCGCCGACGAGGCCGACTGCGCGTCCGGGTTCGTCGCCGCGCTGCGCCAGGAGCACCCGGAGCTCGACGCCCACTGGCACGGCGTGGACAGCGCCGGGCAGGCGTACGCCGTCCGGCACCTGCCGTTGCCCCCCGGGGACGGCGCGGCTCCCCTCCACCGGGACGAGGTGGTCCTCGTCACCGGAGGGGGCAAGGGGATCGGGCTGCACGCCGGGCTCACCCTGGCCGGGGCGTACGGGGTGCGGCTGGCGTTGATCGGCAGGTCCGATCCCGCGGCCGACCCCGAGCTGGCCGAAGGGCTGGAGCGGCTGCGCGCCGCCGGGGTCGTCGCGGCCTACCGCAGCGCCGACGTCACCGACGCGAGCGCCGTCGGGCGGGCCGTGGCCGAGCTGTCCGGGCTCGGCCCGATCACCGGCGTCGTGCACGCCGGCGGGGTCAACCGGCCGGCCCGCTTCGGCGAGCTCACCGAGGAGGACTTCGCCGAGCACGCCCGTACCAAGTGCGAGGGCCTGGCCAACGTGCTGGCGGCCCTGGACACCGACCGGCTGCGCCTCGTGCTGGCCTACGGCTCGGTCATCGGGCGGTTCGGGCTGGCCGGCGAGACCCACTACGCGCTGGCCAACGGGCGGCTCCAGGCCATGGTCCGCGCCCTGGCCGGCGAGCTGCCCCCCGGCTGCGTCACCGCGACGCTCGCCTGGACCGCCTGGGCCGGGGCCGGGATGGCCGAACGGCTCGGCGTGGTCCGGCAGCTCACCGGCGCCGGCATCGGCACGCTGCCCGTGGAGCGGGGGGCGGAGCTGCTGCTGGAGGCGATCGCGGCGCGCCCGGCCGGCGAGACCATCGTCATCAGCGGCCGGCTGCCCCAGCTCGACCGCGCGGAGGACACCCCGTCACGGCATTCGCTGCTGCACCGGGTCCGCAGCTTCGTCCCCGGGGTCGAGCTGGCGGCCGAGTGCGAGCTCGACCCGGCGAGCAGGTACCTCGCCGACCACCGGCTCGACGGGGTGCGGCTGCTGCCCGCGGTCTGCGCCCTGGAGGCCATGGCCCAGGCCGCGGAGCTGCTCGGCACCCCCGCTCGTACGATCACGGACGCGCGGTTCGAGCGGCCGGTCATCGTGCCCGACGACGGCACCCGTACGCTGCGCATCCACGCCCTCCGCCACCCCGGCGGCGACGTGGAGGTCACCATCCGCAGCGCGGAGACCGACTTCTCCGCCGTGCACTTCGCCGGCCGGGTCGCCGCCACGTCCGCCGGCCCCCCGGACGTCGCCGTCCCGGCCGATGATCCCCCCGCCCACGATCCGGCCGACCTGTACGGGCCGCTGTTCTTCCACGGGCCCGCGTTCCGGCGGCTGGCCCGCTTCGAGTCGCTCTTCCCCACCGGCTGCCGCGCCGTCCTGTCGGCCACCGGCGACGACCTCGACATGGGGTCACCGGTCCTGGGGGAGGCCGCCCTGCACGACGCGGCCATCCACGTGCTCCAGGCGTGCGTGCCGCACCGGCGGCTCCTGCCGGTCGGCTGCGACCGGTTCCAGGCGCACGGCCGCGCGGCCCCGCCCGCGGAGGTGGTCGTCGAGGCGGTCGAACGGTCGCATCACGGCGCCGACTACGTCTACGACGTCGTGGCGCGGTCAGCGGACGGGCGGCCGGTGTTCAGCTGGACGGGGCTGCGGCTCCTCGACACCGGGCCGCTGCGCATGGACGCCATGCCTGCGCTGCTGACCGGCCCGTACCTGGAGCGGATGGTCGGAGACCTGTGTCCGGGGGCGTCGGCCGTGACCGACGAGTGGCTGGAGCTGGGCGAGCCGCCGCTCCGGCCCGAGCCGCCGTTCCAGCCCGAGCCGGGGTGGGCCCGGCAGGCCGAGCAGCTCGCGCGGTTGACGGGCGAGTCCCGGCTCACCCTCGACTCCCGGCTGAGAACGGCTCACAAGTGCCTGCCCGAGGCCGGTCAGGCGGAGGCGCTGCAGGTCGAGGCGGCCTACGAGCACGGCTGGATCAAGCTGACCGGCCCGTCCGGGCTGGCGGTCCTGTCCGGACTGCTCACGTTGGACAGCTCCGACGGCCCGCCGCGATCCATGGTCGTGGCCGTGCTCACCCAGGAGACGCGATGACTCCCTTCTACGAACACCGCCAGGTCGTCACCTTCGCCGACACCAACGTCGTCGGGAACGTGTACTTCTCCCACTATTTCGAGTGGCAGGGCCGCTGCCGGGAACGCTTCCTCGCCGACCAGGCGCCGGAGGTCCTCCAGGCGCTCGCCGGCGACCTCGTCCTGGTCACAGCCGACTGCTCGTGCGAGTTCTTCGCCGAGCTGTACGCCCTCGACGAGGTGTCGATCCGCATGTCCCTGGGCGGCATCGAGGCGAACCGGGTGACCATGGACTTCCGCTACTACCGGCTGGGCGCCGGCCCGGCCCGGCTCGTCGCCGGCGGACGGCAGACGATCGCGTGCATGCGCCGCGACCCCGCAGGCGCCCTCACCCCGGCCGAGATCCCCGCCCCGCTCAGACGAGCCCTCGACCGCTACTCCCCCGTCACGACGCCCTGAGCATCCACCACCGGAAAGTCCGACGTCAGGAGCTCGACCATGTCCACCCCCGTCACCACTCGGCGGCAGCTCAACGAGCGACACCACAAGGCCGCCCTCGGCGTCTTCCTGGTGATCGTCCTCGCCCACTGGGCGGAACACATCGTGCAGGCGATCCAGATCTACGCGCTCGGATGGCCGATCCCGGAGGCGCGCGGCGTGCTCGGGCTGCCGTTCCCCTGGCTCGTCACCTCCGAATGGATGCACTACGGCTACGCCCTGGTCATGCTCGTCGGGCTGATCCTGCTGCGGCCCGGCTTCACCGGCCGCTCCCGGACGTGGTGGACAATCGCGCTGGCCATCCAGTTCTGGCACCACATCGAGCACCTGCTCCTGCTGCTCCAGGCGATCACCGGCACGCACCTGGCCGGACGGCCCGTTCCGACCAGCATCATCCAGCTCGTGATCCCCCGCGTGGAGCTGCACCTGTTCTACAACGCCGTGGTCTTCGTCCCGATGGTGGTCGCGATGCTGCTGCACCGCCGGCCGCGCGAGGCCGAGCGCAGCGTCATGCGCTGTGGCTGCGCGCTCGGAGCGGCATGAGACGAAGGCGCCCGTCCCCGCCGCTGACCGTGGCCCTCCTGCTCGTCACCGCCCTCCTGCTGTCCTGGACGGTCCCCGGGATCGGCCCGGCGCTGCGGCTCGCCGCCGGGGCCGGCCGGTCCGGGACCTTCACCGCGCAACGCCTGGACTGCGTGCGGCACCCCGGCCACGAGAGCTGCGCGTGGACCGGCGACTTCCGCTCCCACGACGGCGTCGTCCGCCGCACGGGAGTCACCCTCGCCGGCAGCGACCGGGACACCGGCCAGGTGGGCCGGCAGACCGAGGCGATCGACGTCGGGCTGCCCAACCGGGTCTACGGGCCGCACGGGTCCAACGAATGGATCTTCACCGTCTTCCTGTTCCTGGCCGAGCTCGCGCTGCTGGCCTTCGCCCTCGCGCCGGTCGTGGGGGCGGTACGCCGGGGACTGGCCTCCCGCCGGGGCTCCGGCGGGAGCTCCCGTGGAACCTCCGGTGGGGGCGTGGAACTGGAGAGTGAACGAACATGATCGTCGCGATCACGGACGACGCGTGGCGGACGACGCGCGCCGCACTGGCGACAACAGGCGATCGTTTCACCGACCTGCTCTCGGCGGCTGAAGCACCGTCCGCTCAGGCGACCCGGCACTGGTCGGTGGCCGACACCGCCGCGCACGTGGCCACCCTCACCCAGGCGTGCGCCTCCATGTTCGGAGTCGCCCCGCCACCGGTCCACGGCCTCGGCGAGCTGATGAGGGAGACCACCATCGACACCGTCGCAGACCTCAACGAGGTCGTCCTGGGACGGTTCACGGAGCGGGACCCGGAGGCGCTGGCCGGTCAGATCCGCTCGGACATCAAGCTGCTCCTCGACGCGACGGACGGCGAGGACCCGGCCGCCGCCGTGCCGTGGCTCGGCGGCTCCGCGGTCCCCCTGGCCGGGCTGCTCGCCCACCTGCTCAACGAGCTGCAGATCCACGGCCGGGACATCGCCCGGCCGGTGGGCGCGCGGTGGTGGGTGCCCCGGCGCGAGGCCGCCCTGTTCTTCGAGCTGTTCCTCATCGGTGTCATCCACCACGGCTACGGCCGGCTGCTCGACGGTCACGGCCCCTGGCCGAGGCGGCGGGTCGCGGTGGAGTTCGCCTCCCCGTACACGACCACCCGGTCCATCGTGATCGACGACGGCCGGGTGACCGTCGAACCGCCGGGCGGGCCGACGGATGTCCGCCTCGCCTTCGACCCGGTGGCGCTCAACCTGATGCTGTTCGGCCGGGTCAGCAGGGCCCGGGCGGTGCTCGCCGGCGACGTCGTCGTCCGGGGCAGGCGGCCGTGGCTGCTCCCCGCCTTCCTCCGCATCATGCGGCTGCCGTCCTGACAGTCCCGTTCCGTCCTCTGCTCGCCGCGGTCCTGGGCTGCGTACGGGCCACGCCCGGCCACGTGCGAACCCGCTCCGAACTCGACTCCAGCTACGGCACCAGCTCCTCGGCGCCGACCTGCGGCGTCACCAGGAGGAGCACGGGGAGTTCACTGTCGCTCGCGGCCACCGCACGATCTTCGGTTGTCTTCACGAACTCCGAATGATCACGCGGTGGCCGTCTCCATGCGACCCCAACGCCTCAGGATCCGGAAGCGTCACTGGAGTACTGGATGGTCACCCCACGGGATGGCGGACGGAGCGCGTCACGGGCACTTCGCGCGCATCTTGGGGCTCCAGCCGTTGTGGACGACGTACTTGCTTCCCGCGTAGTAGCTGACCTGGCCCTGCAGGCGGTAGGTGAAGGTGGTCCCCCGCTTGCAGCCCTTGTACAAGGTCTTCTTGCCGGCCCCGTACCAGGAGGCGCTGGAGATGTTCTGCCAGCCCCACCAGCGCTTGCGCTGAAGCATGATCTTGGTGCGCTGGTTGCTGGAGCAGCCGATCGCCCAGCCGGTCGCGGCCACGTGTCCCTTGCGCATCTCCGGACGGTACACACGCACCTCACGGCAGGACATCGCCGTCGAGCCGGCCGCCGCGGCGGCCGCGGCGGCCGTGGTGACGGTGGTGGGGGAGGTCTGGGCGCCGGCCTGGACGGAGGCCTGCGCGGGGGCGCTCGCGGTCAGAGCCGCGGCGGCGACCGCCGCACCGAGGACCATCGTGTTGAGCGTTCGCATCGGGTTCTCCTTGGTGCTCGTCGTAGTGGACACCGCGAAGGTAGCCAGGCCGATGTTGAGAATCTGTGTAGCGCCTGTTGAGCGAACGATGGGCCAGTACTTCAGTGACACATCGCGATCATGGTGGGGATCTGCGCTGGCAGTGGCGATGTCGGGCGGTTGCCTGATGGCGCGGATCGAAGCTGCTGGCCCCGCGGCTCGGCCCGCTCCTCGACGTTGTGGTGAAAGGCTGCTCCGAGCGGGCTCGTACGTGGCCTGTGCGCCCGCCTCGCTCACGTGGTGCGGAGGGACTCCAGGATCTGGGTCAGGGCGGCCATGGTGTCGGGGAGGTCCTGGGGGTCGCTCGATCCGGCCAGGAAGAGCGCGGCCTCGTTCATCGCTCCCGACAACAGATGAGTCAACGGCCTCACGGGCCGGCGCGCGATGACGCCCTCGTCCATCAGGCTCGTGAGTGCCTCCGTCAGGTGGCGGGCGGAGGCGGCCTCGTCCATGGCTCTCCACTCGTTCCAGCCCAGGACTGCCGGGCCGTCGATGAGCATGATCCGCTGAACGTCCGGATGGGTGCTGGCGGACAGGAAGCACCGGCAGCCGGCCGTGAACCGCGTCCACGGATCGTCGTGCGCGTCGGCGGCGGCCGCCACCTTCCTGCCGACCTCGTCCTGGACCTCCTGGAGGACGGCTCGGAAGAGGTCTGCCTTGCTGTCGAAGTGGTGGTACAGCGCGCCCTTGGTGACTTCGGCGGCACGGACGATCTCTGACAGGCCCACCGCGCCGTAGCCCTTGGTCGCGAAGAGCCGCCGTCCGGCCGCCACGAGGATTCGCCGGGTCTGCTCGCGCTGCTCCGCTCTGCTGGTCATCCGCGCTCCGTTGACATACCGATGGTACGTCAATAGCGTATCCGACATACCATCGGTATGTGAATGGGGATTCTGATGAGGTTGACCAGCTTCTATCCCGTCATCGGTGTCACACGTCTGCGGGAGTCACGCGACTTCTACACCCGGCTGTTCGAGTTCGAGGTGACGTTCGAGGCGGACTGGTACGTCAGCCTGCGACGGCGGGGTGACCAGTGGTACGAGCTCGCCCTGCTCGACCACGGTCACCCCACCGTGCCCCACGCCTACCGCAGGCCGGTCCAGGGCCTGCTGCTCAACTTCGAGGTCGAGGACGTCGACGCCGAGTGGGAGCGCCTCGTCCTCGGCGAGGGCCTGAAGCCCGAGCTGGATCTGCGCACCGAGGAGTTCGGCCAGCGACACTTCATCGTGGCCGACCCCAACGGCGTCCTCATCGATGTGATCGAAGAGGTCCCACCGTCCGCCGCCTACGCGGACAACTATGTCGCGCCCTAGTCCACCTCCACCACGGCCTGGGCGAACTGGGCGGAGTACAGCCGGGCGTAGGCGCCGTCCGCCGCCAGGAGCGACTCGTGCGTGCCCTGCTCGACGATCCGCCCGTTCTCCATGACCAGGATCAGGCTGGCGTCGCGGATCGTGGACAGCCGGTGGGCGATCACGAAGCTGGTGCGGCCCTCGCGCAGCGAGCTCATCGCCCGCTGGATGAGCACCTCGGTGCGGGTGTCGACCGAGCTGGTGGCCTCGTCCAGAATGAGGATCGCCGGCTCCGACAGGAACGCCCGGGCGATCGTGATCAGCTGCTTCTCCCCCGCGCTGACCGTGGCGCCCTCCTCGTCGATCACCGTGTCGTAGCCGTCGGGCAGCGTGTGCGCGATGCGGTCCACGTGGGCGGCCTCCGCGGCGGCCTCGATGCGTTCCCGCGTGGCGCCTTCGGCGCCGTAGCCGATGTTCTCCGCGATCGTCCCGCCGAACAGCCACGTGTCCTGCAGCACCATGCCGATGCCGGCGCGCAGCTCCTCCCGGGACATCTCGGCGATGTCGACGCCGTCGAGCGTGATCCGGCCGCCGGTCACCTCGTAGAAGCGCATGATGAGGTTGACCAGCGTCGTCTTGCCCGCTCCGGTCGGGCCGACGATGGCCACGGTCTGACCGGGCTCGACGGTCAGCGACAGGTTCTCGATCAGCGGCCGGTCCGGCGCGTAGCGGAAGGACACGTTCTCGAACGCCACCCGGCCCCTGACCTGCGCCGGCCGGGCGGGCTGGTCCGGCTCCGGGGACTGCTCCGGGGCCTCCAGCAGCTCGAAGACCCGCTCGGCGGAGGCGACGCCCGACTGCACCAGGTTCGCCATGCCGGCCACCTGGGTCAGCGGCTGGCTGAACTGCCGCGAGTACTGGATGAACGCCTGCACGTCGCCCAGCGAGATCGAGCCCGAGGCGACCTTGAACCCGCCCACCACGGCGACCAGCACGTAGTTGAGGTTGCCGATGAACATCATCGCCGGCTGGATCATCCCGGAGATGAACTGGGCGCGGAAGCTGGAGGTGAACAGGGCCTCGTTGTGCCGGTCGAAGGTCTCGGCGGCCTCCTTCTGCCGGCCGAACACCTTGACCAGGGTGTGCCCGCCGTACATCTCCTCGATGTGGCCGTTGAGCTTGCCCGTCGAGGACCACTGCTTGATGAACTGCGGCTGCGACCGCTTGCCGACGACCGTGGTGACGTAGACCGACACCGGCACCGTGACCAGCGCGATGAGCGCCAGGATCGGCGAGATCCAGAACATCATCACCAGCACCGCCACGACCGTCAGCGCCGACGAGATGAGCTGGCTCATCGTCTGCTGGAGCGTCTGGGCGACGTTGTCGGTGTCGTTGGTGGCGCGGCTGAGGATCTCACCGCGCGGCTGGCCGTCGAAGTAGCTCAGCGGCAGCCGGGACAGCTTGGCCTCGATCCGCCCGCGCAGCCGGGACGCCGCGCGCTGCACGACGATCGTGGTCAGCCGGAACTGCACGATCCCGAGCAGCGCCGCCACCACGTAGATGGCCAGCACCCAGCCCAGCACCTGGGCCAGCGCGGTGAAGTCGATGCCGTGGCCGGGCACCACGTTCATCGACGACACCATGTCGGCGAACGTGCCCTGGCCCCGGGCGCGCAGCCCCGCCACGGCCTGCTCCTTGGTGCTCCCCGCGGGGAGCTGGGCTCCGATGATGCCGGAGAAGATCAGGTCCGTGGCGTGGCCGAGGATCTTGGGGCCCGTCACGGTCAGCGCGACGCTGGCCGTGCCGAGGGCCAGGACGACGACGAGCATCGCGCGCTCGGGCCGCAGCAGGTGCAGCAGCCGGCGGAGCGAGCCGCCGAAGTCGAGGGCTTTCTCGGCGGGCCCGGACATCATGCGGCCGGGGCCGAAGCTGGGCTGAGGGCGCCGCGGGGGCGCTTGGGGGGTGCTCATGCGGCCGCCTCCTGTTCGGTGAGCTGGGACAGCACGATCTCCCGGTACGTCGGGCAGGTGGTCATGAGCTCGGCGTGGTCGCCGCTGCCGACCACGCGGCCCTCCTCCAGGACGAGGATGCGGTCGGCGTCACGGATCGTGTTGACGCGCTGGGCCACGATGACGATCGTGGCGTCGGTGATCTCCTCGGCCAGCGCGGCCCGCAGCCGGGCGTCGGTGGCGAAGTCGAGGGCGGAGAAGGAGTCGTCGAACAGGTAGATCTCGGGCCGGTGCACCAATGTCCTGGCGATGGCCAGGCGCTGGCGCTGCCCGCCGGAGACGTTCGTGCCGCCCTGGGAGATCGGCTCCTCCAGGCCGCCGGGCATCGCCTCGACGAACTCGCGGGCCTGGGCCACCTCCAGGGCCCGCCACAGCTCCTCGTCGGTGGCGTCCGGCCTGCCGTACCTCAGGTTGGAGGCGACGGTGCCGGAGAAGAGGTAGGGCGACTGCGGGACCAGGCCGACCGCCCGGGAGAGCACGGCCGGGTCGAGGTCGCGGACACCGACGCCGTCGACCAGCACCTCGCCGGCGGTCGCGTCGAACAGGCGCGGGATGAGGTTGAGCAGCGTGGTCTTGCCGCTGCCCGTGCTGCCGATGATCGCGGTGGTACGGCCCGGCCGCGCCGTGAAGCTCACGTCGCACAGCACCGGCTGCTCGGCGCCCGGGTACCGGAAGTCCACGGAGCGCAGCTCCAGCTCGCCGATGCGTCGCTCGGGGGTGACGGGGTCGGCCGGCGGGTGGACGGTCGGCTCGGTGTCGAGCACCTCCTCGATGCGCTCGGCGCAGACCTCGGCCCGCGGGATCATCATGAACATGAACATGGCCATCATCACCGACATGAGGATCTGCATCAGGTAGGAGATGACCGCGGTCAGCGCGCCCACCTGCATGGCCCCGTCGGCGATGCGGTGGCCGCCGAACCACACCACGGCGACGCTGGACAGGTTCACCACCAGCATGACCGTGGGGAACATCAGCGCCATCAGCCGCCCGACCCGCAGCGACACGTCGGTCAGCTGGTCGTTGGCCACGCCGAAGCGCTCGCGCTCGTGCCGGTCGCGGACGAAGGCCCTGATGACCCGGATGCCGGTGATCTGCTCGCGCAGCACCTGGTTGATCCGGTCGATGCGCTCCTGCATGGTGCGGAAGTGCGGGCGCATCCGCATGACGACCACGCCCACGACGACGATCATCACGGGCAGCGCGACGAGCAGCAGCGACGACAGCGCCGCGTCCTGGCGCAGCGCCAGGACGATGCCGCCGACGCACATGATCGGCGCGGCCACCACCATCGTGAACGTCATCAGCACGAGCAGCTGCACCTGCTGCACGTCGTTGGTGGTCCGGGTGATGAGGGACGGCGGGCCGAACCTGTTGACCTCCTGGGCCGAGAAGTTCTGCACCCGGTGGAAGATCGCGGCCCGCAGGTCCCGGCCCAGCGCCATCGAGGTCCGGGCGCCGTAGTACACGGCCACGACGGAGCAGACGATCTGGACGAGCGTCACACCGAGCATCACCAGCCCGATGCGGGCGATGTAGCCGGTGTCGCCCTTGACGACGCCATCGTCGATGATGTCGGCGTTCAGTGTGGGGAGATAGAGCGTGGCCAGCGTCTGCACGAACTGGAAGAGGACCACGAGCGTGATCTCTTTCCCGTACGGCCTGAGCTGGACCCGCAGCAGACGGAGCAGCATCAAGAAGGGCTTTCTGTCGAAGGGTCGGGGGAAGGCCGCACGAGCAGCCCGTCGAGCAGCACGGAGACGATCTCCGCGTCGTCCATGTCTCCGAGATCGCCGCCCTGACCGAAGCCGCGGTGCACCCGCACCGTGATCAGCATGAGCAGCAGGTGTGCCGTGGCCTCGGGAGAGCGGCGCAGCCGGTCGCGATCGGGCTCCATCAGGGCGGCCAGTGCGGCCGCTATCCGCTGCCGGCCGCCGAACATCCGCTCGCGGAACTCGGCGTCCTCGCTCATCAGCTCCTTGGGAGCGGCGATGAGGTTGGCGTTGGCGCTCATCCCGGTCCGCAGCTTCGTGACGGCGGCGAGCAGTCGCGCGCGCAGCTCGACCTGGGTGCCGATGGCCGCCAGGGCGTCCACGGCCGGCTGCGGGTCGAACGCGCTCATCAGCGCGGCCCGCAGCAGCGAGGCCTTGTCGGGGAAGACGCCGAAGATCGTGCCCTCGGCCACTCCCGCGGCCTCGGCGATCTGACGGGTGCTGACGGCGGTGCCGTACTCGCGCAGCAGGGGAAGCGTGGCGGCGATGAGCGCGGCACGGCGATCTTCTGGTGCCATGGCCGGCACCCTTCTCCTTCTGGCCATGGCGCAGAGCATAATGAGCGAGTACTCACTCGTTCAAATGGTTTTGTCCCGAAGGTCCGTGAACGGACGTGAGCCCGCCCCCCCAGAGGGACGGGCTCACGTGCTGCGGGGCGGGGTCAGTGGTGGGTCAGCGTGACCAGGTTCGAGTAGTCGTTCCTGGTCCCGTCCGTGCCGTGGAACAGGATGTTGTGGGGTGGTGCCGGCGCCTGTGAGCGACGACAGCGGGACCGACCACTTGTAGAGCCCGCCGGCGTTGGACACCAGCGGGTTCACGCCGGTCACGGCGATCCAAACGCGTTCCGTATGACGGAATGTCATTCCGAATCAGGGAGAGGACACCACCCGAGCGGAGAGCGTGTCAAGGGGTGGATCTACATGACGGCCAGCTGACCTCCGTCGATGACCAGCTCGGTGCCGTGGATGAAGGCCGCGTCGTCACTGGCGAGGAAGGCGTAGCCGGCGGCCACCTCCTCGGCCAGACCGGCCCGGCCGAGCGGGATCAGCTCGCTCTCGTACGACGAGACGAAGTCGTCGGCCAGCCCGGCCGAGATCGAGGCGTTGAGCGGGGTCCTGATGTAGCCGGGACAGAGCGCGTTGACCCGGATGCCGTGCCTGCCGAGCTCCACGGCCATGGTCCTGGTGAGCAGCAGCACCCCGCCCTTGGAGGCGTTGTAGTGGGCGTAGTCCGCCTCGCCGCCCAGGCCGTTGGTGGAGGACATGTTGAGGATCACCCCGCCCGTGCCCTGGTCCACGAGCCGCCTGGCCACGGCCTGGGCGACGAGGAACATGCCGCGCAGGTTCACGGCCATGATCCGGTCCCAGTGCTCCGGCGTGATCTCCAGGAACGGCTCGCGCCAGGCCGTTCCGGCATTGTTGATCAGGACGTCCAGCCCGCCGAGCGCCGCGATCGCGCCCTCGACCAGCCGGGAGACGTCCGCCTCCGCCGACACGTCGGCCGCCAGGCCGCTCACCTCGCCCAGCGCCGACAGCTCTGACGCGGTCGCCGCCACCTCGGCCGGGTCCAGCCCGCCGATGACGACCCTGGCGCCCTCCTCCAGGAACCTGCGTGCCGTGGCGGCGCCGATCCCGCTGCTGCCGCCGCTGATCAGCACCCTCTTGCCGGCCAGTCCCCTCATGCGATCTCCTCCTTCGTCAGCATGTCAGCGCACGGCGCCGCGGGCCGCGACGCGCAGTTCGGTGGTGACCCGGCCGCCCTCGACCCCGTACGCGGAGTCGAACATGTTCACGGCCGAGCAGGCGTGACCGGGGATGAGCTGGACCCGCGTGCCGACCGGCAGCGCGTCGTGGTGGCCCGGCTCCAGCAGCGCCACGCCGTGCTCCTCGTTGAGGAAGTCCATGTGCGCGTACGGATGCCCGACCACCCTGATCCAGTCGGGCGTGCCGGTGCCGTCGGAGGTGAGGCACTTGGTGCCGGCGTCGAACACGACCCGTTCGGGCGTCGGCCGGGCGATGACCGTGGAGTGCACGCGGGCGCCGGCGGTCCGCTCGTTGGCGACCCCCAGCCGGATCATCGCGGTGTCGTTGAAGACATAGGTGCCCGGCCTGATCTCGGTCACCCCGGCCACCCCCGCGACGTGCCTGGCGGTGGGCGTGGAGCCCACGCTGATCTCGCGCAGGGCGATGCCCTCGCGGGCGCACAGCTCGGCGGTGGCCACCAGGTCGGCGCCCTCGCGCCGGGAGGTCTCGGCCAGCTCCTCCGCGGTGCGGGAGTGGTAGGCGTGCCCGGCCAGCGTGAGGAGGCCGACGACCTCGACGCCGGGGATCGCGGCGATCTCGGCCACCAGGTCGGCGGTGGGCCGCCCCGGCGGGCGTCCGAGCCGGTGCTGACCGGTGTCCACCTCGACCAGGACCTCCACCGGCGGCCCGCCCAGCCGGCCGAGCCCCTCCGCCACCTCGGGCGAGTCGAGGCTGACGCGGACCCTGGCCCGCTCGCGCAGCGCCGCCAGCCGGCGCAGCTTGGGCTCGCCCCAGATCGGGAAGGCGAGCAGGATGTCGTCGATCCCGGCGTCGGCCATCACCTCGGCCTCGCCGAGCTTGGCGCAGGTGATGCCGGTCGCCCCGGCGTCGAGCTGCATGCGCGCCAGCTCGGGCATCTTGTGGGTCTTGATGTGCGGGCGCAGGCGGACGCCGTTGCTCGCCGCCGCCTTCGCCATCTCGCTCACGTTGGCCCTGACCACGTCCAGGTCGATGACGAGAGCCGGCGTGTCGATCTCGGGGTACATGCGTGGGACCGCCCCTCTGGTAGTTCCCGGCGAAAATAGCACCAATTCCGCATGGCGCACTAGCGTTCCGTTTAGCGGAACCCTTGACATCGATGTGTGGTGCTGATGTTCTGTCGTGGTTTCGGAACTACATTCTGCATAGCGGAATCAGGAGCACATATGAGGCTTGGCACCGTACGCGCCGGCACCGGTGATCCCCCGGCGGCCGCCGTCCAGGTGGGCGTCTCCGGCATCGGCACCCTGACCAACCCTGTGATCGGAGCGACGCCGTGAAGGCACTGGTGTTCACCGGACCCGCGACGGTGGAGCTGCGGGAGGTCGACGAGCCCGTGGTCGGCCGGGACGAGGTGCTGGTCCACGTGGTCGCCTCCGGCATCTGCGGGAGCGAGCTGCACGGCGTCAGGACGCCCGGCTTCCGGGTGCCGCCGCTGGTGATGGGGCACGAGTTCGCGGGCCGCACCGACGACGGGCGGCCGGTGCTGGTCAACCCGATCCTGTCGTGCGGGTCGTGCGACGTGTGCGCGCTCGGGCTGCGGAACGTGTGCCGGAACCGGCGGATCGTCGGGGTGCACCGGCCCGGCGGGTTCGCCGAGCGCGTGTCCGTGCCCGCCGCCGCGCTGGTCGCCCTGCCCGAGGGACTCGGCTGGACGGCCGCGGGCGTCGTGGAGCCCGTGGCGAACGCCGTGCACGCCTGGGAGCTGGCCGGAGCCCCGGCCGGGGCGCGGGTGGGTGTCATCGGCGCGGGCGCGATCGGGCTGGCGTGCCTGCAGGTCGCCCGTACGGGCGGGGCCGCCGGGGTGGACGTCGCCGACCGGTCGGAGAGCCGCCTGGCCCTCGCCGGCCGCCTCGGGGCGGACGCCGCGACCGGCGAGCTGACCGGCGAGTACGACGTGATCTTCGACGCGGTGGGCGCGGCGGCCACCCGTCGCGCGTCGGCCGCCCTGCTGCGGCCGGGCGGGACGGCGGTCTGGCTGGGGCTGGCCGACACCGAGCCCGGCTTCGACGCGGCCGGGCTGGTGCGCGGCGAGCAGCGGGTGCTGGGCTCGTTCGCCTACTCCGGCGCCGACTTCGCCGCCGCCGCCGCGATGGTCGGGAGCTGGGACCTGAGCTGGGTGGACACGTTCCCGCTGAGCAAGGGGGCGGAGGTCTTCACCAGGCTCATGAACGGCGACCCGAACCCGGTCAAGGCCCTCCTGTCCCCCGGCGCCTGACCTTCCCGGCCTTCCTCCGGCGCCCGAACTCCTCGGGCGCCCGAACTCCTCGGGCGCCCGTTCTCCGTGCGTGCCGGCCGTCAGGAGCGGGGCAGGTCGCGGTAGGGATTGGCGGGCAGGCCCGTGTACGGGGTGGGGCAGCGCCACAGCTCCCCGCCGCCGCTGCCGTCCCAGGCGGTGGTCACGTACAGCACGTCCAGATCGGGCCCGCCGAACGCGCAGCTCGTCACGTTGGCGGCGGGGACGGGGACGGTCAGGTCCGTCGAGCCGTCGGGCCGCAGCCGCACGACCGACGCGCCGCCCCACAGCGCGACCCACACGTGCCCGGCGGCGTCCACCGTGATGCCGTCGGGCTGCGGGAGCCCGGCGAAGCGCCGCCGGTTCGCCATCTCGCCGCTCGACGGGTCGTAGTCGAAGACGTCCACCTGGTCGGTGGCCGTGTCCACGTAGTACAGCAGCCGCTCGTCCGGGCTCCACGCGATGCCGTTCGAGATCGTCACCCCGGCCAGCACCCGCGCGCAGCTCCGGTCGGTGTCCAGCCGGTAGAGCGAGCCCGCGCCCGGGGTGTCGTCCTCGGCCTTGGTGCCCGCGAAGAACCGTCCGGCGCGGTCGCAGGCGCCGTCGTTCATCCGGTTGCCGGGCGGCTCGGCGGCGGTCACGGGGGCGACCACCTCCAGCCGTCCCCCCTCGTGGACGGCGAAGCCGTCCCTGACCGCGAGCGCCAGGCCGCCCGAGGCCCGGGGCAGCGCCACGCCGACCGGCCGGCCCACGTCGATGGACTCCAGGGCGTCGTCGGCGGGGTCCAGCCGGTGCACCAGGCCGGCCGGGATGTCCACCCACAGCAGCGTCTCCGTGCCGTCGTCCCAGCGTGGCCCCTCGCCGAGCCGGGCCGCGGGAACCGGTACCGGTTTCAGGTCCATCCCCAACCCCTTCAATCCACCATGCAGAACGGCATTCCGGTCAGAGCTGCTCGGAGATCGCGCGACGGAGGCCCGCCCCGACCTCTTCCAGCCGGGCCGGCGACATCCGGTCCTTGATCGCGGTCACGCTCACCGCGGCGACCGGCACGGTCCTGCCCAGGAAGATCGGCGCCGCGACGCAGCGCACGCCCGGCTCGTTCTCCTCCAGGTCGAGCGCGTAGCCGCGGTCGCGCACCTGCTCCAGGTGGGCGGCGAGCTTGGCCGGGGCGGTGATGGTGTTCCTGGTCCGCACGCCGAGGGGGCCGTACTTCTCGGCCCACGCCTTGACGGCCTCGTCGGTCGGGTACGTCCAGGCCAGCAGCGCCTTGCCGACACCCGTGCAGTGCGCGGCGTTGCGCCCGCCCACCACCGAGCTCATCGTGATCGACCGCACGGCCTCGACCTTGTCGAGGTAGACGATCTCGCCGCCGTCGAGCACGGCCATGTGCACGGTCTCGTCGAACTCCTCGCGCAGCCGCAGCAACAGCGGACGCACGAGGGTGCGCAGGTCCATGGACTCGTAGTATCGGAAGGCCGTGGCCAGCAGCTCGGTGCCCAGGAAGTAGGGGCCGCTCGGCTCGGGCTGCGCGGCGAAGCCACGGTGCTTCAGCGCGCCGAGCAGGCGGTGCAGCGAGCTCTTGGGCAGGGCGAGCCGGGTGGCGAGCTCGTCGAGCGTAACGCCCCGGCTGCGCTTGCCGATCTCCTGCAGGATCAGCAGGGCGCGGTCGACGCTCCCCACCGGGGACTGGGCCTCACCCACGGGGCTCTCCTCCAGAAGATTCCATGAGATGGAATGCTAGCGCGCCATCCGGAATCTCGCCTCACATCCGCCCTCCAGAACGGGTACTTGCCGGAAGGAGCCGTGCCCCTGATGCCTAGCCGGTCGCCTGGTAGTCGAACCAGTCGAAGCACGCGCTGCCCTCGGTGGCGTACATGCCGATGACCCGGCCGGTGAAGCCGGTGGCGACCTCGGTGGACAGGTAGCGGCCGTCCAGCTCGGCCAGCAGCGTGTCCCCCGCGGAGAAGGAGATGGTGTCCGGGCCCCTGGCCGCCACGCCGGTCGGCTGCGTGGGCGACCCGGCGACCGGCCCGATGACGGACGGCGGCAGGATGTCGCGGGTGCGGACGTCGATGGTGAGAGTGAGCGGGCCGGGCGGCACCGGCCGATCGGCCACGCACTGGCGCAGCGGCCCGATCCGGGCGATCACCCGGGCCCGCCCGCCGCTCACCTCCAGGTCGTAGTGGTGGGCCTCGTCCATCCGGATGGACAGCCCCGCCCTGCCCGGCTCCGATCCGGGCGGTTCCGATCCGGCCGGTTCCGATCCGGGCGGTTCCGATCCGGCCGGTTCCGATCCGGGCGGGGCCGGTTCGAGCCGGGCGGTGACGCGGCAGCCGTGGTGCTGCTGGCGGCGGCCGACGAAGGTGTGGCCGGGCCGGTCGAGGGTCGGGCCGGTGGCGTGCAGCGTGAGCCGGCCGGGGCGCTCGGTCAGCGACCACGAGCCGTCCGGGCGCTCGCGCGGGGAGATCCAGTACGGAGCCAGGGCGTCACCGTCGAAGTCGTCGCGGGACGGCTCCGGCGCGAGCGGGTGCCAGGCGGCGGGCGCGGGGTGGCGCTCCTCGACGGGCCCCACGACCGGCCAGCCGTCCTCCCACCGCACCGGGGTGAGGAAGGTCTCCCGGCCCAGGACCTGGAACTCCGGGGTGTAGCCGCGCGGGCGGGTGCCGAGCAGCACCATCCACCAGGAGCCGTCGGCGGCCTGGACCAGGTCGGCGTGGCCGGTGCTCTGGATCGGCCGGTCGGTGCCGCGGTGGGTGAGGATCGGGTTGGCCGGGCCGGGCTCGAACGGGCCGCGCGGCGAGCTGGCGCGGGCGATCGACACGGCGTGGCCGCGCTCGGTGCCGCCCTCCGACATCAGCAGGTACCACCAGCCGTCCACCTGGAACAGGTGCGGCGCCTCCGGGTACTTCCCGCCGGTGCCGGACCAGACCTCGTACGGGCCCTCCAGCACCTGGCCCGCCGCGGGGTCGATCCGCGCGACCTGGGTGCCGGAGAAGGCGCACCAGCAGGAGCCGTTCTCGTCCCAGGTCAGGTCGGGGTCGATGCCGGGCAGGTCGATCCAGACCGGGTCCGACCACGGCCCCTCGGGGCGCTCGGCGGTGACGATGAAGTTGCCCCGCCCTCCCACGTTCGTGGTGATCAGGTAGAAGGTGCCGTCGTGGTGGCGGATCGTCGGCGCGTAGATCCCGCCGGAGGCGGGGATGTCCGGGGGCAGGTGGAGTTGCGAGGGCCGGTCCAGGACGTTGCCGATCTGCCGCCAGTGCACCAGGTCACGGCTGTGGAAGATCGGCACGCCGGGGAAGTACTCGAAGCTGGAGCACACCAGGTAGTAGTCGTCGCCGGCCCGGCACACGCTCGGGTCGGGGTGGAACCCGGCCACCACCGGGTTGTCGTAGGTCCGCGTGTTCACTGGTTCCTCTCCTGGAGACGGGCACGGGTGGTGAGCCGGCGCGCGGCACCGAGCACGTCCGGGGCTCCGGTGAGCCGGATCCGGGCGCTCAGCGGCAGGTCGCCCGCCGACGGTCCGGACGACAGCACGATCTCCCCCGGCTCCACGAGCCGGCGGCCGTCGACGCCGGTGAACGAGAACGCGGCGGCGGGCACGTCGAAGGCGACCTCGCGGGACTCCCCGGGCTCCAGCGGCACCCGGGCGAAGCCGACCAGCCACACCACGGGCCGGGTGACCTGCGCCACCGGGTCCGAGGCGTACAGCTGCACGACCTCCTCCACGGGACGCTCGCCCGCGTTGCGGACTGTCACCCGCGCCTCGATCTCGCCGTCCGTACGACATTCCGGCTGCGACGTGCCCATGGCCTCGTACGCGACCGGCGCGTACGACAGCCCGTGGCCGAACGGGAAGGCGGGAGTGGGGTCCAGCACCGTGATCCCGTCGGCCCTGCCGCCGAGCGGCGGTTGCAGGTAGGTGGACGGGTTGATGGACGGCGAGCGCGGGATCTGCACGGGCAGCCGCCCGGACGGGTTCACCCGGCCGCTCAGCACCCCGGCGAGCGCCGCTCCTCCCTCCACCCCGGGGAAGAACGCCTGGATCGCGGCGGCCACCCGGTCCTCGTACGCGCCGAGGGCGTAGGGACGGCCGGACACCACGACGAGCACGACGGGTGTCCCCGTCTCCAGCACCGCCTCCACCAGCTCCGCCTGCACGCCGGGCAGCCGCAGGTCGGCCGCGTCGCAGCCCTCGCCCGAGGTGCCGCCGCCGAACATCCCGGCCCGGTCGCCGACGAGCAGCAGCGCGACATCCGAGCCCGCGGCCAGGTCGGCCGCCGCGGCGAAGCCCGACGTGTCCCCGCCGGAGACGTCCGCTCCGGGGGCGTACCGCACGGCGGCGCCGGGGAACTCCGCCTCGACGCGGCTCAGGACGGTCTCGACCGGCAGGCCCATGCCGCGGGAGGGATACCGGTCGAGCACGTGGTTGGGGAAGGAGTAGCAGCCCATCAGGGTGCGCGGGTCGTCGGCGCAGGGCCCGATGACGGCGATCCTGGCGGTCGTCCGCGGGTCGAGGGGCAGCAGCCGGCCGGCGTTGCGCAGCAGCACGATGGACCGTTCCGCGACGGCGGCGGCCAGCTCGCGGTTGGCCGCGCTGTCCGGGTCGGCGTCCGCCGCGCCCTCCGGGACGAGCGGGCCGCCGTCCAGCAGGCCCAGCTCGGCCTTCTGCCGCAGCACCCGGCGCACCGCCTCGTCCACGACCGACTCCTCCACCCGGCCGGCCTTCACCTGCCCGACCAGGTTGCGGCCGTAGCTCCGGGTCTCGGGCAGCTCCACGTCGATGCCGGCGCGCAGCGCGAGCGCGCCCGCGGCGGCGTCGTCCTCGGCGACGCGGTGCATCGTGGCCAGGAACGGGATCGACCAGTAGTCGGACACCACGGTCCCGTCGAACCCCCACTCCTCGCGCAGCAGCCGCCGCAGCAGGTCGGCGCTCGCCGCGACCGGCACGCCGTCGACGTCGGTGTAGGAGTTCATGACCGAGCGCGCCCCGCCCTCCCGCAGCGCCGTCTCGAACGGCGGCAGGATCACGTCGGCGAACTCGCGCGGGCCCATGCCGACCGGCGCGTGGTTGCGGGCCGCGCGGGAGGCGGCGTACCCGGCGAAGTGCTTCAACGTGGCGATGATCCCGGTCTGCTCCAGACCGCGCACGTAGGCGGCGCCGAGCTGCCCGACCAGGTACGGGTCCTCGCCGAGGGTCTCCTCGACGCGCCCCCAGCGGTAGTCGCGCACCACGTCGAGCACCGGCGACAGTCCCTGGTGCACGCCGGCGGCGCGCAGGTCGCGGCCGATCGCGGCGGCCATGCGCTCCACCAGGGCGGGGTCGAAGGTCGCGGCCCAGGCCAGCGGCGTGGGGTACGCGGTCGCGCCGAAGGCGGCGAACCCGGTCAGGCACTCCTCGTGCGCGATCGCCGGGATGCCGAGCCGGCTGGCCGCCACCACCCGCTCCTGGAGCAGCCGCAGGCGTTCGGCCCCCTCGGCGGGGCTCAGCGGCTCGGTGCCGTGGACGCGGGTGAGGTGGCCGATGCCGTCGCGCAGCCGGTCGTCCAGGTCGGTGCCGGGCACGGCGAAGAAGTCCTGCATGGGCGCGACCTCGCCGCCGTCGTCCACGCGGATCCACACCGAGCCGAGCTGAGCGACCTTCTCCTCCAGGGTCAGCTCCGCCAGCAGGGATTCCGCCCGCTCGGCGGGGGTGCGGCCCTGGTCCCGCCACGGGACGTTCACATATGTCATGACTTCCTCAGAGTGAGTGCTTCAGCCCTTGAAGGCGCCGTCCATGATCCCGGCCACCATGCGCCGGCCCACGAAGACGAACAGCACGAGCAGCGGGAGCGTGGTCAGGAACGAGCCCGCCATGGCCAGGCCGAGGTCGACGGTGTAGCTGTTCTGCAGAGCCTTGATGGCGATCTGCGCGGTGTACATCTCCGGCGACTTCAGCACGATGAACGGCCACAGGAAGTCGTTCCACGCGGTGACGAAGCCGAGCAGCCCGAGCACGAACGCGGCCGGGCGCACCAGCGGGAAGGCGATGCGCCAGAAGATCTGCCAGGTCGTCGCACCGTCGATGCGGGCGGCCTGCAGGATCTCGTCGCTGATCGTGGTGGACAGGTGCTGGCGCATCCAGAAGATGCCGAACGCGCTGGCCAGTCCCGGCACGATCAGCGCCTGCAGGGTGTCCACCCAGCCCAGCGACGAAATGATCATGTACTGCGGGATGACGGCGAGCTGCGTCGGCACGGTCATGGTCAGCACGACCACCAGGAACAGCGCGTTGCGGCCGGGGAAGCGCAGCTTGGCGAAGGCGAAGCCGGCCAGCGAGCACAGCACGGCGTGCCCGACGCCGATCGTCCCGGCCACGATCAGGCTGTTGACGATCGAGCGGACGAACGGCACGGTCGTGAACACCAGCCCGGCCAGGTGGAAGAAGTTGCCGCCGGGCACGATCTCGGGCGGCAGCCGGGTGGCGGTCGCGGTGTCGGTGGTGGCCACCACGAACATCCAGTACAACGGGAAAACGCAGCCCAGCACCGCCAGGGCCAGCAGGAGGTAGGTCCACCAGCGCACGCGCTCGGCGGAACGCCGCTTCGGCTCGGTCATCATCGCTCCGGACGGATGCGGGTGGACAGGACGTAGTTGAGCGATGCCACGGCGACGACCAGCACGAACAGGGCCACACCGATGGCCGCGCCGTAGCCGAACTGGAACTGGCCGAAGCCCTGCTCGTACAGGAAGAGCGTGAGCGTCTGGCACTGCCGGATCGGCCCGCAGGTGAGCGGCGCGCTGCGGGAGACCAGCAGCGGCTCGGTGAAGATCTGCAGGCCCCCGATCGTCGAGGTCACGATCGTGAACACGATGACGGGCCGCAGCGACGGCACGGAGATGTGCCGGAACTGCTTCCAGCCGCCGGCGCCGTCCACCGCGGCCGCCTCGTAGACCGCGCGCGGGATCGCCTGCAGGGAGGCCAGGTACAGCAGCGTCGTGTAGCCGAACCAGCGCCAGGTCACCATGACCGCGATCAGCACGTGGCTGCCCCACACCGACTGGACGAAGTCGATCGGCTGGACGCCGAACCATCCGAGCACCCAGTTGAGCAGGCCGTAGTCGCGGTCGAACATCTGGGCGAACACGATCGTGGTGGCGGCGACCGAGGTGATGTACGGGACCAGCATCGACATGCGGAAGAACACCGCCATCCGCAGCCGCGCGTGGTTGAGCAGGTGCGCCAGCCCGAGGGCCAGCACCAACTGCGGCACGGTGGACAGCAGCCAGATGCTGATGGTGTTCCAGGCGGCGTTCCAGAACCGGGTGTCGGCGAACAGGCGGCTGAAGTTGTCGAAGCCGATGAAGACGTGCTCACCGATCGGGTTCCAGTCGAACAGCGCCACATAGAACGTGAAAAGCAGCGGCACCAGCCCGAACACCCCGAAGATCAGGAAGAACGGTGCGATGTAGGCGTAGGGGGCGATCCGCTCGCTGATGCGCTCTCGCGCGCTCGTGGGGGGCGCGGGCGCGGCGGGCGGCCTGCCGGCCGCCCGTCTCGTGCCGAGGCTCGTCGTCACGCTCGTCCTACTTGCCGATGGCGGTCTTGATGTTGCCCAGCGCCGCGTCCCACGCCTTGGCCGGGTCGCCCTTGCCCTGCTCGACGTTGGTGATGGCGTTCTGGAACTCCTGGCCGATGGCGGAGCTGTCGGGGCCGATGTGGAACGGCTTCAGCCCGAGCAGCGACGTGGTGTAGATAGCGCCGGTCGGCGCGTCGGAGAAGAACGGATCCTTCAGCCCGGTCAGCTTCGGGTCCTTGTAGACCGACGGGGTGGTGGGCAGCGCGCCCGAGTCCACGAAGTGGTCCAGCTGGCCCTGCGGCGACTGCGTCTTGGCGATGTAGTCCCAGGCGGCCTTGGGGTTCTTGGCGTTCTTGGGGATGGCCAGGTAGCTGCCGCCCCAGTTGCCCGCCCCACCGGGGATGACGGCGACGTCCCACTTGCCCTTGGTGCCGGGGGCGTTGGTGCGGATGCCGTTCAGCATCCAGGACGGCGCGGAGATCACGGCGAACTGGTCCTTGCCCATGCCCGCGCTCCAGCCGTCGGTGAAGGAGCTCTGCTTGGCCGTGATCCCGGCCTGCGCCGCCTTGATGGCCAGGTCGAAGGCGGCCTTGACCTGCGGGCTGGTGCTGTAGACGACGTTGCCGGAGGGGTCGTAGTACTTCTGCGGGCCCTGGTTGACCGCCTGGTAGAACACGCTGGTGGCGGCGTTGTCCACGAACGCCTTGCCGGTCGCCGCCGTGTACTTCTTGCCCGTCTCGATGAAGGCGTCCCAGGTGGGCCAGAGCTTGCCGACCTCCTCCCGGTCCGTGGGCAGCCCGGCCTTCTTGAACAGGTCGGT
Source organism: Nonomuraea sp. NPDC050383 (assembly GCF_044459125.1). Classification (NCBI taxonomy): domain Bacteria; kingdom Bacillati; phylum Actinomycetota; class Actinomycetes; order Streptosporangiales; family Streptosporangiaceae; genus Nonomuraea; species Nonomuraea sp. NPDC050383. The sequence goes on from NZ_JBITIP010000013.1 coordinate 144,046, forward strand.
GCGGTAGGCGACGGCCATGCCGCCCACGTCGGTGGGGATGCCGATGATCTCGCCGCCCTTGGCGGTGCTCTGGCTCATCACCCAGTCGAGGTAGTCGCCCTTGACCTTGTCCGCGCCGTACTGGCGCAGGTCCTGGAAGTTCTGCGGCTGCTGCACGAACTTGGGCAGGTCGTCGCCCTGGATGAGCACCAGGTCGGGCACCTTGCCCCCGGCCAGCGCGGTGGTGAGCGCCTGCGCCGTCTCCACCGAGGTGCCCACCTCGGTGAGCTTCACCTGCACACCCGGGTTCTGCTTCTGGTAGCCCTCGACGGAGACCTTCTGGTTGATCCCGGTGAACGACCAGAACTCGAAGGACTTGCCGTCGCCGGCCGGCTGGGACGAGGTGCTCCCGCCTCCGCAGGCGGCCGTGGCCAGGGCGAGTGCCGCGGTGAGCGCGGCCGAGGGGATGATGCGAGACTTCACGGCGATCTCTTCCGATGGTGGTTTCAGTGCTGGCACGGGCCGCCGGGCGCGGCGGCGGTGGAGTCGAAGGGGGTGGGCACGGGAGTTCTCGTCGACCGGCAGCGCGGCGCCCTCGCCGGGAAGGACGCCGGGGTCCTGAAAGTTTCGGCAATATGGCCGATCGTTAAGCCGCGACTTTAGGCGGATGTCCCGAAACCCGTCAAGAACCTGCCCGTAAGATCGCCGAAACAGTCGGGTCAACGGCCGAAACGCTCTGGTTAGACTGCCGCCATGACCGCGACCAGGGAGCCGTACGGCTCCGCGCCCGCCCAGCCGCTGACCATCGCGCAGCTCGCCGAGCTGGCCGGGGTGTCCACGGCGACGGTCTCCAAGGTGGTCAACGGCCGGTCGGAGGTCGCGCCCGAGACCCGCGCCCTGGTCGAGGGCCTCATCCGCGAGCACGGCTACCGCAGGCAGCGGCGGCGCGTCAGCCAGGCCCCCCTGGTGGAGCTGGTCTTCCACGCGCTGGAGGGTGACTACGCGATAGAGATCATCAAAGGGGTCCAGCAGGTGGCCCGCGAGCACCACCTGGCCGTGGTCGTCTCGGAGCTGCGGCATCGCCCCGTCGCCGGCCGCGAGTGGATCGACGACGTGCTGACCCGCCGCCCGATGGGGGTGATCCCGGTGTTCTCCGGCCTGACCGACGACCAGTGCGCCCAGCTCGCGGCCCGCGACATCCCCCTCGTCCTCCTGGACCCGACCGGCGACGCGGGGAGCGGACTCCCCTCGGTGGGCGCGGGCAACTGGAGCGGGGGCATCGCGGCGACCCGCCATCTCCTGCAGCTCGGGCACCGGCGCATCGCGATCATCACCGGCCCCGGCTACGCCCTGTGCAACCGGGCGCGACTCGACGGCTACCGCGCCGCCCTGGACATGGCCGGTGTGCCCGTCGACCCGGACCTGATCCGCCAGGGCGACTTCCTCGTCGAGGGCGGCCTCGCCCAGGCCGGCGCGCTGCTGCGGCTGCCCGACCCGCCGACCGCGATCTTCGCCGGCAACGACGGCCAGGCCATCGGCGTCTACCAGGCGGCCCACGCGATGGGGCTGCGGGTCCCTGACGACCTGAGCGTGGTCGGCTTCGACGACCTGCCGTCGATGCGCTGGGCACTGCCGCCGCTGACCACGATCCGCCAGCCGCTGACCGAGATGGCCGCAGCGGCGGCCACCATGCTGGTGACGCTCGCCCGGGGCGGCCCGCTGCCCCAGGGCCGGGTCGAGCTGGGCACCGAGCTCGTCGTCCGGGGCAGCACCGCTCCCCCCGCTCGCTGACCGAAACTTTCTGTGGTTTCTCCGTACGTACGGCTTCGGCGAACCCTTGACAGTGCGTCGCGGACCCGCCTAACGTGACGCGGACCACAGGCGTGAGCACCCAGCGTCAGCTGTTAGCGCTATCACAGGAACGCGCGCCTCCCCCACGACTCCCGGCCGACGACCGCGCGGCACGCGCCCTGACCACGGAGGCGACATGATCGTCGACCGCATCGTCATCGACATGGCGACCCACGGCGGAGCTCCCACGTATCGGGCGTCCGGCTTCCTCTACGGCCTCTCCCCTGACGCCTCCCAGCCCCCGCCGCCCATGACGGACGAGATCAAGGTCAGGCAGCTCCGGGCGGGCGGCTCGCAGCTCCCCGCTCCCGACGGCGGCTGGGTCACCGGCGGGTACGCCGCACGGTGGGAGCTCGTGAAGGCGTACCGCGCGCGGGCCGGGCGGACCGGCGCCCACCTCGAGGTGCTGCTCTCCGATCTGTGGGGCGCCGACGGGGCCGACATCCCGCGTTATCCGGGGGACGACGGCGACTGGAGCGGCTACACCGCCTTCCTCGACCGGATCGTCGGCGACGCCAAGGCCGACGGGATGACCGGGCAGGACATCCGCTGGGACGTGTGGAACGAGGCGGACTACGACGCCTTCTGGCGCGGTCGCGGCCAGGACCAGTACCTGGAGATGTTCCGCCGCGGCACCCTGGCCATCAGGGCCGCCCTCCCGGGCGCCGTGATCGTGGGCCCGAGCTCGGCGTGCTCGCCCGGGGACCCCTGGTTCGCCGCCTACCTCGACTACGTGAAGGCGAACGACGTCGTCCCCGACGTGCTGAGCTGGCACACCCTGCCCGGCGACCCGGCCGCCGAGGCCGCCGAGGCGCGCGCCCTGCTGGCCGCTCGCGACATGAGCGTCTCCGGGTTCTCGGTCAACGAGTACGGGGCCGCCGGGGACGACCAGCAGCCGGGTCCCTCCGCGTGGTACGTCGCGCGGCTGGAGCGCGGCGGCTGCGACGGGTCGCGGGCGAACTGGGGCATGGTCGGCCGGACGCCGTCGCTGCACGACACGCTGGGCGAGCTCACCACCGCGGGAACCGGGCTGCCCATGGGCCAGTGGTGGGTGTACAAGCGCTACGCCGAGCAGAGCGGCGTCCGCGCCGGCCTCACGCCCGGGGCGGCCGAGGCCCGCGACGGCGTGGTCTTCCAGGATCCCGCCGCCCGCAGGTCGATCGCCGTGCTGGGAGCCACGCCGGCGGCCGAGCCGGGCCACGTGGCCGTCCGGTACGACGACGTCCCGCCCTACCTGCTGCGCGGCGGATCGACGAACATCCGGGTGGAGCGCCTTCCCGCGACCGGCTCCCACGTCGGCGCGCCGGTGACGGTCTCCGACAGCCGGGCCGAGGTGGGCGGCGGCTCCGTCACGGTGACCATCGACTGGGCGGACCCTCTCGACGCGTACGCCGTCACGCTCACACCATGAGGCCCCCGCGTGGCCGGTGATCCCCGCGAGGAGGCGCACGGTGGCCTCCGCCGCGTCGAGAGGGGCACCACCGCCTGAAGCGGTGGTGCCCCGGGGCGCGTAACGGCAGGTGCGTCAGCCGCGCGGGTTCCAGCCGTCGGTGTCCACGTCCAGGTCCAGCTCGTCGGCGATGTCGTCCCAGCCGGTGAACTTGAAGTTCGTGTTCTCCCGGTCGGCCTCGGCAGGGGTGTTGAGGCCGTCGTGGGAGACGAACAGGCCCTCGTCGAAGTCGCCCAGCGGCGCGTTCAGCACGGTCGAGCCGTCGCTGTTCTCGACGCCATCGATGCCGTCGTGCTGGCCGATCCGGAACTGGCCCAGGTAGGGGTTGGTCCCTTCCCTGCGGTAGACGGCGAAGGTGCTGTCGCCCTGGCTGGAGGCCAGCAGGTAGCCCTTGCCGTTGTCCCGGTAGTAGATGGTCAGGCCCTCGGCGTCCGCGGTCAGGTGCCGGCCGCCGTAGCCGGGGTCCGCGCCGGGGGTGCACTCCTCGGTCGCCGGGTCGTAGGTGCCCGGGACGCCGTACTCGCGGACCTTGTCCACCAGGACGGGGGTTCCGGTGAGGTCGGCCCGCACCCGCCAGATGCCGACGTCCTCCTGGGCGGCGTAGAGGACGTCCTTGTCCTGGTCCACGACCATGCCCTCGACCTGGGCCTGCTCGCCGGGCTCCAGGCAGGGCGCCCAGGTCCGTCCGTTCGGCAGCGTGAACGACGCGGGCAGGTCCAGCGTCCTGACGACCTGGTAGCCGACCGTGCCGCCCGGCTTGGCGAGCAGCTTGACCAGGCCGACGGAGGTCCGGTGCCGGCGGCTGACCAGCGCGTAGGTGCCGGTGGAGTCCTTCCAGGCGGCCAGGCCGTACGCCGTCTCGGCGTCGTTGACCTGCTGCTGGGTGGTGTTGAAGACGAACGGCGCGGCCGGGTCGGTCACGTCGGTGAGGTGTCCGCCGGAGACGGCGTAGACGCGCAGGGTGTCGCGGCCGCGGTCGGAGACGATCGCGAGGTCCCTGCCGCCGAAGCCGTAGGTGACGTCCACATTGTTGAACCGGCCGGCCTCGTCGTCGGGGCCGGGGGCGGCGGGCGCCGGGAGATGCTGGAGCTGCCGTCCGCGGAGGTCGTAGACGTAGAGCCCGCCCTTCTTGGCGGTGGTGATCACGACGCTCGCGCCCGAGTCGGACGGGTGGACCCAGATCGCCGGGTCGTCGCCGTTGGCGTTGCCGCCGGCCTCGTCGTCGAACAGGGCGGGGGTCTCGACGTCCGGGTCGATCGATGCCACGTCGGAGCCGGCCGCGGGCACGGCCAGCCCTCCTATCAGGGTGAACGTCAGGGCTGCCAGGAGAAGCCTGGGCAGGGGACGCATCGCGCCTCCTCGTTTCTTTCGGGGGTGATGGAGCCGTGGAGCTACGGGAGCCGGCACAGGGACACGGGCGAGTGTCGCCGGGCCGGGTGACGGGGCGGTGAACGCCGGGGACCCTCCACGGGTCAGCCGTGGTTGACCCGCCAGAAGTCGGAGACGGTCTGGCGGTCGCGCAGGTCCCCGAGGAGGCCCTTGGGGTCGGTGTGGAAGAGCTGGCCCTGCCAGTCCGACAGGCCGGGCGCGGTGACGAGCGGCTTGACGGTGGTGTTGCCCGACACGCCGCCCTCGCCGATCTCGTGCTTGACGCCTTCCTCGGTCATGATGAAGCGGACGTACAGCTTGGCCGCGTTGGGGTGCTTGCTCTTGGCGGCGACCGCGACGTACTTGGGGTAGCTGAAGCCGGCGAACGGCGTCATCCCCTCGCAGGTGGCCTGCTTGTACCCCTTGTCCTCGTTGTTGCGGAACTTGGAGATCGACATGAAGCCGATCTTCTTGTCGGTGGCGTTCGGCGCGCCGACCGCGGCGGAGATGTCCTCGTCGGAGCCGGTCAGCACCGGCCTGTTGCGGGATATCCGCTTGATCCACTCGTAGGCGGCGCTCTTCTCCTCGGTCTTCAGCGCCTTGCCGTACTTCGCCTGGTACGCCTGCTCCAGGGCCTGGTTGCCATGTGCGTCGAGTTGGGTGAAGAACGACAGCACGGTGGGCTTGCCGAGGGGGTCCTGCATCACCAGCTTGCCGGCCCACTCCGGCTCGGTCAGGTCCCAGACGTTCTTGACCGGGCATCCGCCGGGAGAGAGCCTGCCGTTGTAGGCGAAGACCGTGGCCTTCGACAGGGCGAGCAGGGGGTTCTGGTTCTCGGCGGGGATCTGGTCCGTCAGGTCGGAGGGGATCCACGTCCGCGCCACGCCCTGCGGCATGAGCTGGCCGACCAGCACGCCGCCGTCCTCGTACATGGCCGCGTCGATGGTGACGTTGTCCGCGGCGTGCTCCCTGATCATCTTCTCCGCGGTCTGCGGAGTGTCGGACTTCACCCCTTCCATGGCGATGCCGTACTTGGCGGTGAACGCCTTCGCCACCTCCTCGATGTCGCCGCTGGAGTCGTAGACCAGCAGGCTGCCCTCCTTCTTCGCGGCGGCGACCAGGGCGTCCAGGTCCAGGCCGGCGTCGAGGGACGGGGCGGGCAACGCCCCGGCGGTCGCCGCCGGGGATGGAGCGCCGCTGGTGGACGGCGCGCAGGCGGCCGCCGCGACCGCCAGCAGCGCCACAGAAATGATCTTCCTGGTACGCCTCATGGGTGGCGTCACTCCTTGCCTCTCGGGTCACCGGCGCCCGCAGAGCCCCGAGCCGCCGCCGGTGGGGACAACGATGAACATCAGGTGAATAATTTGTCAAGACATACTTACGTGGAAGTGAACAAGCCCTACCGGATCTGTTCACCCGGCAAGACGACAGGTAGTGAGAATGTCAAGACAAAGTATTGACTGTTCATCTCCCGTTCATCTAATACTGAAGGCCCCTGACGAGGAGCCGACATGCGTGTGAGTCCGCCGGACATCGGTCCAACAGGCGCCACCGGCGCCGCCGCCGACACCACGTGATGGGCTGGACGGCGGCGTTCGCCGTGGTCGCGGTCCTCTTCGTCCTCATCAGCGGCGCCAACGACGGAGCCACCCTGATCGGGCTGGGGCTGCGCTTCCCCCGGACACCGGGGTGGGCCGCCGCGGCACTGCTCACGGTGGTCCTGTTCGCCGGGCCGTACGTGCTGGGGCTGGCCGTCGCGCGCACGTTCACCGAGGGCCTGGCGGGGCTGGGCACCCACGGCGGCGCGGCGGTGTTCCTGGCCGGAGTGGTCACCGCGGTGGCCGTGGTCGCCGCCCTCACCGGCAAAGGGCTGCCGACCAGCCTGACGCTGGCCGTCATCGGCGGCATCGCCGGCGCCGGGCTGGGCGCCGGGCTGCCGGTGTCGTGGCACGGCGTGGCCGTCGTCCTCGGGGTCGGCGCCTGCGCACCGCTGGCCGGTCTGGTCCTGGGCTACCTGCTGGGCGCCCTCTCGCGCCGCGTGCCGTCCTACCGCCGGATGCCCCGGCTGGTGCTGGCCGCCCACCTGCTGGCCTACGCCGCCCAGTGCACGGCGTACGCGGTCAACGACGGCCAGAAGATGGTGGCGGTGGTGAGCGTCGCGGTGGACGTGGGCCGGGACGGTCTCGGCGGGGTCGGCCCCGTCGGCCTCTCCCCCGGCTGGATGGCCTGCCTGGCCCTGCTGTTCCTCGCCGGCGCCCTGGCCGGCCTGACCCGCGTGGGCGAGCGCCTCGGCCGCGGCCTGGTCATCGCCCGGCCCCTGCACGTCCTCTCGGCCGAGACGGCCGCCACCGGCGCCGTCCTCGGCAGCTCGGCCCTGGGCAGCCCGGTCAGCATGACCCAGTCCGTGCTCGCCGGCGTCGTCGGCGTGGTGGCGAGCGAGGGTTCCCGGCGGGTGCGCTGGCAGGCGGTGGCCAACGTGGGCACGGCCTGGCTGGTCACCCTGCCGTCGTCCCTGGCGCTCGGTTGCGTGGCCGGCCTCGCGCTGAGGCTGCTGTGAGCGGCGGCACCGGCCGCAGGTGGCGCTTCGGGCGGGCCTGGGACGAGCTGCGCGGCCGGTCGGGACGGCGGGTCGTCGATCTCGTCCGCGGCCAGGTCGCCGTGGCGCGGGCCGGGGCCGTCCTGGCCTGCTCGGCCGCCTCCGGCGCCATCGAGCGCCCGGCCGCGCGGACCCGGATGACCGAGATCGAGCACGAGGGCGACGAGGCGCGGGCCGAGCTCGTCCGCGCCCTGCGGCGGATCCTGGCCACCCCGCTCGACCGGGAGGACCTGTTCCGGCTCTCCCGCTCCATCGACGACGTCCTCGACCACCTGCGCGACTTCGTGCGCGAGGCGGACCTGTTCGGGCCGGCCGGCCTGGACTTCGCCGTCGAGCCGCTGCGGGCCGTGGTCGACGGCCTCGACGAGCTGGAGGAGGCCCTGCTCAAGGTCTTCGACGACCCCGGCTCGGTCACCGTGGCCGTGCTGGCCACCCGCAAGTGCTGCAGCCGGGTCCGTCAGCTCCACCAGGCACGGCTCACCGAGCTGTTCGCCGGGTCGCTGAGGATGGACACCCTGCGCGAGCGCGAGCTGCTGGGCCGCCTGGACGCGGTGGGCCGCCGGCTCGGGGAGTCCGCCGACGCGCTCGCCGACGCGATGCTCAAACGAAGCCACTGAACGTCCCTCATCCCCCCGGAGGAGAACCCATGGCCGTAACGACCAGGACGCAGCCGCCGCGCCGGCCGCCCCGGCGGCGCCGGCTGCTGTACCGGCTGCGCGTGCTGCGCCACGACCCGACGGCCCTGCTCGGCCTGGTCCTCGTCGTCCTGCTCGCCTACCTCGTCGTCGCTCCGCTGGTCGCCGTGCTGTCGGACGCCTTCCGCCTGCAGTACGGCGACGAGGTCCACGCCGGGCAGCAGCCGGGCGAATGGACCGGCTACTACCTGTGGCGGGTCTTCCGCTCGCCGATCAGCGGCCTGCTGTTCTGGGAGCCGCTGGTCAACACGATCGTGGTGGCGGTCGGCACCACGCTGTTCGCGCTGCTGCTCGGAGGCGGGACGGCCTGGCTGCTGACCCGGACCAACGTCCCGGGGCGCGGCTGGCTGGCGGGCGCGCTCGTGGTCCCGTACATGCTGCCCTCGTGGACGTTCTCGCTGGCGTGGCTCACGCTGTTCAAGAACGAGCGCTCCGGCGGGCAGCCCGGTTTCCTGCAGGCGCAGGGCGTCCGCACGCCGGACTGGCTGGCCTACGGCGCCCTGCCGATCATCGTCACGCTGGGGCTGCACTACTACCCGTTCGTCCTGCTGCTCGTCGGGAACGCGCTGCGCCGCATCGACGCCCAGCTGGAGGACTCCGCCAGGGTCCTCGGCGCCCCACGGCGGACCGTCGTGCGGCGGATCGTGGCGCCGTTGATGCTGCCGGCGCTGTCCTCGGCCGTCCTGCTCGTGGTCGGCCGGGTGCTGGGCACGTTCGGCACGCCGTACGTGCTGGGCCTGCCCGCGGACTACCGGGTGCTGTCCACCGGCCTCTTCCAGTCGATCCGCGACCGCGGCACCGGGGTGGCCTCCGTCCTCGCCACCGTCATCGTGGTCATCGGCGTGCTGATCGTCTTCACCGACATGCGGCTGGTGCGCGAGCACCGCCGGTTCGTCACCGTGGGCGGCAAGGGGGCGATGGACCGGCTGGGTGACCTGCGCCGCCGCTGGCCCGCCTTCGCGCTCGGCCTGCTGGTCTTCGCGGTGAGCGTGCTCGTCCCGGTGCTCACGCTGCTGCTGTCCACGCTCACCCGCACGCCTCTCGACCTGTCCACCCTCACCCTCGACTACTGGCTCGCCGAGCGGCTGCCCGGCGCCGTCGGGTTCCCCCACGGCGTCCTGCGCGGCCCGGAGCTGTGGGAGGCGGCGTGGAACTCGCTGCGCGTCGTCGGCGTGGCCGCGCTGATCTGCGCCGTCGTCGGCCTGCTCATCGGGTACGTCGTGGTCCGGGGGACGGCGCCGCGCATAGGCGGCTTCCTCCGGCAGGTGTCCTTCCTGCCCTACCTCGTCCCCGGCATCGCGTTCGCGGCGGCCTCACTGTCGCTGTTCGCCGTCGCCAGGGGCCCCGTCCCCGCGCTGTACGGCACCACGTTCCTGCTCATCCTCGTGATGGCCGTGACCCACCTGCCCTACAGCTCCCGCTCGGGCATCGCGGCGATGACGCAGCTCGGCCGGGAGCCGGAGGAGGCCGCGCAGATCGCCGGCGCCTCCTGGTGGCAGCGGATGCGGCGGATCGTCTTCCCCATCCAGAAGGGCGCCCTCGTCACCGGGATCACGCTGCCGTTCGTGTCCGGGCTCAAGGAGCTCAGCATCGTCATCATGCTGACCACCACCGGCACCGAGCTCCTCACGACCCTGTCCATCGGCCTCGTCGACTACGGATACACCCAGCTCGCCAACGCGGTCGTCCTCGTGATCGCCCTGCTCTCCTTCACCATGACGTCCCTGACCCAGCGCCTGACCAAGAGCGGCCTGGCGTCCGGCCTAGGAGGATAGATGCCGACCATCACCCTGAGCGGAGTCGCCAAGAGCTACGGCGGCGGCGACCGCGCGGTGAACAACCTCGACCTCGTCGTCCCCGACGGCGCGTTCATGTGCCTGCTCGGCCCCTCCGGCTGCGGCAAGACCACCACCCTGCGGATGATCGCCGGTCTCGAACAGCCGACCGCGGGCACCATCACCGTCGGCGACCGGGTCCTCGACTCCGTGGAGCAGGGCCTGTACGTGCCGCCGGAGAAGCGCGGCATGGGGCTGGTCTTCCAGAACTACGCGCTCTGGCCGCACATGTCCGTGCGCGAGAACGTCGAATTCGGCCTGCGCATGCGCAAGGTCCCCGGCCCGGAGCGGCGGGCCCGCGCCGAGACGGCGCTCAAGATGGTCCACGTCGACGCCGCCATGGACCGCTATCCGTCGCAGCTCTCCGGCGGGCAGCAGCAGCGCGTCGCCCTGGCCAGGATGCTCGCCGTCAACCCGTCCGTGCTGCTGCTGGACGAGCCGCTGTCCAACCTCGACGCCCGGCTGCGCCTGGAGATGCGCGCCGAGCTCAAGCGCATCCACGAGGAGTCGGGAGCCACGATCGTCTTCGTCACCCACGACCAGCTGGAGGCCCTGACCATGGCCACCGACATCGCGGTCATGAACGAGGGCGAGCTGCAGCAGCTCGCCGCGCCCATGGAGATGTACGCCAGGCCCGCCAACCGGTTCGTCGCCGAGTTCGTCGGCAGCCCGCCCATGGCCATCGTGGACGTCGGCCCCTCACCCGCCGGCCTGGCCGGGTCCCTGTTGCGCCACGTCGAGCAGCGCATGCCGCGCCCGGAGCCGCCCGCCGCCGTCGGCGTCCGCCCCGAGGCGCTGCGGCTGGACCCGCCGCCCGGCTCCGCCTGGCGCGAGGAGGCGGTCGTCGAGGCCGTCCTGCCGGCGGGCTCCTCCTGGACCGTACGACTGCGCGTCCTCGACGCCGAGCTGTACGCCGTGTCCTACACGCCGGTCCTGGCCGAGCCCGGCGACGTGCTGACCGTCTGGACCGAGCGGCTGCACCTGTTCGGCGCGGACGGGACCCGGATCTCCTCCTGGGACGCCGAGGGGGTGGGCGCGTGATCCGTCCCAGAGCGCTGCTGCTGGACTTCGGCGGCGTGATCGTGCAGACGGGCAAGCGCCCGTCATGGGCGGCCGAGCTGGCCGCCGAGGTGCACGGCCTGCTGGCCGGGGCCGGCTTCGACGCACTCACGGCCGAGGAGGTCGAGGGCGACATCCGGGCCGGGGCGCGGGCCGACTCGTCCTGGAAGAACGCCGCCTCGCGGCGGATCGCGCCCGAGGAGCTCACCCACCGCCGCTTCTGGGCGGAGTTCGTCGCGGCCGACTGGCCGGACCAGGCGCGAACGCTAGTGACCGTCGAGGCGACGGCCCTGTGCAAGCGCATGGGCGAGCTGCGCAGCGACCGGAAGATCCGCCCGGGGACGGAGGAACTGCTGGCCGCCTGCCGCGAGCACGCCGTCACGCCCGCGGTCGTCAGCAACGCGCTGTGCGGCGCCGTGCACCGCGACTTCCTGGCCCGCACCGGCATCGACCGCCAGGTGGCGGCGCAGGTCTACAGCGACGAGGTCGGCGTCCGCAAGCCGAACCCCGAGATGATCCTGCTCGCCTGCCGCGCCCTCGGAGTCGATCCGGCCGACGTCTGGTACGTCGGCGACACCCACGACCGGGACGTGGTGTGCGGCGCGCGAGCCGGGGTGGGGGCCACCGTCCTCATGGTCTCCCCCAGCACCGACAAGATGCCGTACCCCGTGCGGCAGAGCCCGCAGGCCACCGTCGAGGACCCGCGCGGCCTGCTGAACCTTCTGGAGGCGACATGGACGTGAACACCTCACGCGAGCTGGCGGCCATCGCGGCCGAGGCGGCGAGGGCGGTCGGCGACCGGCTCAGGAACGCCTTCCGCTCCAGGCCCGAAGTGCGCACCAAGCGCGACTTCCACGACCCGGTCACCGAGCACGACAAGGCGGCCGAGGACCACATCAGGCAGGTCCTGGCGCGGCGCTCCCCCGGCAGCGTCGTGGTGGGCGAGGAGGGCGGCACCCACGGCGAGGGCGCCGTCCACTGGTACGTCGACCCCATCGACGGCACCGCGAACTTCGCCGCCGGTCTGCCGTTCTTCTGCACCTCGATCGGGGCGGCCGTGGACGGCGAGGTGGTGGCCGGCGTGGTCTACGACCCCGTCCGCGACGACGAGTTCACCGCCTGGCTCGGCGGCGCCGCGTACAACGGGGAGCCGATCCGCAGCTCCGGCGCCCGCACGGACCGGGACGCGGTGCTGCTGTCCAGCTATCCCAGCCCCCGCGACCTGGAGGCGGAGGGCGAGGAGGCGCTGCACCGCTTCGCCCGCATGGTCAACGCCTTCGCCTCCACCCGGCGGCCGGGCAGCGCCGCGCTGAAGCTCGCGCACGTGGCCGCGGGATGGTCGGACGTCGCCTACGGCACCCACGTCAACGCCTGGGACGTGGCGGCCGGGTCGCTGCTGGTCCGGCAGGCCGGGGGCGTCTACATCCCGCTGTCCGGCGACGTCCTCGCCCCCGGCGGCTACCTCGCCTGCGTGGGCGGTTACGACCTGGCCGGCTCCGTCATGGCCGAGGTCGCCGGGCCGGGGACGACCGCGTGATCCGCTGGATCGTCACCGACCTGGACGGCACGCTCGTGGGACGCGACCTGGCCATGGTGCCCGCCAGCCGCGACGCGCTGCGCCGCTTCCGCGAGGCGGGCGGAGAGGTCGTCATCGCGACCGGGCGGATGGAGGCGTCGGCCCGCCGCTACTACGACGAGCTGGGCCTGGACGGGCCGGCGATCCTCTACAACGGCGCCCGGACCGTCAACCTGGCCACCGGAGCGGTCCTGCGCTCGCGCCACCTGCCGGCACCGGCGTGGAAGACGCTGCTCGGCGGGTTCGACGAGCTCGCCCGGCAGGGCGTCCACCCGGTCGCCTTCTGCGGTGAGGAGGCGCTGGCGGTGCACGACGTGCCCGAGCTGCGGGACTTCGCGCGGCGCGACGGGATCGAGCTGCGCGACCCGGGCGACTGGACGGCGCTGCCGCCCGGCGGCATCACCAAGTGCATGCTGATCGGCGACCGGCTGCCGCACCTGGACATCCCCGGGACGGTCACGGTCCGGTCGGAGGCGACCTACCTGGAGGTGCTGCCCGCGGGGGCGACCAAGGGCAGCGCGCTGCGCGAGCTGGCCGCGTCCCGGGGCGTGCCCCTGGAACAGGTCGCGGCCGTCGGCGACAACCCCAACGACCTCGACATGATCATGGCGGCCGGGGTGGGAGTCGCGGTCGGCGACGGCCACCCCGAGGTCCGCGCGGCCGCCGACGTCGTCGCCGGGGCCTGCGCGGACGGCGCGGTCGCCGAGGTGGTGGAGCTCGCGCTCCGGCCCTGACGGCCGCCCCGAGGTCGAGGGTGTCAGGCGGAGGCGACCCGGCTGCGCGCCGGAGCGCGGGCTCCGGCCGCATGCCGTGGACGACCACCGCTCCCCCGCCGATCAGCGTGGCGGTGACGGCGGCGACCGCGACGGGCATGGCGGCCGGCGAGGAGCAACAGCGCCGGCGCCGCGCCCCGCTAGACGATGTTCAGCTCGGGGCGCGCCCCCGCGCGGGCGAAGCGGCGGGCGTCCAGGCCGCTGACGTCCACGAACGGCTCCCGGCCCAGGTACAGGTCGCGGACCACCTCCCCGACGGCCGGGCTCATCAGGAACCCGTGGCCGGAGAAGCCGGTGGCGTAGATGAAGCGGTCCACGTCCGGGGCCACCCCGATGAGGGCGTTGTGGTCGGGCGTCACCTCGTACAGGCCGGCCCAGCCGGTGGCGATGCCGGTCTCCATGAGCGCCGGGACACGGCGGGCCATGGCCTCGCCCAGCCTCGGCAGCCACGCGTCGGACCGGTCGAGCTTGAAGCCGGGGGTCTCGTCGGGGTCGGACATGCCGAGCAGCAGGCCGGGCCCCTCCCGGTGGAAGTAGAACGTGGTGGCGAAGTCGATGGTGAACGCCGTCGGCGGCAGGTCCGGCATCGGCTCGGTGACCAGAACCTGCCTGCGCAGCGGGGTGACCGGCAGGTCGACGCCCACCCAGCCGCCGACCGGGGCCGACCAGGCGCCGGCCGCGCAGACCACGGTGTCGGTCTCGATGCGCCCGCCCTCGGTGAGGACGGCGACGATGCGGCCGTCCACGGTCTCGATGCCGGTCGCGGCGCAGTTCGGCAGCAGCCGCGCGCCGAGCCGCCGGGCCGCGCCCGCGTACCCGAGGACCACCGACTCGGGCGTGCAGTGGCCGTCGGTCGGCGAGTAGGCGGCGGCGAGCAGCCCTTCGGTGTCGATGAGCGGCGACAGCTCGGCGGCCTCGCGCAGCGAGATCATCCGGCTGGGCACGCCGAGGTCGTTCTGGACGGCGACGTTCTTCTCGAACTCGGCGACGGCCGCCGGCGAGTCCAGCAGGAACAGGTAGCCGGGCTTGTGCAGGTCGATCTCCTGCCCGAAGCGCTCGGCGAAGGCGTCGAACGTCTCCAGGCTGCGGACGGCGAGCTCGATGTTGACCCGGTCGGAGAACTGCGCGCGCACTCCCCCGGCGGCCTTCGAGGTCGAGCCGGAGCCCAGCGGCCCCTTGTCGAGCAGGACCACGTCGGGGACCCCGGCCGCGGCCAGCGCGTGGGCCGAGCTGACGCCCATGGCGCCACCCCCGATGATTACGGCCGAGGCCCGCGCGGGCAGCTCGCGCCCGGACTCCTGCATCAGACGACTCCTTTCGGCGACGGTAGGTCCAGCATCGCGGACCGGGTGACGCGGGAGGAAGCGGGCGAGCCCGGCCATCTGCGGGCGTGGCGGAAGAACTTCTTGTGCTGCGTCGCCGCCGGCCCCGTACGAGAGGCCGGGATGGCCGCTCTCGCCCAGCCGGGCCGCGGCCTGGCGCAGGGCACCCCCTGTTGCCTGGTAAGGGTGCGGCCGGAGTGCGTCGGAAGGGGACACGCCCCTTCGCAGGGAACGGCCGACACGTACGAACAGTTATTGATCAACTACTGTCGGTTACGACAGGATGTTCGGGTCTAAGTGATCTCTTCCAGGAGGCCCCATGCTGCTCACCCGCCGTCTGCTGGCCGGCACCGCCGCCATCACCGCCGCGAGCGCGCTCACCGCCCTGCCCGCCGCGGCCTCCACCCCGCACCACGCCGATCCTTCCCCCCAGGCCGCGTCCCCGGTGTGCGTCGACGCCACGAACAACCGCGCCGACGGCACCGAGATCCAGCTGTGGCGCTGCATGAACCACACCAACCTGCGCTTCGTCCTCCACAACGACGCCATCAAGGTCGAGGACACCGTCGGCACCGCCCGGGAGGTATGCCTGGACGCCGGCAACACCCGCGCCAACAACGCCCACATCCGCCTGTGGCAGTGCATGGGCCACGCCAACCAGAAGTGGGTCGTCAAGCGAGGACAGATCATCCTCGCCGACACCTTCGCCGCCGGCGCCCCCGTGTGCCTGGACGCCGGCAACACCCGCAACAACGGTGACAAGGTCCGCCTGTGGAACTGCATGGACCACACCAACCAGCGCTTCGTCCTCGACAACGGCCAGATCCAGGTCAAGGACACCCTGTAAGCACCCGGAGCCGCCATCCTTCGGCCGCCGGACGCGTCGGCAGGAACCCATCGAGGCCCCGCGCACTCCACCAGCATCGCCACCCGGCGCAAAGACGCCTGGCAACCAGTCAGCACCGGGCGGGATGTCTCCCGCTCAAGCACCAGAAAGGAATACCGGCATGAAAGCCATCAAGAAAGCCCTCATCGCAGGTCTAGGCGCCGCCGCCATCAGCGGCGCGCTCCTGGCCGGCGCCCTTCCGGCTCAGGCCGAATCGTGGCACCGCGTCGACACCGCCAACTCGATCGTGACCTGCAACGCCTTCCTCCTCCTCAACTATCCCGCCTGGCATCCCAGCCGGGTGAAGTGCGAGCTCGACGGCACCTGGCACCCGTTCCAGACCTACGGCGCCTACATCTGGTACTGAGCCACCTCGCCCATCCAGGCTCCCAGTTTCCGGGCGGTGCGTGACCCGAAGCTGACCGCTCCGGTTCCGCGCGAAGGCGCCCTTCCCGCGGAACCGGGTCTGTCACGTGGCGATACGCCGCTCGCTGCGGGCAACTTCCTGCTCGACGAGGACACCCCCGTAGGTAAGCGGCGGGGGCGGGCCCCGCAACCACGCATCGGAGGTCAGGATTTGTCAGCCGCTTAGAGGACGTTCCTCCACTTGGACAAATCCGTGCCCGGCGGGCTCATTTCGTAGATGCCCTTTCTGCGGGTGGGCACGGCTTCGCCGGACAGTTCGACCTGGTCGAAGCGCCACTGCTGGTTGTCGCCACCCTGGGCCGCCAGCACGGCCCGGTGGTTGCCGTGGCCGTCGGACAGGACGGTGGCGACCTTGTCCTCATGCGGGCGCGGCCAGATCATCCCCCCGCCGGAGTTCCACTGGGTCTGGCCCTGCACACCCCAGCCGATCAGGCCCAGCCCGACCGGCTGGGAGAAGCCGTCCAGGGGGCCGACGTGGAGGGTGAAGGTGCTGCGGATGTCCTTGTTGACGTTGACCAGGTGCCAGTCCTCGTCGCCGTAGGTGTTCTTGATCTCGCTGAAGAACCACACCTCGCCCCGGTGGCCCGTAGGCGTGCGGAGGGTGAGGACCTGGTCGTTGGTGTGGGAGTAGGGGATGTAGCCCTCCTCGCCGGTCCAGCGGTCCTGTGCCTTCTGGGCGCCGTGGGTGGTGCCCCCGTGTGCGGCGGCCAGGCACAGCCCGGTGCCCTCGTTGACGATGCGGAAGAACTTGCCGGATGGGAACGCGTCGCTCACTTCACTCCTTGAAAATGATCCATAACTCATAGTGACGAATCGGGGGCGGCTGACCCACTCGCCAATGTTACCTAGAGTGACATCTTATCTACATACAGTTCATGTTGTGAGGGAGGAGCATGCGAGTTCCGATTCGCGAGGGGGCCCGCCCCACACCGGGGCGGGCGGGCAGGTCAGATGTGGGTGGGGGCGAGCAGCGCGAGGAACAGCCGCCACCCACATGCCGGACAGGCCGCGCCCGCGCTCTTTTGTCAGTGATGATCTCTACTGTCCCGCCCATGACCCAAGCGACGCAGACCTACAGCTACGCCGCGCCCTCCGCGATGGTGGACGGGCGTCTGGGACTGTCCACCTCCGGTGGCCGGGCCCTCAGCGGCCCCTCCCTGGCGCCCCGGTTCTTCAGCGGCGTGGTGACCCAGGCCGCGCCCGCAGCCGCGGCGCTGCTGGGCGTGGCCGACGTGGCCCTCACCCGCTACCACCAGCCGCGTCCCGGCTGGACCCGCGACCCGGTCGTCACCTGCGGCGGCGACCGGCTGCGCTTCGAGTCGTTCTCCGCCTGCGGCGGCGTCTACTCCCGGCTCGACCTGCTCGGCGGCGCCCTGGACGGCGAGGTGTTCGACCGGGGCACCACCAACGTCGACGTCAACGGCCCCCTGCGCGAGGCGCTGGCCAGGGTGGGCGGACGCGACCCGCTCCACCTGGGCGTCGGCGCCGACGAGCTGACCGTGACGACACTCGACGGCGCGGTCGTGGAGAAGAAGGTGCCCCTGCCGGAGCGGTGGCTGCGGGGCTTCGCCGAGGTCCAGGTCATCGCGGCGGGCATGGACCTGCGGGCCGAGCTGCCCGGCATGAGCGCCGTGCGCTTCCTGCGGTCCCTGCCCAAGCGGGCGACGGCCGACCTCTGGGTCGCCCCCGCGGGCCGCGACCTGCGCGTCACCGACCGGCCCGCCGCGGGCGCGGTGTGCCTGTCCGGCGTGGGCCGCCTGGCCACGCTGCTCCCCCTGCTCCGCTTCGCCAAGAGTCTCAAGGTGTACGGCCCGGCCGGGACCGGCGGCCCGGCATCCAGCGCCTGGGAGCTGGAGCTGCCCGGCATGCGGTACACGCTGGTCCTGTCGCCGGAGCGCTGGCGCGGCTTCTCCGGTGAGGGCGCGGTGCTGGCCGACCTCGCCACCGACGAGGCCGAGGCCGACGCCGACGTGGTGGGCATGCTGCTCAACTTCGAGCCGGAGGTGGAGATCGGCCTGCTCGCCGACCGTGCGGGCCTGCCCACCGACCGGGTCCGGGCCGCCCTGACCCAGCTCGGCACGGCCGGCCGCGTCGGCTACGACCTGTCCGAGGCCGCGCACTTCCACCGCGAGCTGCCGTACGACCGCGAGCACGTCCAGCACCTCAACCCGCGCCTGGCCTCGGCGAAGGCGCTGGTCGAGGCCGGGGCCGTGCGGCTCGACGGCGACACGGCGCGGGTGCGCACCGATGGCGGCGTGCGCGAGGTCGGGCTGGCCGACGGCTCCTGCACGTGCCCGTGGTGGTGGGACCACCGTGGGTCGCGCGGCCCGTGCAAGCACGTGCTGGCCGCCCGCATCGCCGCCCGCGCCACCGCGGACGAGCTCGCGGACGCGTCACCTCTTCCCGGCGGTCCGGCGTAGACGTCGTACACTCTTGGACGCTCATGTCCGATCTGCCCGATCCTGGCAGCGACCGCGAGGAGCCGCATGGAGCACGACGCCAAACTGCTGGACTACAACGCCTGGCTGTTCTGGCAGGAGGCGGACGAGGAGCAGCGGAAGGCGCAGCTCGAACGGCAGCGCGGGCTCGTCGAGCTGACCGGCGGCTCCATCGGGGAGCGGACGTTCGTCTCCGAGCTGGCCATGGTGCACCCGGCCGACCTGCGCATGGGCGACGACTGCTACATCGCCGCCCACGCCTACGTCACCGGCAGCCTGCGCACCGGTGACGACTGCACCGTCAACCCGTTCACCGTCGTACGCGGCAAGGTCACCCTCGGCGACGGCGTCCGGATCGGCGCGCACACGTCCATCCTGGGCTTCAACCACTCCATGGAGCCCGACCGCCCCGTCCACCGGCAGCCGCACAGCGAGCGCGGCATCACCGTCGGCGACGACGTGTGGATCGGCTCGAACGCGGTGATCGTGGACGGGGTGACCATCGGCTCCCACGCCGTCGTCGGCGCCGGCTCGGTCGTCACCAAGGACGTGCCCGAGTGGGCCGTCGTGGCGGGCAACCCGGCCCGGTTCATCCGGGACCGGCGCCACCGCAAGGCGTCCCGCCACGCCGACGCCGCGCACGCCCTGGCCGAGCTGGCGGACCGCGCGCGGGAGCAGTGCGCGCGGATCGTCGAACGGAGCTGGGAGGACAGCGCCGACGCGCCCGACGGCACCCCGTCCGGCCGCTACGTCAACGCCCCCGGCGACGCCCCGACCCTGCGCGCGCACGCCGACGCCGTCGAGCTGTCCTTCCTGCTGACCGGCGAGCCACCGCGCCGGCTTCCGCGCGAGGAGCACATCCGCAGGCTGCGGCAGAACCAGGACCCCGTCTCGGGCCTGACCCCGCTGCTCGGCCCCGACGGCCGGCACGCCCCGCCGCCCGCCGGCTACGAGGACGGCACCGCGCACTACCACGTCCTCAGCCTCGGCTACGCCCTGGACCTGCTCGGATCCCGGTTCGAGCACCCGATCCGCGCGGTGGAGCGCATGACCCCGGCGGACATCTCGGCCGTGCTCGACGGGCAGCCGTGGCGCGATGCCGGCTGGCAGGCCGGGGCGGGCGTCGACACGCTGGGCACGGCCCTGATGTGGAACCTCCGCCACGGCGAGGTCTCCCCCGCCCAGCTCGACGCCTTCTTCGGCGGCCTGCTCACCCGCTGCCGCCCCGACAACGGCATGTGGAGCCGCGAACGCCCCAGCGACGGGCTGCTCCAGCCGGTCAACGGCTTCTACCGGGCGACGCGGGGATCGTTCGCCCAGTTCGGGCTGCCGCTGCCGTACCCGGAGCGCGCCGTCGACACCGTGCTCACGCACGCCGCCGACAGCAGGCACTTCGGCCCGGGACGCACCACCGCCTGCAACGGGCTCGACGTGGCGCACCCCCTCTGGCTGGCCCGGCGGCAGAGCGCGCACCGCGCCGACGAGATCACCGCGTGGGCGTCCGCCCAGGTCGCGCTCATCGCCGCGCAGTGGGTGGACGGCGAGGGCTTCCCCTTCGCGCACCCGCCGCTGAGCGGCCCGAACCACCGCGACCACCGCCCGGGACTCCAGGGCACGGAGATGTGGCTGGCCACGCTCTGGTACGTCGCCGACCTGCTCGGCCTGGCCGAGTCCCTCGGCTACCGCCCCCGGGGCGTCCACCGCCCGGAACCGGCCGTCGACCTCCCCGCCCGGTAGGGCTCGTTCACGATGCGGCCGGGCCGGCGGGGTGGACGACGTCGGCGCCGTGTTCCGCCAGCAGGTCGGCCAGGCGCGCGGCGTTGCGCTGGGAGTTGTCGGCGCAGCAGTTGTTCGTGAGCACGTGCGTGGTAGCGGCCTCACCCGACAGCTTCGCGATCCGGCCGGCCCAGTCCCGCAGCTCCTCCTCCGCGTACAGGTAGCCGAACCGCTCCTCGATGACCCGGCTCGTCCACTTGTCCGAGTGGCCGTGCAGGCGTACCACGGCCAGGTCGGAGGTGGCGGCCAGCACGGGCGGGACCGACGACGGGTGCCCCTGCGGCATGTCCACCCCCACGTACGGCAGGTCGTGGGCCTCCAGGAAGGCGAGCGTCTTACGGCGGTGCCGCTCGTCCAGCCAGGCGGCGTTGCGGAACTCGACGCAAATGCGCGCCGGCCGGCAGCGGTCGCGGCACTCCAGGATGTGGCGGCGGCTCGCGGCGCCGGGGGTGAACCACTGCGGGAACTGGAACAGCAGCGCCCCCAGCTTGCCCGCCTCGCGTAACGGCCGCAGCGCGCTCAGGAACCGCGCCCACACCTGCTCGGCCACCTCCGGCGGCACGTCACGCAGGTAGAGCGTGCGCCGGGGCTCGCCGAGCGCGGCCCGTAAGTCCTTGTACAGCGCCGCCGGGCGGGTCGGGTGATGGGTCAGCAGCGAGAACGCCTTGACGTTGAACGTGAAGCCCGGCGGGGTGCGGTCCCGCCACAGCTCGGCGGTGCGCTCGGCGGGCGGGTGGTAGTAGGTGGCGTCCACCTCCACCAGGGGGAACCGGCTCGCGTAGTACCCCAGCCTGGCCTCCGGCGTGGCGGCATCCGGGGGATACCAGCCGGAGGCGAGAAGTGACTTGTCCGTCCAGGAGGCCGTACCGACAAGGATCTTCCCCATGCCTTCACCGTACGCTCCGCGAGGTCAGCTCGTCGCCGGGGATTCGTCCGGCTGGGGCGCGATGAGCCGCTGGAGCCTGCGCGCCTCCTGGAGCAGCCGGCTGGACCCCTTTCGGGATGCCAGCTCCGCGAGCCCCGGCAGGTCGGCGCGGGCGGCCGTGAGGCGGGCGGCCGCGGCGGCGACGGCCAGCAGGTCGGCGAGTCCGGCGCGGGGCCTGTCGCCGTCTGCCGGGAGGAGCCCGGGAACGAGTTCCGGAAGGAGCTCCGGGACGAGTCCTGGCTGGACGCCCAGGAGGAGTCCCGGCACGAGCCGCGCCGACAGCTCCCACACCGCCTCGTGGGCGCCCGCCCGCGTGGCGTCGCCGAGGACCGCCGCCACGCGGTTGAGCTTGGCGTAGCCGTTCGTGATCCGTTCGGTGAGCGCGTCGGCCATGGCCTCGACGGGCACCTCGCCGCGGGCGGCCAGGATGAGCAGGGCGTCCGTGGCGCTCGCCCGCGCGGCCGGGCCGGCGTGGCTCATGCCGCAGGCCAGCGCGTACGCCGTCGCCGTACCGGCGGGCCCGTCGCAGCGCGCGAGGTCCGTCAGGACGGCCGCGCCGCCGTCGCGCGCCTCCATGGAGGCGGCCAGGTGCGGCACGAGGTGGGCGGCGGCGAGCTCCCGGTGCGAGGGAAGGCCGAGCGGCCACCATCCCAGCGTGTGCCTGTGCCCCGGCGCCGGCTCGAACAGCCCAGCGACCGGCTCGGGCAGAGCGGCGTCACGACCGGTCACGACGACGTCCACGCTCGCGCGGACGGAGCCGGGCATGCCGGAGACGCGCGGCCGGCAGGACACCTCGGGATCGGCCAGGCGGTCGCCGGCCATCCAGGAGGCGCAGGCCCGGCCGGCGTCCGAGGTGAACGTCCTGACCCGGCGGACGGTCGCCTCGTCGATCTCCCGGGGCAGTCTGAGCAGGGCCTGCGTCAGGTCGGCGGGCAGGGCCCGCGCCCCGGCTGCCTCCAGGCGTTCGAGGCGGTCGAGCAGCACGCCGGGGTCGACGTGGCCGGTGCCGGAGGTGGGCGTGGCCAGCAGGACGGGATGGACCACGCCCCTCTCGAACGGGGCGACGAGCTCGAAGGCGCGTCGCCGGGAGAGGTGGTCGATCGCGCCCGCGGCGACGGCCCACCGATCTCGGGCCCGTTCGGGGTCGTGCGGCAGCTCGCGGCTGACCTTCGGCATGGCGAACGCGAAGAACGCCCGGCCGAGGACCTCGTCCAGGGCGTCGTCGACGTCCCGGACGAAATAGTCGAAAGCGTACGCGCGGTGCGGCTGCCACCAGGGGCGCAGCGCCTCGCGTAGCGCGTCGGGCTCCCGGTGCGACCACTCGGCGAGCCCCGCGAGGAGGCGTTCGAAGGTGAGGGGGTCGTACGGCCAGCGGAAGCCGGTGAGCTCACGGACGAGCTCACGGGGCGAGGCGATGGGCGGCAGCGGCTGCGGAGCGGGGACGGCGACGAGGACCGGCACCTCTGGCGGGGCCTCACCGCCGACCTCGCCGTACGCCGCGCGGATCCGATCGCGCAGGTCGGCCGGCAGCGCGGCCGCCGCTTCCCTGACCGCCTCACGGCCCTCCTCCCCCGCCGCTGGGGCGAGCTTCACGGCCAGCCGTACGGCCCGCTCCTGCAGGACCAGAGAGTCGTGCCCGGCGACCTGCGAGAGGACGCGGAGCGCGACGTCCGCCCGTCCGCCGCCGGGACCGGACGTGGCGGCACCCGCGGCCGTGGCGCCGAGCCAGGACAGGAGCGACCGCAGCAGCCTGGGCTCCGGCCGGAAGGCCAGGGACTCCACCGCCTCGGCGAACAGCTCCCCGTTCAGCCGCCCGGCCTCGTCCAGCGCCCGCAGCCGTGCCACGGCCGTCTCGGCCACCGCGACGGGAGCGGCGGGCAGCAGGCGGGCGTAGTCCTTGGCCCGCTCGGCGGTCTCGCCGAGGCTGGGAGCGAGCCGGTCGTGCAGGGTCGCGAGCAGGGGCAGCCCGTTCTGGCCGTCGCGCAGGAGGCGTCCGACGACGCCGTCGAGCACGGCCCGGCGCTCCAGCAGCCCGGAGTCGGTCAGCGCCGCGAGGGTGGGGACGGCGCCGGGCAGCACCTCGCTCAGGCCGTCGGCCTCGAAGATGCGCGGGGCCATCGCGGGGAGCAGCGGGTCGGCGGCCGCCGAAGCGGGGGTGAGGGCACGCAGCCAGCCGATCGTGAACGCCGCGCCGTCCGGCGGCTCGACGCCGGTCTCGCGGACGAGGGCGGCGGTCAGTTCCCAGTGCTGCAGGTCGGGGAGGCGCAGCCGCGCGGCGAGGCGGCGGGCCAGGTCGGCGCGCCACGGCTCGGGCCGGTCGCGCAGCAGGCCGAGGAGGCGTTCCACGTCACGGGGGTCCTGCCTGCGCCGCCGGAAGTCGCGCCGGAACAGCCACGAGGCCACGGCCGCGGAGCCGCCGAGGCAGCCGGCGCCCGCCAGCATCAGGGGCCGTACCTCGTGCCGCCACCTCCCTTCCCATCTGGGGCGCCGGCGGACGTGCTCGGCCAGCTCGGCCGCGACGGTCCTGCGGTCGGCGGCGCCGAGCCCGGCGACGTAGGCGACCGTGCCGGCGACGTCGCCGCCGATGATGAGCTTGTGCAGGTCGTGCCAGGCGGCCATGCGGGCCCCTTCCAGGACGGCGTCACTGGATCCGGGACACTAGCGGTGGCTTACGACAATCTTGATCGCCTACCGGGGCGGGGTGCTGTCGCGCAGGACGACCGTGGCGGGGACGGTGGTGACGGCCGGTCCCGGGTCGCCGGACAGGGCGAGGCGCATCGCGGTCAGGCCGGCCTCCTCCAGCGGCACCGACACCGAGGTGAGGGCGGGCGCCACGTCGAGGGCCGGCGCGATGTCGTCGAAGCCGGCGATCGCGATGTCCCGGCCGGGCACGAGCCCCTCGTCGCGCAGGGCCGTCATGGCGCCGATGGCCATCACGTCGTTGACGGCGAAGACCAGCTCGACGCCGCGCAGGCCGCGCCGGGCGAGGCGGCGGGCCGCGTCGTAGCCGCCCGCGCGGGTGAACTCGGTCTCGAACACGTCAGCCTGGTCCAGGGCGACCCCCGCCTCGGCGAGGCCGGCCGCGAACCCGGCGCAGCGGTCGTGGGAGGTACGGACCCGGTCGGGGGCGCGCAGCACGGCGAAGCGCCGGTAGCCCGCCCCGGTGAGGGCGCGGGCGAGCCGGTGGGCGCCGCCCGCGTTGTCGACGGTGACGGTCGGGAAGGGCAGGTCGTGCTGGCTGACCAGCACCACCCGTCCCCCGGCCGTGCGGTACGCCTCCAGCTCCTCGATCAGCGCCTCGCGCGTGGCGGCGCCGGCGATGCGGGTGCCGGCGACGATGACGGCGCGGGGCCGCTGGCCGCGCAGCGTCCTGACGATCTCCAGCTCGCGCGCCGGCGAGCGGTCGGCGACGGCCACCGTGACGATGAGCCCGGCGGCGTCGGCCGCCAGCGTGACGCCGGCGGCGATCGAGGAGAAGTACGGGTCGGCGATGTCGCTGACGACCAGGGCGGCCGTCCTGGTCGAGCCCCGGGCGATGGCCTGCGCCGACAGGTGCGGCTCGTAGTTGAGCTTGGCCGCGGCGGCCCGCACGCGGGAGACGTTCTCGGCGCGGACGTTGCGCGCGCTGCCGTTGAGCGCGCGCGACGCCGTGGCGATCGAGACGCCCGCCTCCCGGGCGACGTCGTGCAGGGTCGGCGCCGCGGCGGGCGTGCCCCGCCCCTGCCCGTCGTCGGTCATGGCGGTCATTGTGCCATCAGGATCACCGGGTCACCTTGACGGTCAGCGGGCCGCTCCTGGTGACCCCGGCGGCGTTCTCCAGCTCCGCCACGTACGTGTGCGTGCCGGCCGCCCGGCCGGTGAGGACGGTCGCGGCGCTCTGGGCGGCGGGGGTGGCCGCGTCGAGGCGCTGCGTGTCGACGAGGACGCCGTCCTCGTAGAGTCGGTACGCGGTGGCGTTGGTGCCCCACCACAGGTTCGTCCGGACGGTGTAGGAGCCGTCGCCGTCCCAGTTGTCCGAGCTGAGCACGGGCTCGCCGGGGGCGGCGTCGGTCACCACGGCCTTGACGGAGGTGGTGGCGGTGCGGCCGGCCTGGTTCAGCAGCTCGCCGGTGTAGACGTAGCCGCCGTTGGGGCGGCCGGTGACGGACACCGTGGCCCGCTGGGCCGAGGGCGTCTTCGGCGTGAGGTCGCGGCGGGCGATCTCCTTGCCGTTCTCGTACAGGACGAAGACGCTGCCGTTGACGCCCCACCACAGGTTCACGGTGACGTCGTAGGTGCCGTCGCGCAGGCCGTTCGCCTGGCCGAGGGTGGTCGACAGCTCGGCGCGGGCGGGCGGCTCGGTGGCGCCGTCCTGCGGGAGCTCGGGCGCCGGACGAGTGACCTCGACCGTGTACGTGGCGCCGGCCGTGCCGTCCTCCGACACCACCTTGACGGCGACGTCGGTGTCGCCCACGGCGACGGGGACGGCGGGTGACGTGGCGCCGCTGGTGACCTGCCGGTCAGCGACCGTGATGCCGGCCTTGGGGTTGAGCGCGGTGGGCGTGAACGCGACCGAGGCGCGGGAGGAGGGCACGGTCAGCGTGTACGCGTGGACGTCGGGGTCGAAGGCCGGGTCGAGCGTCCCGGCGTCGGGGACCAGGGCGGTCAGGGTGGTGTCCTGGGCGAGCGGCCCGCGCCTGATCCTCAGGATGCGCGTCGCGTCGGTGCCGTCCTCGGCGGTGACGGTGACGCGCACGTCGGCGCCGGTGCCGCCGAGCGTGATCCGGCGCGTGGCCTGCGCCCCGGCGGTCGGCTCGCCGTCGATGGCGACCGAGCGGGCGAACGGGCTGCGCGCCACGGCGGTCACGTCCACCTGGGCGACGCGCGCCGGCACGTCCAGCAGGTAGTTGCCGTCGTCGCCGGGCCCGGGGGTGCCCTGTCCGGTCTCGACGCTGAGCAGGCCGGCGTCGTCGCGGGCCAGGCCGACGCCCTGGGCGACGCGGAGGTCGTCGAGGTTCAGGGTGCCGTAGTTGGTGCTGTTGGCGTAGTAGTCGATCTGGGCGACGCCGTCGAGGGCGGTCCTGAACGTGGCTCCCTCCAGCACCCGCCTGCCGTCGATCAGCAGGTCGAAGCGCTGGTTGACCGTGTCGATCACGGCCGCGACGTGGTACCAGCGGCCGGGCTCGTACGTGCCGACGGTGCGGGTGGTGGTGCCCTGGTAGGCGACGACGGTGTTCTTGGTGAAGGCGAGGCTGACGGCGTTCTGGCCGGTCGAGCCGCGCACGTACGGCACGGAGAACCAGTGGTTGCCGGAGGAGTACGCCGCCTCGCTCATGACCCGCGCCTCCACGGTGACGACGCCCTTGAGCGGCGGCGAGAAGGAGCGGGACAGGCTGGTGCTGCCGCTGCTGGTCGTCCGGGTGAGCTTGACGCCCCTGCCGGTGGCGCCGGGCGTCTCGATGACGTCCACGCGCCCGCCCGCGCTGCTCACCACGAGCCCGTCGCCGCTGGTCAGCGGCCCGGCGGGGAGGGCGTCGAAGTCGTGCACGGCCAGGTAGCCGGGGATCGGGCGGGTGAGGAGCAGCGCGCCGGCGTCGGTGGCCGTCGCCGCGTCGACCTTCACGCCCGTCCGGGTGGCGGCGGTGTGGCCGCCGAGCTCGGCGCGGACGGTGAACCCGTCGCCCGCCGGCACGTCCTCGACCGTGAAGGCGCCGTCGTCGCCGCTCGTGGCGGTGCCGAGGCCCTGGTCGCCGTCCTTGACGGTGACGGTGGCGCCGGCCAGCGGCTGGGCGGCCTGGTCGAGCACCCGGCCGGTGACGGTGCCGACCACGCTGGTCGGGGCCATGGTGAGGTCGGCGACGGTGACGTTGCCGGGCCGGACGTTCACGGCGCGGGTGGCCTGCCGGTAGCCGTTGCGGGTGGCGGTGACCGTGACGCCGTCGGCGAAGGGCACCCTGCCGACCGCGTACCGCCCGTCGGCGCCGGTGGTCGCGCCGGCGGGCGCGCCCTGGACGGTCACGGCCGCTCCGGACACGGGCGCGCCGGCCGGGGTGCGGACGACGCCGGTGACGGACTCGGTCGTGGCGCCGTCCGCGGTGGCGTACTCGAACGCGCCGCGGTCGGGGGCGCCGTTGTAGAGGGCGGCGCCGGCGTAGTCGCGGCCGCCGTTGTCCTCGGCCGCGACGCCGGTGTCGACGGCCGGCGAGCCGGAGACGACGCGCAGGCCGTGGGCGGTGTCGAGGCGCGGGCCGCTCTCGGGCGTGCCGTACGGGCCGGTGACCGGGGCGGCGGCGAAGCGCGGGTCGCCGACGATCGCGTGCTCGTCGGTCGCGGGCACCGCGAGGTCGGCGCCGCCGTACAGGTTGTGGCTGTAGGTGATGGTCGGGCTGGTCGTCAGCGCCGCGCCGGCCCTCGTGGAGTAGAGGATGTTGTCGCGGATGTCGTACGTCGCCTCCAGGGAGGTGCCGTACCCGTAGACGAGGTACGCGCTGCGGTCGTTGTAGATCGTGTTGTTGTGCACCTTGGCGGTGGCGGCACGGTCGGAGTGCAGGTAGACCTGGTACCTGGTGTTGCCCGCGATCACGTTGTAGCGCACGACCGCGTCGCCGAAGGCGAACTGGCAGAGCAGGATGCCGTCGCCGTTGCCGTGCAGGTAGTTGTACTGGACGACCTGCCGGGTGGTGCCCTTGTCCGGGTCGATGCCGTTGGAGTCGGCGCCGCCGGCCTTCTGCTGGGTCTCGTACACCTCGTTGAACTGGAGCGTCACGTCGTCGGCGTAGTACGTCTCGATGCCGGAGGTGCCGGCGCGGTACACGACGTTGTGCTCGATGAGCGCGCCGCGGACGTTGGTGATGTACATGCCGTTGCAGCCGTACGCGGTGCCGCCCTGCGTGACGTGGTTGTTCCGGATGACGATCTTCGTGTGCGGGGTGAACTTGGGGTCGTCCGCGCTGGTGCGGGTGCCCCAGCCGGTGGCGGTGGCGATGGTCTCGCCCGCGTCGTCCTTGCCGTCGCCGGTGTACTGCTTGACGACGATGCCGGCGAACGACGTGTCGCGGACGGTGGAGTTCTGGACGACCACGTCGTTGAGCACGGTGGCCCGCTCCGGCGGGGCCTTGATGTCGGGCACCGTCGTGTCGAACACGATGCCGCCGGTCCTCTTCGAGCCGTCCCAGCCGGTCTTGAACCGCACACCGGGCGCGTTGTTCTCGATGCTGCCGCTGATCCAGTTCACCTGGCCGGTGACGTCGTGGACGTCCACGGCGTCGATGACGAACCCGTCGAGGGTCCGGCTGTCGTCGCCGGAGACGTGGACGCCGCGCAGGTCCCGCAGGTTCTCGCCCGGGGTTCCGGTGGCGGGGACCTCGTTGGTGACCTCCAGGTTCCGGATCGTCCAGTGCTCCTGGTTGAACAGCCGGACCGCGTCGTCCACCTGGCCGGCGCCGTCGACGCGCGGCTTGGCGCCGTCGCCGTACCGGTCGACGGTGATGGGCGCGCCGCTCTCACCGGAGCCCTTGGGCCAGAGCTGCCCGGTCCAGCGTCCGCCGGCGCGCAGCAGGAGGCGGTCCCCGGGGTGGAACGTGGTGGCGTTGACCTTGTCCAGGCTCTTCCAGGGGCGCGCCTCGTCCAGGCCGGACGCGGCGTCGTCGCCGCCGGCGGAGTCGACGTAGTAGGTCTGCCCGGCGCTCTCCACCGTGGCCGCGGCGGTGGCGGGGGTGGCGTGCAGGGTCAGGGCCGCGGCCAGGGCGGCGGCCGTCAGGATCCGGAGGGCTCTCGATCGGGCGGGGGCGGCATCGGGTGACATCGCCGTGCTCCTCAGCAGGGGGGTGGGCCGGCGCGCCCCTCGCGGAGGAGCGCGCCGGTGGACGGATCAACCGGAGAGAGCGGTGGGGTGGGTGACGTCGTGGGTGACGAGGTTGCCGCACATGCCCCACCGGTCCTGGGGCGGGCTCTCCATGAGGGCCGCGTCCAGCAGGTGGGCGCCGTCGCCGGCCTGGAGGGCTTCGAGGACGGCGGCGGTGTGGCGGGTCTGAGCGGCGACGTCACGCTCCCACAGCTCGCGCCAGCGGGCCACGTTCGGCCGGACCAGGGCGACGGCGGCGGCGTAGAGGCGGCGCAGCGGCTCGGGGTCACCGTCGCGGGCGGCGGCGGCCAGGCGCAGGAAGCCGTCCACGGCCAGGTCGCGGCGGCGGGCCACGGCCCGCTCGATCTCCTCGGTGGACGCCGCGGCGGGCAGGGCGGCCGCCTCGCGGTAGCGGCCGGGGTCGGCCACGACGTCCGGGGGGAAGGTCATGACGGCGTCGCCGGCCTCGGGCAGTCCGGCGTTCTGCATGACCACCACCACCCGCAGGCCGCCGTGGTTGACGGCGCGGTGGATGGTGCCGGGGGTGAACCAGACCGTGGAGCCGGGCCGCAGCTCGGTCTCGCGCAGCCCGCGCGCGTCCAGCGTCTGCAGCGCGCCGCTGCCGCCGATCACCACGTACGCCTCGGTGGAGGCGGTGTGCAGGTGCGGCGTGCCGCCCGCCAGGCCGTCGGCCGCGCAGACGCCGGAGTAGACCGACAACCGGCTGACCGACGTGCCGCCGGGGAACGTCATGCCGGCGCCTCCCCTGCGAGCGCCGCCCGGCCCCGCCCGGCCAGCAGCGCGGTGCCCTCCTCGCCCCGGTCGCCGTCGGCCACCACGACCGCGTACCGGAAGCGCAGCGTCTCGCCGTCCGGCAGCTCCAGCTCCTCGCTGAAGAACGGCGCCGGGCACAGGCAGGCGAACTCCTCGGTGCGCGCGAACCACTGCGGCGGGTGCCGCGGGTTCGCGGTGTCGTCCACCATGACGATCGTGGAGTGGCCGCCGGTCCCGTCGTGCCTGCCGCGGAAGCCGAACCACTCGGCGCGGGTGCCGCGCAGCTCGTCGCCGCCGGCCCCGGCGGGCGACTGGATGACGCCTCCGGTGAACGATCTCGGGCCGCGCCAGAACAGGCCGCCGTAGCCGGCGTTCTCGCGGCCCTTCGTGGTCGGGGAGCCGAAGGCCAGCGGCGCGCCCGACACGTTCGTCATGGCCGTGTCGAACACCAGGGCCCACGTGGCGTCGTCGAGGACGGAGACCTCCAGCCCGCGCCGCTCGTCGATGACCGGGTCGCCGGCCTGCGAGGTCCAGGTGAGGGTGTGCCCGATCCCGGCCCGGTCGCCCTGCGCCGTCAGGGTGGTCATCTCCTGGTGGGTGGCGCTGCCGTTGTTGTCGAGCTGCACGTAGAACTTCCCGTGGACGTACGTCGGGCCGCCCCAGAAGTTGTGCTCGCCCACGTGCGGCAGCGACCAGGCGATGCCCTTGTGCCAGACGTGGTCGTGCGGCCGGAACAGTGACACCTCCGCGCCGCCGAGCGTGCGGATCGGGTGCAGGTACGGCTTCGGCGACTCCAGCACGGGCGTGTCGGGCCGGTAGACGTAGGTGAGAAGCTGGACGCCGCCCGCCGAGACGGCGACCGACCGGCCGAGAGCGTGGTCGACCTGAAGGGTCACGGGTTCCTCACCTTTTCCCAGGGTGTGCCCGTCCCGTCCATGCGTGGCGCGAACGGGTGATCGGGCGTGATCTGTCCACTGCGGACGCGCTCGCCGGTGAAGGCGGAGGCGTACAGGGCGGCGACGAACTCCATCGTCCGCCGGGCGTCGCCGACCGTGACGGGCGGCGCCTCGTCCCGGTCGAGGGCGTCGAGCACCGCCGCGAACCAGCCCTCGTGGCCGCTCGGCACGGTGGTGTGCTCGCGGTTCCACAGCGCGACGACGTCCTCGTGGCCGGGGGCCGGGGTGACGGTCCAGTCGTCGTCGGTGTAGCCGTACAGGTGCTCCACCTCGACGGTGGCGTGCTCGTAGTCGAAGCGCAGCTCGGAGGTCTGCCGCGGCGACACCACCGAGTTGACCACGGTGGCGACCGCGCCGCTGTCGAAGGTGACCAGCGCCATCGACACGTCCTCGGTGTCGACGTCGCGGGCCCGGCGGGCGGCGACCGCGGTCACCTCGCTCCACGGCCCGAGCACGGAGAGCAGCAGGTCGAACTGGTGGATGCCGTGCCCCATGGTCGGCCCGCCGCCCTCCTTCTCCCACGTGCCGCGCCAGGGCACCGCGAAGTACGCCTCGTCGCGGTACCACTGGGTGGCGCAGGTGGCCAGCAACGGCCGGCCCAGCTCGCCGGCGCCGGCCAGGCGGCGCAGCCGTACGGCGCCCGCCCCGAAGCGGTGCTGCAGGACGGTCGCGACGTGCGCGGACGAGCGGCGCTCCGCCTCCACGAGCGTGTCCATCTCGGCGAGCGACAGCGTCGGCGGCTTCTCCACCAGCGCCGTCACGCCCGCCTCCAGGCACTCCAGCGCCAGCGGCGCGTGCAGCTCGGGCGGGGTGCACAGGTGGACGAGGTCCACCTGCTCCTCGCGCAGCAGGTCGGTCAGGCTCGCGTGGACGCGGGGGATCTCCCACGTCCCGGCGAACGCCTCAGCCCGTTCGAGGTCCACGTCGACCGCGGCGGCGAGGTGTGCCCGGCCGCCCGAGCCGGTGACGGCGCGGGCGTGGGCGGTGGCGATCCCACCGGTGCCGACGATCGCGGACCGGTAGTTCCGTTGAGACAAGGTGAAGCTCCTGTGTGGGGTGGGCGTCAGGCGCCGTCGATCTCGGACTGCAGCTCGGTGATGAACGACTTGGCCGCCTGCTCGGGCGTCATCCGGTCGAACAGCACTTCCTCGGTGTGCCGCTTGATGATCGCCTCCAGGTTGCTGGCGCCGTTCGGGGTGACGCGCGGCGCGGTGCCGACCTTGAGGGTGTCGAGGTACTCGGCCGCGGCCTTGTCGGTCTCGGCCAGCTTGGGGGTGATGGCCGTCCGGATCCGCTTGTTGGCGGGCACGCCGCGGTCGGTCAGCAGGATGTTCGCCGCCTCCTCGTCGTTGGCGAGGAAGTCCACGAACAGCGCCGCCTCGGCCGGGTGCTTGCTGCGCGAGGAGATCGACCAGTACATGGACGACTTGTAGTAGGCGGCCGGGGACTTGGCCTGCGCCTCGCCGGGCAGTCTCAGCAGCTTCAGCTTCGACCCGCTGGCCGCGGTCAGCGAGGTGAGCTGGGTGTTCCACCAGGTGGCGAAGGCCGAGGTGTTGGTCGCCGTACCGGACTGGTCCAGCGCGGAGCCGGCCCGCTCGATGGTCACCGACGGCGGCGGGGTGACGCCCTGCTTGGCCAGGTCACGGATGTAGGTCCAGTAGGAGGTCAGCACCTCCGGCGGGACCGCCACCTTGCCGTCGGCGTCGAACAGGGCGGCGCCGGCCTGGCGGGCCCAGACGCTCAGGCCGCCCGCCTCGAAGCCGAGGGACTGGACGCCGCTGACCTTGCCGCCGCTGGCCTTCGACACCTCGGCGCCGACCGTCCTCAGGTCCTCCCACGACCAGCTCGCGTCGTCGGGCAGCTTGACCTTGTACGTGTCGAGCAGGCCGGTGTTGACCACCATCGCGTACGCGGACAGGCCGACGGGCAGCGCGTACTGCTTGCCCTTGACGACGCCGGTGTCCAGCGCGGACTTGTCGAAGTCGGCGGTCTTGAGGTTCTTGGCGGCCGTGCCCAGGTCGAGCAGCGCGCCGCGCTCGGCGTACGACGACAGGTACAGCTCGTCCATCTGGATGACGTCGGGCGCGTCGTTGGCGGCGACGGTGGTGGCCAGGCTCTCCCAGTAGCCGTTCCAGTCCTTGAACTCGCCCTTGACCGTGATGTTCGGGTGCTTCTTCTGGAACAGGTCGATGACCTGCTGGGTGCGCTTGTGCCGCTCGTCGGCGCCCCACCAGGTGAAGCGCAGGGTGACGGGCTTGTCCGACAGCTCCTGGCTCCCGGCGCCGCCGCCGCTGCCGCAGGCGCCGAGCATGAGCACGGCCGCCGTGGCCAGTGCCGCCGCCCGGAGCGGGCGGCCGATGCGTGAGTCTCGCATGAGGGTTCCTTCGAGGGAGTCACTTGCCGCCGGTGGTCGCGATGCCCCGGATGAGGTACCGCTGGCCGACGAGGAAGGCGAGGAAGACGGGGGCCAGGGACACGACGCTCATCGCGAACATGGACCCCCAGGAGGTGGCGACCGTCGAGTCGACGAACGAGCGCAGCGCCACCGGGACGGTGTACATCTCCGGGTCGGTCAGGTAGATGAGCTGGCTGAAGAAGTCGTTCCACGTCCAGATGAAGGTGAAGATGACCGTGGTGGCGAGGGCCGGCAGCATGAGCGGCAGGATGATCCGCACGAAGATCCGCGGATGGCCGCAGCCGTCGATGCGGGCCGCCTCGTCCAGCTCGCGCGGCAGGCCGCGGATGAACTGCACCATGAGGAAGACGAAGAACGCGTCGGTGGCGAGGAACTTCGGCACCACCAGCGGGAGGAACGTGTTCACCCAGTCGAGCTGGGAGAACAGGATGTACTGCGGGACGATGATCACGTGGATCGGCAGCATGATGGTGCCGAGCATGATCGCGAACCACAGGCGCTTGCCGGTGAAGTCGAGCCGGGCGAAGGCGTAGGCCGCCATCGAGCACGACACCAGGTTGCCGATGATGCAGGCCAGCACGAGGATGGCGGAGTTGAGCAGGTAGTGGCCGAAGGGCGCGGTCAACGCGTTCCAGCCCTCGGTGTAGTTCTGCGTCTGGAGGCTGTCGAGGACCAGGCCGGGGCGGCGGAAGATCTCGTTGTTGGGCCGCAGCGAGCTGACGACCATCCACAGCACCGGGTAGAGCATGACCAGCGCGAGCGCGATGAGGCCGGCGTGCTTGAGCGCGGTGCGCACGGCGTGGCCGAGGTGGAGGGGGCGGCGGGGGTCAGTCATCGTAGACCACCCAGAACCTGGCGGCCCAGAAGTTGACCGCGGTGAACCCGGCGATGATCACCAGGAGCAGCCAGGCGAGCGCCGACGCGTAGCCCATGTCGAAGTTGCCGAATCCCCGCTGGTAGAGGTACAGGGTGTAGAAGAGCGTCGAGTTGGACGGCCCCCCGCTGCCGCCGGAGACCACGAACGCCTGGGTGAACGACTGGAACGCGTGGATGATCTGGAGCACGAGGTTGAAGAACACGATCGGTGACAGCAGCGGGATCGTGATCCGCCGGAACTGCGTCCACCTGCTCGCGCCGTCCGTGGCGGCGGCCTCGTAGTACATCACGGGGATCTGCCGGAGCCCCGCCAGGAAGATCACCATCGGCGCCCCGAACGTCCACACGTTGAGCACGATGAGCGTGGACAGGGCCGTCCCGGGGTCGGAGATCCACCCGCGCCCCTCCACGCCGAACACCCCGAGCACCTGGTTGAACAGGCCCTCCGCGCCGAAGATCTGCCGCCACAGGACGGCGATGGCGACGCTCGACCCGAGCAGCGACGGCAGGTAGAACGCCGACCGGTAGAAGGGCAGTCCGCGCAGCCCGCGGTCCAGCAGCAGCGCGAGGCCGAGGGCGCAGGCGAGCTGGAGCGGCACCGAGACGAGCACGTAGGTCAGCGTCACGCCGAGCGCCTTGTGCAGGCGGGTGTCGGCCAGCATGCGGGTGAAGTTGTCGAGGCCGTTGAAGACGGGCGGCTGGATCAGGTTGTAGTCGGTGAACCCGAGCACCAGGGACGCGGCGATCGGGCCCGCGGTGACGACCAGCAGGCCGACGAACCAGGGCGCCAGGAACAGGTAGGCGGCCTTGTTGTCCTTCCTGTCGCCGACCTTCCTGCCGCGACCGCCGGTGCCGTCCGCCCCGGTACGGCCCGCGCCGCGTCCGCCGGAGAGGGTGCCGCCGCTGCCTTTGCGCATGCGCTGGAGCTCGCCGAGAGCGCTCATGCGGCCCTCCTCGACGTGATCATGGGGGAACCTCCTGCCACGGCGAGCGGGGGCGCTTCGCCGGTGGGAAAACGTATTCCGCAGTTTGCACGGCTGTTACAGCAGCGTCAAGAGTTGTTCCGGAGAGTGGCCTCAACCGGGCACGCTCGGACATACCACCCGCCAGGGACGCGGGTGCAGGCGCGAGCTGCGCAGCGTCTCTAGCAGGGTTGGAGTGCGGGCAGGCGGCCGGTGAAGTATGCCGTGGGAGTGACTCCCATCAGCGTCCGGAACTCTGCGGTCATGTGGGACTGGTCGTAGTAGCCGGCCGTCACGGCCAGTTGCGACCAGCGTTTCGGCCGCCGGCCATGAGTGAGCACGTGCCGGACGCGTTCGATGCGCTCGAAGCGTTTGGGCGGCAGGCCGACGCCGTCGCGGAAAGCGTCGCGTAGGTGGCGTTCGCTGATGGCCAGTCGCCGGGCGATGGCGGGGATCGGCTCGCGTCGCTGCCCGTGGTGATCCCGCAGGGCTTCGGCGGCGGCTTGGACCTGTTCGTAGCGAGCCAGGTCGGCGTGGGAGCGTGCGGCGATGCGGGCCGGCAGCGCCGCCTGAAGGTGTTCCAGGATGCGTCGCGGGTCCTGGCCTGACCTCATCAGCGCGGCCTTGAGCTCCTGCGTGCCGTTCCACAGCTCGCCGATGTCGACGACCCGATCCACCAGCTCACCGGCTGGAACCCCGAGCAGCAGCCGGGCTGCGCCGGGACGCAGCCGGAGCCTGAGACACAGCGGGAGGTCCTTGCCGACGTGGTAGGTCGCGCGGGTGCGCGGTCCGGCCACCAGCAGATCGGCTCGACCGGCCGGTGTGGTGCGCAGGACCAGGCTGGTGTCGGCATCGGGCAGGTGCACCAGCGGGTCTTGGCCGGCCGGTCTCAGGAGGATGATCTGGCTGGTCAGCCACCGCAACGTGCTGGGTACGCGTATCGGGTGCCGCGTGGTCATGACCGCCACGCTATCCAATGGCGACCAGTGTCCCAGCTGTGCCGAAACTTCCTATAGCCGCTGGTGGGCGGGCTGGCAGGTTGATGGCCATGATCCTTGTCACGGGTGCCACGGGCACCGTCGGAAGTGAAGTGGTCCGCCTGCTGGCGGCGGCGGGACAGCGGGTGCGGGCGATGACCAGGGATCCGTCGAGGGTCGTCCCGTTGCCCGGCATCGAGGTCGTTGGAGGAGACTTCGCCGATCCGGACTCGCTGGCGCGGGCGGCGGACAAGGCCGAGGCGTTGTTGTTGCTCAGCGCGCCAGGGCCGGATCTGGTGCGGCACGACGAAGCGATGCTGGCCGCCGCCCGCGGCGCCGGGGTCGGCAAGGTGGTGAAGGTGTCGGCGATCGGTACGGGCGAGCACGCTGACGCCGGAGTCGGGGACTGGCACCTGCCGGGCGAACAGGCCCTGCGCACGAGCGGGCTGACGTGGACCGTGCTGCGCCCCTCCAGCTTCGCCTCCAACACTCTGCGCTGGGCGGCGCCCGTCCGGCGTGGAGCACCGATCCCCAACACGACCGGGAGCGGGGTTCAGGGCGTGATCGACCCTCGGGACGTGGCGGAGGTCGCGGCACGGACGTTGACGTCGGACGAGCAGGCGGGCAGGGTGCTCACGCTGACGGGGCCCGAGCTGCTGAGCGTTCCCGACCAGGCCCGCATTCTGGCCGACGTTCTCGAACGCCGTCTCGACACGATCGACGTGCCGTTGGAGAGCTACCGCGAGCAGCTGCTCGGCTCAGGCCTGGATCCCGCGTTCGTCGAGATCGCGGTCAACGGCTCCAGGCTGGTCGCCGAGGGCGGCAACGCCAGAATCACCGAAGAAGTTGAGCTGGTTCTCGGCCGTCCGCCCCGCACCTTCACCACCTGGGCACGCGATCACCGCACCGCCTTCGACACCAATGGCTGAGGACCGAGATTCACCGTTGGCGCGTTCCCCCGCGCCGGCTTGGTCAAGCGGGCGAGTCCTGGTCGCCAAGGGGCTGGACAATCCAGCCTGAGCCCTGACCAACCGGCATTGGGACTAGCGGGTGCTCTCCCGGACGACGAGCTCCCCGCGGACGACCAGCCGCCGGAGCCGGGGCGTCCTGGCCAGCGCGAGTCGGATCGACAGCGCGCCGACCCGGGCGAGCGGCAGCGCCACGGTCGTCAGCCGTGGCGTCACGTCGCTCGCGAGCTGGATGTCGTCCACCCCCGTCACCGACACGTCCCCGGGAACGGCCACGCCGGCGGCCCGGAAAGCCGACAACGCGCCGATGGCGATGACGTCGTTGACGGCCAGGACCGCGTCCGTCCCGGCCATTCCCGAGGCGGCCATCCGGGCCGCCGCGTCGAATCCGCCCTGACGGCTGACTTCGCATTCGACAATGCGAATGTCGTGCTCGTCGAGGCCGCCTTCCCTGAGCCCTTGGACAATTCCGGTGACACGGGCCGACATGCTCATGCGCGCGTGATTTCCGGCGAATATCGCGACGCGCCGGTGGCCGGACCGCGCGGCGAACGTGCCGACCGTGCGGCCCGCGCCGTGGTCGTCGAAGCCGATGGAGCTGAACGGCATGTCGGTGCCGCCGACGATGACGATCCGGCCGCCTTCGCGCTCGTAGGCGAGCAGTTCCTTCAGCAGCCGCCCGCCGAGCGCGCCGGCCTCGAAGCGGCTGGAGGTGAGGACGAGCGCGCGCGGGCGCAGCGCCCGGAGCTGCCGGACGGTGTCGAGCTGCCGCTCCGGCGTGGCGCGGGTCGAGGAGACCGTCACGAAGGCCCCGGCCATGCTGGCCCGGCGCTCCATGGCGGCCACGATGATGCCCATGGACGGGGTGGTGAGGTCGTCGGCGACCAGGGCGACGGAGTCACTGCCGCGCCGCATCGCCCGCGCGGAGGCGTCCACCGTGTAGCGCAGGGCCGCGGCAGCCGCGAGGACGCGCGCCTCGTAGTCGGGGGCGACCTTGCGGGAGCCGCCGCCCAGCACCCGGGAGGCGGTGGCCACCGAGACGCCGGCCGCCGCCGCCACGTCGTGCAGCGTGACCGTGGGTCTCGCCGCGTGGGGCATGCGCCGTCCCTCTCCTCCGCCTCGTGTCTCAGGCCGACGACGAACGATACTGGAACGCCCGGCGGCACGGGACATGGGCATCGGAATCGGCTCGTGGGCGGACCGGCGCGGCGAATGCGAAGGCCGCTCCCGCTTCCACGGTCACGTCTTTTCGGTAGAGGCCCGGGAGGGCAGGAGGACGCCTTTCGGATAAAGGCTCACGGGCGGCGGCCGGACGTTTCTCTCGCCATTCTCCCGGCGAAACTCCGGCCACCCGCCGCCACGGCGCCCGCCGGCACACACGACGACCACGACACCGCTCCGCGAGCGCAACGCCTGCGGGTGCCCGTACCAGGTGCCGGGCCGGCTGCTCG
Organism: Nonomuraea sp. NPDC050383; assembly: GCF_044459125.1. Classification (NCBI taxonomy): domain Bacteria; kingdom Bacillati; phylum Actinomycetota; class Actinomycetes; order Streptosporangiales; family Streptosporangiaceae; genus Nonomuraea; species Nonomuraea sp. NPDC050383. Next base: position 182,203 of record NZ_JBITIP010000013.1, read on the forward strand.
GTCTGATCGCCCTGACCCCTTCACCCGCAAGATCTCAACAGGTATGGTCGGATCCGTACTCGAAGAAAAGTTTCACCCCTGGAGGGACAGTGGGCAAGAAGCTTCAGTTGCTGGCATTACCGGTGGCGGCCATCGCGCTGGCCACTATGACCAGCAGCCCGGCCCAGGCGGCGGACGGCTACGACCGATGCCATGCCGGCTACTACTGCCTGTTCTCCGGCCTCGACGGCTCCGGCGACATCGTCGAGCTCAAGAGCGACACCCCCGACCTGGCCGCGCTGAACATGGCGAGCCGGTCCAAGTCCGACTGGAATCGCACGAGCTCGTACATCCACCTGTACTCCGGGGCGAACTACGGCGGCTGCTCGGCCGTGACCTCACCCGGCGGCAAGGGCAACTTCTACAGCGCCTTCCGTGACTTCTTCAACTCCGTCCGCGTCGGCGGCCCGAACGGCCCGGGCTGCGAGGTGACGCTCGCCCGCTCGGTCACCGACTCGCACGGCTGACCCGGCTCCAGGCCAGGCCCGGCGGCGCGCGAGGGGTCACGCGCGCCGCCGGGCCGCAGTCCCGGAAGAGGCGTCCCGCCGGCCGGCGCCTCCGGCAGCGAGGTGCGGCCCGGCGGCTCAGGCGGTGACGACCGAGCCGTCCTCCCCCACCTGGGTGTCCTCCCCCAGCAGCGCGAGGACGACGGCCGTGTCGAGCAGCAGCGCGGGGATGAGGCGGGTGCGGAACAGCGCGAGCACGGCCGCGACCTCCTCGGCGTGCTCGGTCTCGACCACCGGCACGGGCAGCGTGGCGGCAGCGGCGGCGGCCCTGGCGAGCACCTGGTCGCGCGCCGCGGTGTACGCGTCGCCCCGGGCGAGCGGTCCGAGCCGCTCCCACACACCGAGCATGAGGCCGGGCCAGGTGCCGAGCGCGCGGTAGTAGCTCAGCACCCGGGGATGGTCGTGCAGGGCGCGGATCTCCTGGTAGACGCGGGCCAGGTCCTCTCCCGGCTCCGACGGGTCCGGCGCGATCGAGACCGCCTCGGGCGGCACGCCGCGCGGTCCGGGACCCTCCACCGGCGTCCGGCCGTCGAGGGCGAGGGACGCGGGCGCCCCCACGGTGACCCCCCGGTACCAGCAGGAGGCGAGCAGCAGCAGCTCGGGCAGCAGCCGGTGGAAGGTGAGCGTGTAGCGCCGGACCCGGTCGAGGTCGGCGTCCGCGGTGAGCAGCGCCGGGTCGGGGCCGGGGAGCAGCCCGCCCGGCACGCCGAGCCCGGCCGCCGCCCGCCTGAACTCCGGCGAGCCGATGACCGGCTTGAACCGGTCCCAGGCCGGGACGAGATAGCCGGGGTAGCTGGCCAGCGCCTGGAAGATGGGGCTGACGAACGGGACGCCGAGGTATCCGGGCACCTCCCCGATCACCCTGGCGGCCTCGGGGCTCAGCTCCGGCCCGGCGGGCAGTGACGGCAGCAGCGCGGCGCCGCGGGCGGCGTCGGCCCGCTCGGTCGTGATGACCGGCTCCTTGGCGGGGGTGGCGCCGGTGAACCGGCGCCGCTCCTCCCCCGTCCGCGGATCGACGGAGGAGAACGTGCGGAGGTCGCGGGAGGAGTCGCTGCCAGGCTGCATGCAACGTAGAGTACAAATTAGGATCCAATGCATCAAGCGGTCGTCGGTTGCTGGTTCGCACGGATCATCCCCACGGCGACCGGGTGAGCCGCCCGCCGCAGGACGGCGCGCTCTCAGGACAGGTAGAAGCCCGCGGGCATGCGCAGCACGTCGAGGCGACGGCTCGCCGCTGCCTGGACGTCCTCGACGTGCGTGCGCGCCTCGCGCTCGGCGCCCGCGCGGTCGCGGCGCAGCAGGGCCGCGCTGATGCGCTTGTGACCCTCCACGCAGGTGACGATCTCATCGCCGGTGAAGACGGCGGCCATGTTGTACGTGACGCCGAAGTCGCGGTTGCGCAGCCACTCGCCGAGCAGCCGCGCGTTGCCCGACGCCTGGACGATGGCGTGGTGGAAGTCGCGGTTCATGCGGCCCAGCTCGGCGCGGGGACGGCGCTCGTACTCCTCGACCGGGGCGTCGTAGAACGCGGCGATGCGGGCGAGCTGCTCCTCGGAGGCGCGCACGGCGGTCAGGCCGGTCGCCATGGACTCCAGGGCGCAGCGCACCTCGTAGATCTCGCGGATCTCGTCGGGCGTGTGCTCGCGCACGACCCAGCCCTGGCGTTCGCGGACCACGAGCCCCTGGTCGGCCAGGCGCATCAGCGCGACGCGGACGGGCGTGCGGCTGCTGTTGAGGCGGGCGGCGACCTCGTCCTCGGGCAGGCGCTGGTTGGGGCGGTAGACGCCTTCGAGGATCGCGGCGCGGATGTGCTCGTACGCCTGGTCGCCGAGGGACTCGCCGCTGCCGGCGCGCGGTCTTCTCCGTCGCGCCGCGGGCTCCTCCACGCGTGCCTTCCCAGGTCGCTCGGCCATCAGTCCTCCGGTCCGTCGCCCCGCGGGCCCTTCACGAAGATTCTCACAGACTGTATGCCGAACCCGGAACCCGCGCCAACGCGCCCGTGACCGGCCGGCCCGTCCGTGGGAACGCGCCGGCGCGCCGGTCGTACGGGCGCGCCGGCGCGCGGGCCGGTGAGACGGGCGGGCCGCTCAGGCAGGCGGGCCACTCGGGGAGGCGGGCCACTCGGGCAGGCGGGCCGCTCAGGGAGGCGGGCCGCTCAGGCGCGGGCCATGACGACGCTCGCCGCGGTGTCCCCGTGCAGGCCGCGGCCGTCCGTGTGCCCCGCCAGGCCCTCGCGTACGGCCCGGTGCAACGCCTCGCGGTGGGCGGCGACGTACGGTGCCACGGCCGAGAACCCGAACAGGCTGCACAGCGCGTCCGGCCCGCCCGGCAGGGTGACCGGCACCGTCCACTCGTGCCGCTCGACCTCGGTGAACCCGGCCGCCTCCACCAGGGCGGCGACCTCCTCCCCCGCCAGCGACCACGGCTCCTCGAACAGCTCCGCCTGCTCCGGGCCGAGCACGGCGGCCACCGCGTCACGCAGCGCGCGGAACAGCGGGTTGCGCGCCAGCGGCAGCCAGGTGACGACGGCGATCCGCGCGCCCGGCCGGGCGGCCCTGCGCATCTCCGCCAGGGCCGCCCGCCGGTCCGGCACGAACTGCAGCACCTGCTGCGCGGTGACGAGGTCGAACGCCTCGTCGGACACGTGCAGCGGCGCGGCCCCGCACTCCACGTACTGGACCGAGGCTGACTGGACCGGCGCCGACGGGACCGGCGCGGGGTCCTCGCGGGCGAGTGTGAGCATGGCCGGGCTGGGGTCGGTGCCGACGACCGCGCCCCCGGGGCCGACGGCCGCCGCGAGCACGCGCGCCACCGTCCCCGGGCCGGTGCCGACGTCGAGCGCCCGCGCCCCGGGCTCGGGCGCCAGCGCGGCGACCAGCCGTTCCGCCCACGGGCCGAAGATCCCCGGCACCAGCACCTCCTGGTACGGCCGGACCCGCTCCACGCCGCCCGCCTCGAACGCCGGCCCCGGCCCCGCGCCCCTGCCCGACCTGGTCGCCCTCTCCAGGGTCACGGCCAGGTGGTCCACCTCGTCGGGCGTGTTGTACAGGTAGAACGACGACCGGATGGCCGCGGGGATGCCGAAGCGGCTGCACGCGAGCTGGGCGCAGTGGTGGCCGGAACGCACCGCGATGCCCGCCTCGTCCAGGTCGGTCCGCAACCGCTGGAGCGGGACGCCGTCCACCACGAACGACAGCAGCGGCAGCCGGTCCACACCGTCCGCCGGCCCGATGAACCGGATGCCGGGCACCCGCCCGAGCCGGTCCAGCGCGTACTCGACCAGCGCCTGGTCGTGCGCGGCGATCGCGTCCATGCCGATCTCGGTCAGGAAGTCGCAGGCCGCGCCCAGCCCGACGGCCTGCGCGACCGGCGGCGTGCCCGCCTCGAACTTGAGCGGCGGCGCGGCGTACCGCATGGCGTCGACGCTGACCGTCTCGATCATCTCGCCGCCGCCGAGGAACGGCGGCAGCGCCTCCAGCAGCTCGTGCCTGCCCCACAGCACGCCGATCCCGGTCGGCCCGCACATCTTGTGCCCGGAGAACGCCACGAAGTCCGCGCCCAGCGCGGTCACGTCCACCGGGAGGTGCGGCACCGACTGCGCCGCGTCCACCACCAGCAGGGCGCCGACCTCGGCGGCGCGGGCGGCGATGGGCGCGATCGGGTTGACGGTGCCGAGGATGTTGGAGGCGTGCACGACCGCCACCACCCTCGTCCGCTCGGTCACCACGTCGGCCAGGCGGGACAGGTCGAGGCGGCCGTCGTCGGTGATGCCCAGGTAGCGCACGGTCGCGCCGGCCCGCTCGGCGAGCAGCCGCCACGGGATGAGGTTGGAGTGGTGCTCCATCTCGGTCAGCACGATCTCGTCGCCGGGGCCGACGCGAAGCCCCTCGCCGGCCCACATGAGGGAGTTCGCCAGGAGGTTGACGGCCTCGGTGGCGTTCTTGGTGAAGACGATCTCCTCGGGGCGGGTCGCGCCGACGAAGGCGGCCACGGTGCGGCGGGCCCCCTCGTACAGCTCGGTCGCCTCGACGGCCAGGCGGTAGACGCCGCGGTGGACGTTGGCGTTGGCGCGCGTGTAGTAGTGGGCCAGGGCGTCGAGCACCGCGGCGGGTTTCTGCGTGGTGGCGGCGCTGTCGAGGTAGACGAGTGGGCGGGAGCCGTCAGCGGGTGTCTCGAAGAACGGGAATGCCTTCCGAATCGACTCGACGTCGATCGCCATCGTGGCCTCCTCTGCCGTGCGGTGTAGCGGCAGTGTCGCCCGGGCCGGCGGGCGCAGATCCAACTGGAGTTGCGCCACCTGGAGCCCACGATGTCCTCCGTACGATAGCCGGGCTCCGGCCGCGGGCGCGGTGCCGGCGGGCGGCAGGAAACGGCCGCCGTTTCTGGCCGTCGGCCCGTTCGTGATCTGGCGCCTAACCTGGCCGCATGGCCGGCGATTACTTGGTCGACGGAGCGCGGATCATGGCCATGCGCCGTGCGCGCGGTCTGTCCCGGCGGGTCCTGGCCGACCTCGTGGGGTGCAGCGAGGAGTGGCTGCGGCTCGTCGAGAAGGGGGTGCGGCCGCTGGACCGGCTGTCCACCCTCATGCGCATCGCCGGTGTCCTGCGGGTCGTGGACATGTCGGAGCTGGTCGGCGGTCCCATCGCGCTGCCCGCCGTGTCAGGGCCCGCCGGGTCGGGGTCCGCCGTTCCGGGGTCCGCCATGGCGGGGCCCGGCGGGCACGCGGGCGGGCGCTCCGGCGGGGCGGACGAGATGGGGCTCGCGCTGCTGTTCCCCCGCCGTCCCGCGGAGGGCGAGGCGGCCGCGGGCGTCCACCGGGTGCGCCGGCACGTGACGGCGGCCTGGGAGGTGTGGCGGCGGTCGCCGCGCCGCTACACGGAGCTGCGCCGCGACCTGCCCGGCCTGCTGCTCATGGCGGACGCCACGGCCCGCGAACCGGACCCGGCCAAGGCCCAGGCGGAGGCGGGGGCGGGGGTGGAGCTGGGGCGGGTGTACCGGCTGTTCGCGACCGTGCTGCGGGGGTGCGGGGAGCACGCGCTGGCCCTGCTGGCGGCGGACCGGGCGGTGTCGGCCGCGCTGGGCGACCCCTCGGCCGCGGCGCTGGCGCGGGCGGAGACGGCCGAGGTCCTGGTGCGGCTGGGCCGCCCGGCCGACGCCCGCCGCGTCGCCCTGACGGCCGCCGATCTCGCCGCCGAGGCGCCGGGACCGCCAGGCGTGGGCGGGGCCCGTACGGAGGACGGACCGGAGCGCCGGTCGGCCGTGGGGGCGTGCCTGCTCGCGGCGGCGCTCGCCGCCGCGGCGGAGAACGACCTGCTGGGCGCCGAGGAGCTGCTGAACCGCGCCCGCAGGCTCGCCGGCCGGCTCGGCGAGGACCGCGACGACTTCCTGGTGGAGCTGGACCTGCGCGCCGCTTCGGCCGCGGTCCGCGTGGGCCGCCACCGCCAGGCCCTGCGGCTGGCGGAGGGCATCGACCCGGCTCACCTGTCCACGCGGGACCGCCGGGTCCGGCAGCTCCTCACGCTGGCGACCGCCCACGCCGGGGACCGCGACCCGCGCGCCGCCGCCGCCCTGCTCCGCAAGGTCGCGGAGACCTGCCCGGAGGAGCTGAAGCACGGCGCGCGGGCGGTGCGGCTGCTCGCGGAGCTGCGGCTCCTCGACTGCGCCACCACCCAGGGTGAGCTCCGCGAGCTCACCCGCCTCACCGCCTGACCGGCCTGCGAAGACCTGCGAAGACCTGCGAGAGCGAGGGGCGCCGCGAGCCGCGGCGCCCCACCACAGGACCACAGTAGCGTTCGGCGGCTCCCGAGTTGATCTCGATGAGCCCCAGCGTGGCGTTCTGGTACGCCGTGATGTCGCCCCCGGGCGGCCCGGTCAGCACGGTCCGGGAGTGACGGGCGGCGGCGCCGACCGTGCGCAGCCCGAGCCGGTCCAGGACGAAGCTGCGCACCGCCGTGGCCGCGTTGACGCGCCGGCTGCCCAGGTTGAGGTACGTGCCCAGCAGCTCGGCCCGCAGCGCGCGCGGCTGCGGCAGCGGCGGCATCAGCGCGGCCGACACCTCCTGCTGCGAGAGCCGCCCGTCCGGCGCGGAGCCGTCGGCCCCGTCGAAGCGGGTGTCGGTGGCCTGCACCCGGGCCAGCAGCTCGGGCGTCCGCAGCGAGGTCAGCACCGCCCACACCGTGGACGGCCGCGGGTCGCGGCTCGGCGTCACCTCGGTGACCGTCGAGGTGGCCGAGGCGGTCACCGGTGCGTACGAGCAGCCGTTCGCGTTGACGTACACGACCTTGGCCTGTCCGGTCTGCGCCGTGCCGCCGGTGACGAGCAGGCTGGAGCGGGTGGTGAACCGCACGGCCGCCGTCGCCCCCGGCTCCACCGGCCCGAGCCGCCAGGTCAGCGTGCCCCCGGAGACCTCCGTCGGCCGGGGCCCGCTCCCCTGGTCGAGGGCTGTGCTGTAGTACACCTCGTCGGGCAGGGCGTAGGTGAGCGTGACGCCGGTGGCGGCGGCGCCGCCGGTGTTGCGAACGGTCAGGGTGGTGGTCGCGGCCTCCCCGGCGCCGGCGTTCGGGGTCGCCGTCGCGGCCAGGGTGAGGTGCGGCGCCCTGACGGTGCTGCGCGCCGTGCTCGTGTTGTCGGACGTGTCGGCCTCGGGCCCGCCGGCGAGGTTCTGGGCCTGGACGGTGGCGCTGTTGGTCAGGAACGAGCCGTCGTCGGCCGTGCAGGGCACGAGGTAGGCGAACGTCTCGGTGTGGTCCGCGCCGGGGGCGAGGGTCGTCCGCCGCCGCTCCGCCGTGGTGCCGTCCGGGAAGGTGTCGGTCACCCGTACGGCCGCCGCGGTCCCCCGGCCCTCGTTGTGCACCCGCACGGTGTAGGTGAGGGTGTCGCCGGGCAGCGCCTCGGCCTTGTCCACGGTCTTGGCCGCGGTGACGTCCGGGTCGTAGAAGTCACGCAGGGCCAGCTCGGCGCCGAGCACGGCCGGGAACGCGATCTCGGTGCCCGACGGCGAGGACGCCGCCGCGCCCGCGTCCTTGGAGCCCACCGCGCGGTACTTGAGGGTCCCCCAGTCGTCGTGGCCGGTCAGGGTGGTGGCGCGGCCGGTGTCGCCGGGCCCGGGGGCCGTGTTGCAGGCGTCGCCGCCGTTGAGGATGGCGTCGCCGACGTTCTCGTCGTTGCCGGAGGGCATCGTGGTCAGGACGCCGTCCGTGCCGGCGAGGACGCAGACGTCGTCGTCGGAGTTGATGTCGGCCGCGACGGGAGCGGGGTCGATCACCGGAGTGCCGGCCACGACGTTGTCGTTCCAGTTCAGCGCGCCGGCTCCGGGACCGAACAGCTGGTTTCCGCCGGGGAGCCGCCAGCGGGTGACGTCCTCGCCGTCGGCGATGCCGTCCGCCTCCACGAGCGCGGTCCTGTCCAGCGCGGCCAGCGACTGGCGCGAGTAGTCGAGGCGCCGCGGCAACGGCTCGGGGCCCGTGGGGATGCCCATGGGGTCGAAGGCGTAGTTCATGACGCTGAGGTAGTTGGGCTTGAAGTTGGTGCGGTCCGTGCCGCCGTGCGGGAGGCCGAGGGCGTGGCCGAGCTCGTGCATGATACTGCCGGACTGGTCGCGTACGGTCCCCACGTCCGCGTCGGCGGCCCCGGTGCCCTTCTTCAGGATCTGCCGGTCGTCGGTGCCCGGCTTGACCTCGGTGTCACAGGCGCGGTCGGTGCCGACGAGCACGTCCTCGCCCATCTTCACGTCGGTGGAGGCGGGCGTCGTGTCGAGCGTGCCGTTGTCGCCGGGGGCGACGCAGACCGTGCGCCAGCCGCCGAGGGTGACGATGAAGTCCTTGCCCCCGCGATCCGTCTCGCAGCAGCGGCCGGAGCTCAGCCCGCCGGCCGTGAGCTGGTGACCGAAGATCGCGTAGTGGGCGTACGGGGCGAGCAGCGGGCTGAAGTTCGCGTTGCGGGCGGCTCGGTAGGCCGCGTCCAGGCCCATGACGGTCTGCTCGGGGATCGGCTTGCCCGCCACGTGCACGAAGTCGACGCCCTGCGCGGTGGTGAAGCCGGGATACGGGCAGGGCGACACGGGATCGACCGGCCCGTCCTCGAAGGCCCGCTCGACCTCCTCGATCGCCGCGTCCTTCGGCTCGTGGCTGTGCCCGTCGGCGGCGCCGGTCATGTAGTCGATCTGCACGACGACCGTCTTGCGGCAGGGGTTCGCGCCCATGGCCTTGAGGTCGTACCTCATCGAGCCGTCCTTGTCGCGCACGCCGAACCGCTCGATGACGTCGTAGATGCCGTCGCCGTCGATGTCGGGCAGGGGGGTCAGCCGCTCGATCTTGATGCCGACGGTGAGGGCGACGCCGTCGTTGGTGTCGGGGAAGTTCGGGTCGCCGTCACCGGTGATGCGCTCCTGGCCGGGGGTGATGAGGTCGCCGGGGGCGGTCCAGGTGTCGGTGCCGATGTCGTACTGCAGGTCGAGGTCGTCGTCCTGGTTCTGGGGGCTGATGTCCATGTGGTCGTCGCCGAAGTTGGTGCCGTCGTCGTAGTCCCACAGCCGCACCAGGACCGGCACGGTGGTCCTGTCGTCGGGCACCTGCACGTCCTGGGTGAAGACCCACGGGTCGGGGAAGTTGCTCGGGTCGAACACGTCGTCCTGGACGTACGGCTTCCGCAGCAGGGGACCGTCGCCGATGCGGATCTCGGGGAAGTAGTCGCCGTCGCCGCCGTCGTCGTCGGGGTTCTCCTCCTGCTGGATCCAGGTGATGGAGAGCTTCAGCCGGACGTCGGTCGCTGCCTTGGCCGGCGCGGCCACGGCGGCCAGCGCGGCCGTGACCAGCAGCAACGCGGCGAGGATCGCGAGCGCTCTGGCCCGGACCGTCCCGCCGGAGTGAGGATGCATGACAATTCCCCCTGCCATCAGATGTGACTGTGGCAAGGATTCAGAAGGGGGAGTTCCGGCGCGGGAGTAGCCCTCCCCTCGGATGAGGCTTTGCCGGGAATTAGGGCGGTGCCGGGATATCCCGCACCGTACCGGTCAGAGCACCGACTTGACCCGCCAGATGAGGACCGCTCCCAGCGCGGAGACGAGCGCCGAGACCAGGTAGAGGCCGGAGTAGCCGCCGAGGTAGGTCAGGATCACGGAGGCGGCGGCCGGCACGATCACGTACGGCAGGCTGCCCATGAGCTGCGCCACGGCCAGGTCCCGGCCGTGGTCGCCGGCCGCCGGCAGCACCTGGGTGATCAGGGCGCCGTCCACGCCGATGTAGATCCCGTACCCGACGCCGAGCACGACCGCGCAGACCAGCGTCATGGTCCAGGTGGGCGACAGGGCCAGCATGACGCCCGCCGCCGCCATGACGCCCGAGCCGGCGAAGACGAGGATCCGGCGGCGGCCGAGCCGGTCGGACAGCCAGCCGCTGACCACCGAGAGCGCGACGACCGACGCGCCGTTGACCGCGACGACGGTCAGCAGGTCGTCGGGGCGGCCCACGACGTCCTCCAGGAAGTACGGGATGTAGAGGGTGCCGATGCCGTACCCGAGGGTCATGAGGAAGCGGGTGGCCAGCGCCCAGGCGTAGTCGGGACGGCGTCGCGGGTCGATCCGGTAGCCGTCGAGGAAGCCCTTCCACGTGAACGGCCGGCGCTCCCCGGCGGGTGGCCGCGGGTCGCGGGTGACCACGACGAACGGCACCACCAGGACCAGGACGCCGGCCAGGACCAGGTAGCCGGAGGCGGGAGTGGTGGTGGCCGCCAGGATCAGCCCGCCGCACACCATCGCGGCGGCCTGCGGAACCGCGCCCCAGCCCAGGACCAGGCCGCGCTGGGTGACCGGCACCTGGTCGGGGACCGTCGTGTTGTAGCCGGCGCCCACGGCGGACATCCCGACGGACAGCAGCAGGGAGCCCACGGCCACACCCGTGACGGTGTCCTGGGCGGCCAGGAACACGAAGGCGGCGGCGCAGGCCAGCGCCCCGCCCACGATCCACGGCCGGCGACGGCCGAGCCGGCCCCGGGTGCGGTCGGACAGCGCGCCGAACAGCGGCCCGGCGATGATGCCCGCCACGGCTCCCATCGCGCTGACCCACGCGAACCCGCCGATCTTGCCGGTGGGGTCGATGCCGGCGATCTGCTGCGGCATCAGGAACGTGCTCGGCGACTGGGAGGCGATCTGCGCGCCGAACCCGGCGACGACGTAGGCGACGATCCAACCGGGCCCCACGCGGCGCGTGGGGGTGAGCAAGGGCATGGACATCGGACCGGCTTCCCTGCTGGGGGACGAAGGGCATGACACGGTGAAGATGAGGTGCGCTCGCGATCAACAATATTCGATCATGATCTTGGCCCGGTTCACAATCCCGCCTCCCCGTCCCGGTGACGCGCGAACGCCCACCCCGGGGACCGGGGTGGGCGTTCGCGCCTGCCGGGGAGCTACTTGAGGATGGGGTGGCGCCGGACGATGGGCAGGGCCCCCAGGCCCAGGGTGGCGCCGGCGCCGGTCAGGGCCAGGCCGGCCAGCACGATGGCGTACACGATGTGCTCGTCCATGAAGGGGTTGGTGGTGAGGGGCAGCTCCGCGGCCCACATCAGGGCCAGCATCAGGCCGCCGGCGACGGCCGCGATCCGGGTGCCGACGCCCAGGACCAGGGCCAGGCCGACGCCGAGCAGCCCGGCCATGAACAGCCAGTCCACCCACGCCTGACCGGCCAGCGCGGAGAACAGCCCGCCGAGCGCGTTCTCGCCGGTGCCCTTGAGGAAGCCGGTGGTCGGGCTGCCGCCCGCGGTCCACGCCTTGGCGGCGGGAGTGGCGAAGCCCCAGCCGAAGGTCTTGTCCAGGAACGCCCACAGGAACACCCAGCCGATCGAGAGCCGGGCGGCGGCCCAGACGTAGTCGACCGGGCGGTGCGCCGTCCCGGCCGTGGGGGCGTCAGCGGCGTTGCGGGGGAGGGTGGCGGCCATGACGGCCTCCTTTTCGTTACCGGGTCGGGGGGATCGGTTGCGCAGTTCAAGAACACCGCGTCCGCCGCCCGGGGAGCAGAGCCGGAAGGACCCGTTCACCGGGACCTTCCAGCCCTGCCCGATGGGACTTTCGGCCCTGCGGCGTCTCGCCCGCAGCGCCCCGTGCCGCCGCGCCCGTCGGCACCATGGCCGGAATCGTGCCGTACGAAGGGGAATCTTCCCAGGTCGGAACGGGCATCAAGCCTGCGGCCGGAGGTGACGCCCACCGCCGCCGCCCGGACCGCGCCGACGAAGGTCCGCCGCGTCCGGCCAGGCCCAAGAGCATCGGGCGGGGAGGGACGGGTAGCCATGCTGGTCCGGGACATCATGTCGAGCCCCGCCGTGACGGTCCGGCGCACCGCCTCGATCCGCCGGGCCATCCGGCTGCTGCACGGCCACGACGTCGCCGCCGCCCCCGTCCTCGACGACGCGGGCCGGCTGGTCGGCCTCGTGTCCGAGCTGGACCTGCTGCGCGGCGAGTTCCAGCCCGGCCCGGGAACGACCGCCGACCCCTCCCCGGCCGCCTCCGCGCCGCCGCCCGGCGAGGTGTGGCAGGTCATGACCCACGCGGTGATCACCGTGACGGAGACGACGGACGTGACCACGGCCATCGACCTCCTGGTGGGCAAGCAGATCAAGAGCCTGCCCGTGCTCGCCGGCCAGGAGGTGGTGGGCATGGTCGGCTGCCGCGACCTCATGGGCGTACTCGCGCGCCCCGACGAGGAGCTGTGCGAGGAGGTGGTGGCCGCCCTGCGCGACCACTACCCGCACGGCCCCTTCTGGGAGGTGACCGTGCGCGACGGCGTCGCCGAGCTGCGCCCGGCGGCCGGTGACGTGCCCGGCCCCGGATCGGACGACGCGCTCGCCGAGCACGTCACCGACGTGCTGGCCCGCACCGTGCCCGGCGTCGTCCGGGTCCGGTGGCTGAGGTGATCGGGAAGCGGCTTCCGCCGACTTGCCCTGCGGCTTCGAGGACAACTGCGACGTTCAACAGAGCAGGGCACGGCCGAGCCCGTCGGTGGCGCCGGTGATCAGGATGTCTTCGTGGGTGGTCACGGCGTTCGACCTCGCAGTTCGGTCGTGCCAGGAAGGGCGGGGCTGGGTCAGACGATCGGGTGGCCGCTGACGGTGGTCCCGGGGACGTCCTCGCGCAGATCCCAGTGTTCGGCGATGAGGCCGTCGGCGATGCGGAACACGTCCACCACCGCGATACCGGAGTGGCCGGGCTGGGCGGTGAACAGGCTGTGGGTGAACGCCAGGTCGCCGTCGACGGCCATACGGCGGATCTCGAAGCGGGCCTGGGGCAGCTGGGCGCGCATCTCGTCGATGAACGCGGCCAGCGGCCGGCGACCGTCGGGCAGGTTGGGGTTGTGCTGGATCAGGTCGGCGGCCAGGAACCGGTCGGCCAGCTCGGTGCGGCCCTGGTTCCACATCAGTTCGACGTAGTCACGTACGAGCTGGGCGGCGGGCTGGGACATGCGTTTCTCCTGTGGTCGTTGGTGAATGGGCGCGGAAGGTCACTGGTGGGCTGAGGCGGGGGTGGTGGCCGGGGCGGCCGGGCGGACGGGGCGCGGGCGCAGCGAGGCGGCGTGCGCACCGGCGGCCAGGGCGAGCGGAATCAGCGCCAGGGCCGGGAGCCAGCGGCCGCCCACGGCGGGCAGCAGGCCGCTGCCCAGCAGGCTGCCCAGGCTCATGCCCAGGTACAGCGCCGAGGCGTTCAGAGCCAGCAGGATGCCGCGCTGCTCGGGCAGCAGCTCCACCAGGCGGGCCTGCTGCGGGGCCATGAACAAGGTGTTGAAGACGGCCCAGAAGGCGAACACCGCGATCCCGGCCGCGGGCATGGCGGGCAAGCCGGCCAGCGCCAGGAAGGCGACGGTCAGCCCGGCCAGCGCCAGTGCGATGGTGCGCCCGCCGCCCAGAAAGGCGTAGACGCGGGCCCCGGCGGCGTTGCCGGCCATGCCCAGGGCGCCGAAGACCAGCAGCGTCAACGACACCAGACCGGGACCAGCGCCGAACCGGGTGGCCAGGTAGGCCCCGGCGACCCCGTAGACGGTGAACTGGGCGGTCAGCACCAGCAGCGTGGTGGCGATCATCGAGGCGGCTCCGTGAGTGCGCAGCACCCCGGCGAAGGCCCGCGCGGTGGGGGCCGGGCCCGCCGCCACCGGCGGCAGCACCACCGCCAGCAGCCCACCCGCCACCAGGGTCAGCGCCACCACCGCGGCCATCGTGGCCCGCCAGCCGATCGAGGCGCCGGCGGCCGAGGCCAGCGGCACGCCCAGCACGGTGGCGGCGGTCATCCCGCCGAACACCACCGCCAGCGCGCGGGGGCGCTGCTCGTCCGGAACGATCATCGAGCCGGTGGCCGAGGCTGCCGGTCCGAAGATCGCCGCGCCCAGTCCCGCGATCACCCGGGCGGCGGCCAGGGTCACGAAGGTGGGGGCCACCGCACTGGCGATGCCGCCGATCGTCATCAGCGCCAAGCCCAGCACCAGCACCTGGCGGCGGTCCAGGCGGCCCAGAGCGATCGCCGCGATCGGGGCGGCCAGGGCGAACACCAGGGAGAAGACGGTGACCAGGGTGCCGACGGTAGCGGCCGGCACCCGCAGGTCGGCGGCGATCGGGCCGCTGAGACCAACCGCAGCGAGTGAGGCGGTGCCCAGCGCGAAGTAGCCCAGGGCCAGCGACAGGAGCGCGGGAGTGGCGGAACGGGGGCGCATCCGCTGTCCTTTCAATACGGTGCGTTGCGTATGAGATTTAAATACGCAACGCACCGTATGTCAAATAGACTGCGGTGCATGACCGGACGACCCCGCGACCCCGCCGTCGACGACGCCATCCGCCAAGCCGCCCTGGACCTGATCACCGAGCAGGGCTACCGGGGGGTGAGCATGGAGGCCATCGCCGCCCGCAGCGGCGTGTCCAAACAGGCCGTCTACCGCCGCTACCCGGGCAAGGGCGAGGTCATCTTGGACGTCCTGGCCGCCTACGCCCGCACCCGGCTGCCCACCCCCGACACCGGCGACCTGCGCGAGGACCTGCTGGCCCTGCTGGAACCCACCTTCGCCGCCCAGCGCGGCGTGCCCGGCGCACTCAACCAGGCCCTGGCCGCCGAGGCGCTACAGGCTCCCGCCTTCGCCCGGCGAGTGAGCAGCGAACTGATCGCGGCGCGCCGCGACGCCGTCCGCCAGATCCTCGGCCGGGCACGGGATCGGGGGCAGGTCGTCCACCCCGACGACGAGGTGCTCATCGACCTGGTCTTCGGCCCGATGTGGTACGCGCTGCTGTTCGACGCCGGCAAGCTCACCGACGCCTACGCCGCCGCGCTCACCGACGCCGTCGTCGCCGTGGCCACTCACGCGTCCTGACCGCGGCGGGCTCCTCCTCCGCTGTCGGGTCAGCGACCGGAAGGAAGGGTGAGGCCGCCGTTGACCTCGATCACCTGGCCGGTCATGAACGCGTTGGTGGCGGCCAGCAGCACCGCCTGGGCCACGTCCGCGGCCTGGCCCACCCGGCCGACCGGGAGCGCGGCGGCGTGCTCGGCGAACGTGGCCTCCCGCTGCTCGGCGGGCAGCTTGTCCCACCAGGGGGTGTCGATGATGCCCGGGGAGACGGCGTTGACGCGCATCGGGGCCAGCTCGGTGGCCAGCGGGCGGATCATCGCCTCCAGCGCCCCGTTGATCGCGGCCAGGCCCGCCGTGCCGGGCAGGGCCGCCCGTGCGGAGCTGGCAGTGATCAAGGTGATCGAGCCGTTCTCGCGCAGCCGGGGCAGGGCCGCCTGCAGGATTCGTACGTGGACCCAGAACTTGCCCTCGAATCCGCCCCGCAACTGCTCCAGATCCAGGGTGGCGAACGGGCCCGCGCCCGAACCGCCGCTCAACGCCAGCACCAGGTGGTCATAGGTGGCCTCCTGGGCGAAGAAGCCCCTGACCGCCTCCTCGTTGGTGCCGTCCACCCGCTGGAAGGCGACCTTACCGCCGATCCGCGCGGCGGCCTCGGCCAGGCGTCCCTCGCCACGGCCGGTGATCACGACCTCGGCTCCCTGCTGGGCGAACAGCGCGGCGCTCGCCTCGCCAATGCCCGAACTGCCCCCCATCACCAGAACTCGCCGGCCATCAAGCGTCATGTCGATCTCCTCACTCAAATGATCCTTGTCAGGGATGGCGCTGTTCTGAGCGTCTCCGGCACACCGTCCACCTCAGCGAGGATCTCGTTCTCCCCCAGGGCGAAGCTCCGCGCGGACCTCACAGCCACCCCATCCCACGCTGGATGACGGCAACTCAGGCATCGCTGTCCCGCACGAGCCGCCCAGCGGGTAGTTCAGTCGGTGGGTGATTCCTCCAGCGTCCTGCCTTGCGCGAGGTCGCACGGGGGTCAGTGGTGTGCGACGTCGCGACCGAGAAAGGCCAGAAGCCGCCGATGAGCGGGGGCCTCGTCCGCTGCCGGCAGGGCGGGTCCGAACATGCCGGGCCGGCGGAAGGCGTCGAAGTCCATGCCCCGCATGATCGTGAGCAGCTCGCCGCAGGACTCTTCGTCGATGAGGTGTTCCTGGCCGGTGGCGAGTGCCAGGTCGGCGCCGTGCACGAGAACCTCGGTGAGGTGGATGAGCGCGGCCATCGAACCGGGGACAGCGCCGAACCCCAGCCGCACGGTGCCGTCCAGCGCGCCCGGTCGATGCCAGGCCACGCGGTCGAGGTCAGCCGCGAGAGTGTAGGCGGCCTGTGGGTCGGCGCCGAGCCAGTCGTCCTCGTGGGCGGCGCCGGCGTCGGTGCCGGTGAGTTCGGCGGCGAAGATACGCATGCCGCCGACCAGGTGGTTGAGCTCGGTGCGTACGTCCCAGCCGGGGCAGAGGGTGGGGTCGTCGAGCCGGTCGTGCGCGATGCCCTTGACGATGGCGGCAGTCATGTCGAGGGCTCGGCCGATCTGGTCGATCACAGGGGTCATCATGGTCTCCATCGAGGTCATGCGGTCTTGGCGAGGACGTCGTCCAGCCAGTCGTAGACGCGGGCGAAAGCCAGCCGCTGGGCACCGGACTGGCAGTGCGCGTCGGCGCCCTGCTCGGCGGTGAAGGTGAGCAGCGTCTTGGGGCAGGTCAGGTGTTCGTGCAGCAGGTCGGGCTGGCCCTTGAAGAACCCGTCGTCGGCTCCGGCGCAGACCAGGGTGGGGCAGGTGATCTTCTCGGCGATGCCGCCGCGCAGATGGTAGTCCAGGTAGGCGGCGCCGAACGCGCGGGGAGTGCCGACGCCCATGGCGAACATGCCGTGCTCGATGGCCCAGCGCAGCATCGGGCCGGCGGCCATCGCCGCCTCCATCATGGCGTCCAGCTCCGGGTCATGCTCGGCGCGCAGCCGTCGCTCGGCCTCGGGCCGCGGCAGCGGAACGCCGGAGGTGGCTATCTCGCCCAGGTCATAGACCCCGTCCAGGCAGATGAGGGCGGCGACGCGCTGGTCGAAGGCGGCCGCGCGGGGTGCGAGCTGG
Organism: Nonomuraea sp. NPDC050383; assembly: GCF_044459125.1. Taxonomy (NCBI): domain Bacteria; kingdom Bacillati; phylum Actinomycetota; class Actinomycetes; order Streptosporangiales; family Streptosporangiaceae; genus Nonomuraea; species Nonomuraea sp. NPDC050383. The sequence continues at coordinate 199,194 of NZ_JBITIP010000013.1, forward strand.
CCACCCATGCTCACGCCGAGCAGCGCGATGCCGGACGGATCCACCTCGGGACGGGTCAGCGCGTAGTCGATGACAGGGCCGACCACGTTCTCCCAGTCGGGGCGGAACATCAAGCCCTGGCTGTGGCGGGTGCCCGGCTGCCCGGGCCCGTCGAAGGCCAGCACCGTGTAGCCGCGCTCGACGGCCGCGGCGGCCCCGAAGAAGTGCATCTCCTCCACCGTGCCGTCGAACCCGTTGTGCATCACCACGGTCGGCCGCGCGGCGCCGGAATCGTCGGCCCGGTACAGGTAACCGGGCAGGACCGTGTCCTCGTAGGGGATCTCCACCGGCTCGACGGCCGGGGTGAACAGCGTGGCGGCCTGGCGAAAGGAGGCCACCGAGAGGTCGTAGGCGTGCCGGATGCGCGGGTCGGCGGCGTCTCCGTGCAGGAAGAACTCGGCCGCGCGGTAGTAGTTCGACGCGCGCAGGAAGGCGTCCCGGGCGCTGATGCGATGGCCACCCTTCAGGGCCGCCTTGCCCTCGTCGGCCACCCGGTCGGCGGTGGCCAGCCACTCGTCGTGCCAGCTGTCGTAGTCGCCAGAAGTGATCCGCTGGCTGGTGACGGCGACCTCGCCGAAGTCGGCGCCGCCGTAGGTGATATGCCCCAAGATGCGCAGGGTCTCGTACCAGAAGCTGGGGTTGTCGGGGAAGAACAGCGGCTTCATGATCGCTCCTTAAAGCAGGTGCCAGCTGCGACAGGAGGACTGTAGGGCACGGTTCAGAGCAAACGCAAGTGGCGTCTGCGTTAAGATGGGCGCATGGCGGAACAGCAGCGAGCCCGGCGGCCCGGAGGGCGCAGCGCCCGCGTACGCGCGGCGGTGCACCAGGCGGTCACAGGCCTCATCGCCGAGCGCGGCCACGGCGCCTTCACCGTCGGTGACGTCGCCGAACGTGCGGGCGTGGCCGACACCAGCGTCTATCGCCGCTGGGGCACCCTGGAGAACCTGCTCATGGATGTGGCGATCACCTGGCTCACCACCACCTCGCCCATCCCCGACACCGGCAGCCTGGAGCAGGATCTGCGGGCCTACGCCGCCGGTGTGACCCGCGACATCACCGGCCCCGACGGGCTGGCGGTGCTGCGCCTGGTCATCACCCTGTCCACGGCCGGAGAGGACGGCACGCGGGCGCGGGACGCGTTCCTGGCCGAGCGCGCACGCCAGATCCAGGGCATGCTCGATCGCGCCCGCGAACGGGGGGAAGACCCGCCGGAGGGCCTGGACATCCTCGACCACATCCTGGCCCCGATGTACATCCGCACCCTGTTCGGGGCGGGGCCGCTCACCCCCGACTACGTCGACACGCTGGTCGAGCGCCTGCTCGCGCTGCGCAGTCCCGCCGGACGACGCACAGCGCCCCATGCCGTTCCAGACGAGCCGCGCCAGTCGTGGACGGTGGTGGAGGGGTAGACCAAGACCTCGGCGTCGCCGTACCGCATGCGCAGGCCGTCGGCCCGGAGCGCCACGCCGGGAACGAGGCCCACGTCGGGAACGGGGCCCGCACCGGGGACGGGGCCCGCACCGGGGACGGCGCTCACGCGGGCGCCTCCTGGGCGAGCGCCCGCTGAAGACGCTCCATCAGACCCTCGCGGTCGATGCCCGCCAGGGTCAGGGCCCGTTCACGACGGCGTCGCGGGTGTCGGCGTCGCGCAAGGTCGCCATGCCCAGCAGCAGGTGCCGGGCCTCGATGGCCGCCGATCCGTCCTCGCGGGCCTCGTCGGCTCCGCGCTCGATGATCGTGTTGATGTAGTGGTCGATGGGGGCCGTCGTCAGCGTCTCCTCAGCCGGACACCCGCGGCGATGAGCCGCTTGGCGTGCTTCTTGTGGACCGCCTGCCGCGTCACGCCGAGGGCTTCGGCGACCCGCGGCCAGCCCCAGCCCGCCCGCATGGCCTGCTCGACGGCGGCGTCCTCGATCTGGTCGGCCAGCCGCCGCAACGCGGCCACGGCCGCCAGCGCGTCGGCGGGATCCTGCGGGGCGGAGATGTCCGGAAGCTCGGGTGCGGCCATGAAAGCAACCGTAGTTGACTAAATCCGAATCAGTCAACTACGGTTGCCAAGAAGACGGGTCCGCAAGGAGGCGATCCCGGCCGTGGCCGATGCCGCCGACAGCCACGGCCCCTCAGCGGGCGCGCACGACAGCCACGGGGCAGTCCGCGTGGTGCAGGACGCCGCGGCTGACAGAGCCGACGAGCGTCGAGGCCAGCGCGCCGTGCCCGTGCGAGCCGACCACGAGCAGGTCGCTCTCGGTCGACGCCTGGCGCAGCGCGTCCACCGGGTGCGCCGCCTGGACGTCCTCCTCGACCGTGACCTGCGGGTACTCCTTCTTGAACCGTTCGAGACGGTCGTTGATGATCTCGTCCGCGGCCTCGCGGATCGCGTCCATGTCGTTCGGGCACGGCGCGAACGCGTAGACGGGCATGTACCAGGCGTAGACGGCTCGGATGGCGCAGCCGCGCAGCCTGGCCTGCTCGAACGCGTACGCCAGGGCGGGCTCGCACTCGGGCGAGTCGTCCACGCCGACCGCGATCCGGTCGTGCCGCCGGTCGGTCTCGCCGCGTACGACGACGACGGGGCAGCGGACCTGGCCGGCCACGTGGACGCTGACCGATCCCAGCAGCGCGCCCGCGAACCCGCCGAGCCCCCTGTTGCCGACGACGACCTCGGCGGCGTCGGCCGCCTCGTCGCGCAGCACGATCGCGGGCGGCCCCTCGAGGAGCCGCGTGCTCGCCTCGACGGACGGCTGGCGCTCGCGCGCCACCGCGAGCGCCTCGGCCAGCGCCTGCTCCCCGCCCCGGACGAGCGCGTCGGGCCACTGGGCGGCGGGGAACTTCGCGATCTGGTACGGCGAGCGGTCCACGGCGTGCACGATGCGCAGCGGCTGGCGCATGCGCAGGGCGTCGTCCGCCGCCCACTCGACGGCCGCGCGCGCGTGCGGCGAGCCGTCGACACCTACGATGATCATGGTTGCCTCCCTGTCCACTTCCATCGCACCCGAAAGGGCCGCCGGACGGCAGGGCCGTTGGTCCCGACCGGTGAGGCCGAACGGCCGCCGGAGACCGCCCCGCCGAGCCCTCCCCACCCGGGCCGCCCCGTCGAGCTGGGGCGATTCGGCGGCGTCGCGCGGGGCACGCCTCCCAGGGAGGGGTGCCCGGCGCGACGAGAGCGCGACAAGACGGGCACGGAACGCGAGGCGAGGCGAGGAGACGGCGATGAACGCCAAGCAGTGGACCGTGCAGATCTACATCAGCGAGGACGAGGGCGACGAGCAGACGCTCGCGCGAGCCGTCCTGTCGGCGCGCGGCACGAGGTGGCACGAGAGCGTGGGCGTCGCCCGGCGCAACCCGGCCGACCGTCCGGTCCCGGAGATCGGCGACGAGCTGGCCGCCGGCCGCGCCCTGATGGACCTGGCCGACAAGCTCCTGGGCGACGCCGCCCGGGACGTCGCCGACCTGGGAGGCCCGGCCCAGGTCCGGTGAGCACCGGCCCGTCCCGTCACGGCCGGCCCGTCATGACCGGTCCGTCATGGCCGGCCCGTCATGGCCGGCCCGTCACGGCTGGTAGGACGGCAGGCCGAGACGCTCGCGGATGGTGCGCTGGATGGTGGCCTTGTCGCCGCGGGCGTCCACGCTCGTGACGTACTCCTTGCCGCGGAACAGCTCCAGCACCGGGTCCGTCTTGTCGTGGTAGTCGCGCAGCCGCCGGGCCAGTGCCTCCGGCGTGTCGTCCTCGCGGGCGACCAGCTCGCCGCCGCACACGTCGCACCGGTCCTCGGTCTCGGGGCGGTGGGCGATGAGGTTGTAGTCCATGCCGCAGCGTGAGCAGAGGCGCCGGGCCAGCACGCGCCGCCGCACCTCCTCGTCGGGCAGGTCGAGGTGGATCACGCCGTCGATGTCGTAGCTCTCCAGGAAGAACTCGGCCTGCCGCCGGTTGCGCGGGAAACCGTCCACGACGAACCCGTAGTTCCAGTCGTGCTGCTGGAGGCGTTCGCGGACGACGTCCTCGACCAGGTCGTCGCCGACCAGCTCGCCCGCGGCGACGATGCGGCGCACCTGGGCGCCGATCTTGGTGTGCTGCTTGACGTGCCACCGGAAGATCTCGCCGACGTTGATATGGGTGAGGTCGAGGTCGTCCGCGAGCAGCTTGCTCTGGGTGCCCTTGCCACTCCCCTGAACGCCCATGATCACATATTTGCGCATGTCCCATTGTCGGTCGCCGCGGGCCACTGGCGGGTCGCAGGGGGCGGACGGCGCGTCGTGTGGACAGAGGAACGTTGACAGGCGAACCAACCAAGCGCATGCTTCATGCTGTGACGGGGGCCACATCCCCAGCCCGTTCGTCGCGTTCGCACCGGCGCGAGGTGCCATCGCGGTTGTTCCTCCGGCCGCCGCCGGCGAGCTCCGCCGTCGCGGCGCACGCACGTTGAAGGGATCGGATCCTGCATGCCTGAGCTCAGCACGTCCGAGACTGTCCCCACGGCCCCGCCCTCCGGGCCCACCCGGCGCGCCCTGCTGCGTGGCGCCGCCCTGACCGGCGGCGCCCTCGTCGCCGGCGCCACCCTCGGCCGCCCCTCCCCCGCCTACGCGCAGGCGGAGTACGACGTCGTGGTCGTGGGATCCGGCGCGTCCGGCATGACCGCCGCGCTGACCGCCGCTAAGCGCGGCCTGAGCGTGGTCGTCGTGGAGAAGGCGCCGACCTTCGGCGGATCCGCCGCCCGCTCCGGCGCCGGCATCTGGATCCCCAACAACGAGGTGATCCTGGCCGCCGGCGTGCCCGACACCCCGGCCAAGGCCGCCGCCTACCTCGCCCGCGTCGTGGGTGACACGGTGCCCGCGGCCCGGCAGCAGGCGTATCTCGCCAACGGCCCGGCCATGATCTCGTTCGTCATGCGCAACAGCCCGCTGCGCTTCCGCTTCATGGAGGGCTACTCCGACTACTATCCCGAGTACCCCGGCGGCATGCCGAACGGCCGATCCATCGAGCCCGACCAGCTCGACGGCCGCATCCTCGGCGCCGAGCTGGCCCGCCTCAACCCCTCCTACATCCCGACCCCGGCCGGCCTGGTCGTCTTCAGCGCCGACTACAAGTGGCTGACGCTGGCCGCCGTCAACCCCAAGGGCCTGGAGGTCAGCGCCGCCTGCCTGGCCCGCGGGACCGCGGCCGCGCTGCGCGGCGAGAAGCCCCTCACCATGGGCCAGGCCCTGGCCGGCGGGCTGCGCGCCGGTCTGCTCGCGGCCGGCGTCCCGGTCTGGCTCAACACCCCGCTCACGGACCTGCGCATCGAGAACGGCCGCGCCACCGGCGTGCTCGTCGACCGCGAGGGCACCCAGACGCTGGTCAAGGCGCGCCGCGGCGTGATCGTCGGCTCCGGCGGGTTCGAGCACAGCGCCGCCATGCGCGCGGAGTACCAGCGGCAGCCCATCGGCACCTCCTGGACGGTCGGCGCCCGGGAGAACACCGGCGACGGCATCGAGGCCGGCGAGCGTGCCGGCGCCGCCCTGGACCTCATGGAGGACGCCTGGTGGGGCCCGGCCATCCCGCTGCCCGGCGAGCCGTACTTCTGCCTGGCCGAGCGGACCCTGCCCGGCTGCATCCTGGTCAACGGCAAGGGCGAGCGCTTCGTCAACGAGGGAGCGCCGTACAGCGACGTCGTGCACATCATGTACGACCGCGACACCCCGTCGGCGCCGCACATCCCGGCCTGGCTGATCGTGGACCAGAACTACCGCAACAAGTACCTGTTCAAGGACATCGCGCCGCTGCTGCCGTTCCCCGACTCCTGGTACGACAGCGGGGCCGTGTTCAGGGCGGCGACGGTCGAGCAGCTCGCCCAGAAGATCGGCGTCCCGCAGGCGGCGCTGCGCGCGACCGTCACCCGGTTCAACGGGTTCGCGGCCACGGGCAAGGACACCGACTTCCACCGCGGCGACAGCGTCTATGACCGCTACTACGCCGACCCGTACGTCAAGCCGAACCCCTGCCTCGCGGCGCTGTGGCTGCCGCCGTTCTACGCGTTCAAGATCGTCCCTGGCGACCTGGGCACCAAGGGCGGCATGCGCACGGACGCGCGGGCGCGCGTGCTGCGGGCCGACGGGTCCGTCATCGCCGGCCTGTACGCGGCGGGGAACGCCAGCGGCGCCGTCATGGGTCACAGCTACGCCGGGGCCGGCTCGACGCTCGGCCCGGCCATGACCTTCGGCTACGTGGCGGCGAACGACATCGCCTCCGCCTGAGCGAGCCGCCTCCCCCGGGCGCATCCCCGCAGGGCCCCGGCCGCCGCCCGCCCCCTCCAGCGGGTGGCGGCCGGCTCCGGGGCGGGTCAGTCGCCGGCGGCCAGGCGCGCCGGGAACCCGCCCGTGGCGATGGGCCCCCAGCGGTCGATGTGCAGACGGATGAGCGACTTGCCCTGCCGCTCCATCGCCGTGCGGTACTCGTCCCAGTCGGGGTGCTCGCCCGCGATGCACCGGTAGTACTCGACCAGCGCCTCCAGGGACTCCGGCTGGTCCAGCACCTCGGCCCGCCCGTCCACCTGGACGTACGGGCCGTTCCAGTCGTCGGACAGCACGCAGATCGACGTCCGCTCGTCGCGGCGGGCGTTGCGGGCCTTGGCCCGGTCGGGGTAGGTCGAGACGACGATCCTGCCCTCGCCGTCCACGCCGCACGTCACCGGCGAGAGCTGGGGCCGCCCGTCCGCGCGGGTGGTCGCCAGCAGCCCGTGGTGCCTGGGGCGCAGGAACTCCAGCAGTTCGGGCAGGTCGACGCGGCGCGCGGTCGCGATGTTCGGAGCCATCCGGTGCCTCTCCCTAGTCACGTGTCCGGGGCGAGGCCCAGGCTATCGGCGCGACCCTTACCTGAACCGTCGGGTGTTCCGTCCCGGCCGGCGGTTGGCGACCGGTGCGGCGATGGTCACAGGGATCCCCGAGGGGGTCTGGGCGCCCGTGATACGCCTCAGCTCGGCCTCGCCCGAATGGACCTGGCTGGTCTGCGGGACGATACCGGCGTCGGCCATCAGGCGGGTCATGTCACGGCGCTGGTTGGGCAGGACGAGGGTGACGACGCTGCCGGACTCGCCCGCGCGGGCGGTGCGGCCGCCGCGGTGCAGGTAGTCCTTGTGGTCGCTCGGCGGGTCGACGTTGACGACGAGGTCGAGGTTGTCGACGTGGATGCCGCGGGCCGCGACGTTGGTCGCCACCAGCACCGTGACGTGGCCGGTCTTGAACTGCTCGAGGGTGCGGGTGCGCTGGGGCTGGGACTTGCCCCCGTGCAGCGCGGCGGCGCGTACGCCGCTGCTGAGCAGGGTGTCGGTGAGCCGGTCCACGGCGTGCTTGGTGTCCAGGAACATGATCACCCTGCCGTCGCGCGCAGCGATCTCCACAGTGGTGGCATGCTTGTCGGCGCCCTGGATGTGCAGGACGTGGTGCTCCATCGTGGTGACCGCGCCCGCCGAGGGGTCGACCGAATGGACCACCGGGTCGCTCAGGTAGCGGCGGACCAGCAGGTCGACGTTGCGGTCCAGAGTGGCGGAGAACAGCATCCGCTGGCCACCTGGGCGCACCTGGTCGAGCAGATGGGTGATCTGCGGCATGAAGCCCATGTCGGCCATCTGGTCGGCCTCGTCCAGCACGGTGATGCCGACCTGGTCCAGGCGGCAGTCGCCGCGCTCGATGAGATCCCTGAGCCGTCCCGGCGTCGCGACGACGACCTCGGCGCCGCTGCGCAGCGCACTGGCCTGCCGGCCGATCGACATGCCGCCGACGACGGTGGCCAGCCGGAGGTTAAGTGACCGGGCGTACGGGGTGAGCGCGTCGGTGACCTGCTGGGCCAGCTCCCGCGTGGGAACGAGGATCATGGCCAGCGGCTGCCGCGACTGGGCACGCTGTCCGGCGGTGCGGACGAGCAGGGCCAGGCCGAAGGCGAGTGTCTTGCCCGACCCGGTGCGCCCCCGCCCCAGGACATCCCGGCCAGCCAGGGAGTTCGGCAACGTGGCCGCCTGGATCGGGAACGGCTCGTTCATGCCCAGGCCGGTGAGCGTCTTCATCAGCGCGGACGGCATGTTCAGTTCAGCGAATGTCGCGGCTGCGGGCAGGGCCGGGGTGACGGTGACCGGCAGCGCGAATTCCCCCTTCAGCGCGGCGGGACGCCGCCCGTAACCACCGGAACGGCCGGAGGCGCCTGAACGGCCCGAAGCCGACGAGCCGAATCGGCCGCGCCTGTTGGCAGAGCCGCCCGTGCGGGAGGGGGAGTAACTGTCGTGCGTGCGAGTTGCATGGTTCATGCAGAACCTTCCTCGGTACGGCACGTGTCAAGTGATTCCCAGCGCGACGAGCGGCACAGAGAATGGCGAGCACGAGCCGAAGAAAAGACGAGCCGAGCCGGCGGAGAACAGCCTGGACCCGGACATCGAAACGGTCGGCATTCGCCGACGAGAACGGCGGCTGAAATGCCGGTCAAAAGGGGGCTGGAGCGGGCTTGTGCCCGGTCCGGAGCCATCAGTGGTCCATCCGGTGTGCGGTCCGTGAGGCCGTCACGACGCATCGGGTACCACAAGAGCAACGAGCTGGGGCCCACACCCTACGGCGCGGGCCCCAGCTGCGTGGTGCCTCAGGGTCAGGCGGGAACGATGTTCTCCGCCTGCGGGCCCTTCTGGCCCTGCGTGACGTCGAAGGCCACCTTCTGGCCCTCGTGCAGCTCGCGGTAGCCGCCCTGGGAGACGATGTTGGAGTAGTGGGCGAAGACGTCAGCGCCGCCGCCGTCCTGCTCGATGAAGCCGAAGCCCTTTTCGGAGTTGAACCACTTCACGGTTCCGTTAGCCATGTTGATCTCCTCTTGATAGGTGCAAAGCCGAAACCCGCATCGCGGATTCCGCGTCGCCGCGATAGGACCACACCCGGAGAAGACCGGAAAACAAAAATGCACCTGAGGTTACATACCGTCAGGTGCACACAAGTTCTTATGGGTACCACAACTGCAACTGGAACTAACCTAGCACACAGCCGGCCGTGCTGTGCACGCCCCGGGACGCGTCCGTCATCCGTGGAGATGTCATCCGTGGAGATAACGCGTGATGCCGGCGGCGAGGGCGGTGGCCATGCGCTGCCGGAAGGCCGGGGCCGACATCTTGGCGGCGTCGCCGCGGTTGCGCATGTTGCCGCACTCGATGAACACGGCGGGCCTGGTCGACAGGTTGAGGCCGCCGAGGTCGGTGCGGACCGACAGGCCGTTCCTGGCGGTGTACGTGGCGAACGGCAGGCCGGTGCCGCGGTGGAAGTCGTCGCGGACGTCGAGCCCCAGGCGCCGCGACGGCCGGATCACGGCGTCGTTGTGGCCGGCGACCAGGCCGGGCAGGATCACGTGGAAGCCGTGGCCGGACGGCGCCGCCCCGTCGCCGTGGATGGACAGGACGGCGTCGGCCCGGGCCTCGTTGCCGATGACGGCCCGCCGGGTGACGCACGGGCCGACGCCCCTGTCGTCCGGCCGGGTGAGCACGACCGTGGCGCCCTCGGCCTGGAGCAGCGGGCCGAGCCTGCGGGCCACGTCCCAGGTGAAGGCGTGCTCGGGGTACCCGGCGTCGGTGCTGGTGCCGGTGGTGTTGCACGGCTTTCGCCCGGTGATGACGTCGACCTGCCGGTTGATCTGGGTGGGATGCGCGGCGTTGCCGCCGTTGTGGCCGGGGTCGATCACGACGACCTTCCCGGCCAGCGGCTTACCGCTCTGCCCGCTCCGCGGCTGGGCGGACGTCCCGGACATGCCGGACATGCCGGTCCGCGAAGGGAGCGGTGACGAGGACGGGCCGACCGGGGGCGTGGGGGCAGTGGTGCCGGTGGTGGCGTCGGCGGCCGTGGTGGCCTCGCGGACGGGCGGGACGGCGCCGCCGCCGCACGCCGTGGCCAGTGCCAGCAGCGCGGCGGCGATCGCCGGTGCCTTGCCGACGGCGCGCATGCCTCGTACCGTACCGGCCGGGGCCGCCCGCGCCGGTCTGGTTTCCCCCCGGATTCGGAAGATCCCCGTCGCGCCCGCTCACGGCAGCAGTTCGACCGTGCCCCGCTCCCCGTCCACCCGGACGCGGTCGCCGTCGCGCAGCCTCATGGTGGCGTTGCCGGTCCCCACCACGGCCGGGATCCCCAGCTCCCTGGCCACGATCGAGGCGTGCGACAGCGGCGCCCCCATGTCGGTCACGACGGCCGCCGCGCGCGGGAACATGGGCGTCCACCCCACGTTCGTCAGCGTCGTCACGAGGATCTCCCCCCGCTGGAGCCGCTCGGCCTCCTCGGGGCCGGACAGCACCCGCACCACGCCCTCCACCACGCCCGGCGCGCCCGGGAAGCCGGTCACGGTGTCGCCGGCGGGTGCGGCCGGGCCACGCGCGTCGTAGAGGTCGGCGCGCCGGTCCGGGTCCGCCGCCCAGCGCACCGGGTCGAACCGGCCGACGATCAGCGCCGGGTACGGCGGCAGCGCGGCGTACCGCTCGTAGGTCGCCCGCCGTACCGGGACACGGGCGAGCGGCGCGTCCGAGCCGCGCAGCACGGCCAGCATCTCCTCCAGGTAGAGGAAGAACAGGTCGTCGCCGCGCCCGGTCAGCTCGCCGGCGCGCACCACGAACGCGCGCAGCACCCAGAACGCCCGCACGACCTCGGAGCGGGTGGCCTCGCGGTCGCGCACCACCGCGTTCCAGCGGCGTACCCGCTTCCGCATGCCCGCCACCCGGCGCGGGTAGCGGCGGGCGAAGCGCTCCCAGGCGGCGTCGCGGGCCTCCCGCTGGCGCTCCAGCAGCGCCTCCGTGCCGGCGGTGACGTCGCGCAGACCGGCGAGCGCCGTGTCGATCCAGGCCGGGTCCTCGCCGGGCCGCGGCATCGACACCTCGAACTCGTGCGGCCCTCGATGCCCGTACGTCCGGGCGTAGGTGTCGCGGTCGATCTCGCCGGCGGCGAGCCGGGCCAGGCCGGTGACGGGGCCGAGGCTGGCCAGCTCGCCGTCGGCGCCCGCGCCGGTCAGCAGGGCGTCGGCGTCGGCCTCGCCGACCAGCCTGCGCAGCCGGTCGCGGGTCCAGACGAGTGTGGCCCCGCCCTGGCGGCCGGCCGCCTCCAGCATGCGGCAGGCGGTGACGAGGTGCGGCCCGATCTCGTCGTCCCAGAGCGCGGCCAGCCCGGGGCCGGTCTCGGTGGCGGCGATCCGGGCGCGCAGCTCCTCGCAGCGCCGCTGGGAGGTGGCGAGGAACGGGCGCATGCCCTTGAGGTTCTCGCGCACGCGGCGGCGCAGGGTCAGCGCCATGGGCAGCGTGCCCTTGACGATCTCCCAGCGCGAGGCCGTCAGCAGCGGCACGTCGAGGCCGGGCGGCAGCTTGCCGAAGACCTGCTCGACGGCGCCGAGCCGGCCCTGCATGCCGAGGGCGCGGGCGATGGAGAAGGTCACGCTGAGGTTCATGTAGAAGCGGCCGCCGATGTTGCCGACCAGGTCGAAGCCGGGCAGCGTCGAGGCGTGCATCGCCTCGTGGATGAACAGGCGCACGAACGACCAGGTGGCGGGCGTCATCACGTCGGGGATGGCCTCGCCGAGGTTGCCGGCGGTCCACAGGTGGTCGGCCTTGAGGCTGTCGTTCCACTCCTCGACCTCGGGGGCGAGGCCGGTGACGGGGCGCGCCTGGAGGATGAGGAACGCCCCGCCGCTGCGGGCCCACTCCACGTCCATCGGCGTGCCGTACAGGTCCTGGATGCGGGCGCCCAGCTCCGCCAGCCGTACGGCCTGCCCGTCGTCCAGCACCGGACGGCGGCGCAGCTCGGCCGGGACGGGCTCCTCCCGGGTGCCGCCGGGGACGCGCACGGTCATCACGGCCTTGTCCCCGATCCGGGTCCCGGTCACGGCGCCGTCCGACACCGCGATCGTGTCCGGGGTGACCTGGCCGCCCACGACGGCCTCGCCGAGCCCCCAGGAGGCGTTGACGACGGTCGTGCCCCGGGCCCCGGTGACGGGGTCGGCGGTGAACATGACGCCCGCCGCGTCGGCGTCGACCAGCTCCTGCACGACCACGGCCAGCGCGACGTCGTCGTGCGGCACGCCGTTGTGCTCCCGGTAGGCGATGGCCCGCTCGTTCCACAGTGAGGCCCAGCAGCGCCTGACCGCGTCCAGCAGCCCGTCGCGCTCGACGCCGAGGTAGGTGTCCTGCTGGCCGGCGAACGACATGTCCGGCAGATCCTCGGCGGTGGCGGACGACCGCACGGCGACGACCTTCCCACCGTCCCGCGCGCCAGTCCCGGAGGAGTCCGCGCCCAGCGCGTCGTAGGCGGCACGGATCTCCGCGGCCAGACCGGCCGGCAGCTCCCGCCCGGCGAACAGCTCGGCGATGCGGGCGGCGTCGTGCCGGGCGGCGGCCTCGGCGATCAGGTCGCGGAACCCGGCCGTGAACTCCCGGTAGGCCGCCGTGGTGATGTGGAACCCGCCGGGCACGGGCAGCCCCGCGCGGCTCAGCCGGGCCAGAGAGGCGCCCTTGCCGCCCACGGTCTCCAGGTCGGCGCCCTCGTCGTCGAACGGCAGCACGAGCTTCATGCCCGGGTCTCCTCTCCGCCCACCAGAGCGTCCGCTCCCGTGAGTCCCGCCGGGGCTCCCGCCGGAGCCGTCAGGGCTTCGGCGGCGACGCCCAGGGACGCCGCCAGCTTGCTCAGCGCGATCTCGCGCATGCTGCCGAGGTAGCGGAGGGTGGCCTGCCGGACGGCGCGCGCCCCCTCCTCCCCCTGCGGCATCCCGGAGCCCAGGGCCAGGTCCACCGTCTCCGCGATCAGGTCCGGGAGCCGCTCGCCCGCGGGCGCGGACTCCGGCGGCAGCATGTCCCGCGTCAGGAGGAACCCGTGGAGGACGGCGCTCAGCACGGCGACCTGCTCCTGCGGCGTGCGCCCGGGCCGCAGGGCGCCGTGCCGGTCGAGCACCGCCAGATAGTCCTCGAACGCGGCCATCTGCCCCAGCATCATCCGGCCCGCGCCACCACCGGTCCCTGACGCGCCCACCCCGTCCACCGCGCCGAGCCGCTTCTGCCGGACGAGCTTGCCGAGCACCTTGGAGTCGTGCGTCAGCAACGCCGTCATCAGCGGCCGGCGCAGCAGGCCGGCGGCGATCTCGCGCAGCAGCCCGCGCAGCGTCGCGGGCGCGGCGGCGGTCACCTCCTCCAGCATGGCGACGCGGTCCCTGCGCAGCAACGCGGAGAAGAGCGCCTCGCGGGTCTTCCAGTGCAGGTAGATCGTGCCCTTGGCGACACCCGCGTGCCGGGCCACGTCGTCGATCGTCGTCTTGTCGTAGCCCCACCGCAGGACCAGCTCAGCGGCGGCGTCGAGAATCCGGTGCGCCCGCTCCAACCGGCTCGCCGGGTCCTGTGGCGGCCTTCCCGTCCTGGCCATCTCGCCTCACCTCAGTTTCATGACTGAATGAGACTATCCGGTCAATCAATTCATCGCAAGATCACCCGATCTTCGCCAGGAGTTCGGCCGCCTGCCGCGCGAAGGCGGGGTCCTCGGTCGCCACGGCCAGCTCCAGCATGCGGCGGGCCATGCCGACGTCCCCGTGGGCGTACTGGATCTCGCCCAGCCGGAAGGCCGCCTCCGCCACCAGGTCCGGCCGGTCCGTGAGGGTCAGGGTCAGCTCGTAGTAGCGCAGCGCGCCGTCGCGGTCGCCCAGCCAGTGGCACAGCTCGCCCAGGTGGGCCGCCGCCATGCCGGACTCGGTGTCACCGGCGTCGATCACCCTCTGGTACCAGCCCAGCGCCTCGGGGAAGTCACGCGCCCGCTTGGCCAGCGCCCCCAGGTACATGGCCGCCAACGCCGCCGTGCGCCCGTCCGCATGCCCGTCCGTGAGACCCCCCGCCGAGCCGCCCGCGAGACCGCCTGTCAGGCCGTTCTCGGCGTCGAGGGCCCTGAGGTACCACGCGCGGGCCTCGGCCGCGTCCTCGTCGTGGTACGTCCGCCCGATGGCGATCATCGCGCGGGCCGCCAGGCCGGGGTCGCCCGCGTCCAGGACGCGCCGGTAGACCTCGCGCCCCTCGTCCACCTCGCCCGCGGCGACCAGGGCCTGGCCCAGCACGCTGAGGGCCGTGGCCTCGCCGGTCCCGGCCGCCGCGCGCAGCGTGCGCAGGGCCGCCTCCGTGTCGCCCTGGCGCTCCTGGAGCATGCCGAGCAGGCTGCCGAACACGCCCGGCACGGGACTCTCCGCGTCGCCCGCCTGGCGTTCGGCCAGGCTGTAGAAGGCGTCGGAGTCGCCCTCGGCGTCGAGCAGCGTGAGCAGCCTGCCCCCGGCCACGAACCGCACGTCGGGGTCCTCGTGCTCGTTCAGCCGCTCGAACACCGCCCGGGCCTCGGCGGTCCGCCCCAGCCCGGCGAGCCGCTCCGCGACGTCCAGCTCGGCGAGCGGGCCGGAGCCGGTCAGCTCGTAGTAGGAGCGGACCGCTTCGGCGTCCTCGCAGCTCGCGCCCAGCTCACGCGCGGGCGCCACCCCGTCCTCCCCCATCAGCGCCAGCACCCGTACGGCCTGCGCGTGGTCACCGTCCCCGTGCGCCCGGCGGGCCATCGCCTCCAGCTCGTCCAGCGCGGTACGCGCCAGCGCGGTCGGCGTACCCGCCGCGGCGGCGAACGCCTCGGCGGCGCCGGACAGATCGCCCTCCTCGCGCAGCCAGGCACCGAGCCGCAGGCCGCCCCGCGCCATCGCGTCCGGGTCCCCCGACGCCACGGCCAGCCGGGCCTCGCGCACGGCGGCGGCCGGGTCGCCCATCGCGTGCAGCACGGCGGCGAGGTCGGCCCGGATGCTGTCCGTCAGGCCCGCGAACCCGGTGTCGATTCCCTGGCGGTACCTGATCTCCGCGCCCCGCAGGTCGCCCACGGCCTGGCAGGAGTCGCCCCATACCCAGTAGCCCAGCGCGACGGTCTCGGGGTCGCCCGTGCCCACCGCCCGCTCGGCCTCGGCCACGGCGGCCTGGTAGTCCTCCTGCCAGAACAGGTGGACCACCAACCGGCGCAGGGATTCGAGGTCGCCCGCCGCGGCCCCGGCGGCCAGCGCCCGGCGGGTCCCCTCCGCGTCGCCGAGGTCCTCCAGCACGCCGGCGAGCGTGGTCGCGGTGGCGGGCATCGCGTGCCGCAGCGCGTCGGCGGCGCCGGGCAGGTCGCCGCGCCCGCGCCGGGCGGCGGCGATCCCGCGCCAGGCCGTCTCGGCGAGCTCCGGGCCGCCGGACCCCGTGACGGGCAGCAGGCACAGCTCGGCGCGGCAGTGGTGGCCCTCGCCGGAGAGGATCGCGGCCAGCCCGATCCGGGCCCGGTCGGCCCGCACCGGGTCGCCGTGCTCGGCGACGTACCGGCAGAGCGCCTCCCCGGCCCCGCCACCCAGCCCGCGCGCCACCTCCAGCACCAGGTCACCCGCCCTTGCGAGCACCGGGTCGGACGCCGTGTCCGCGCGGAGCCTCGCCAGGGCCGCCCGTGCCCCTTCCACGTCGCCGTCGGCCGCCAGGGCCGCGGGTCGTTCCTCAGGGGTGGCCGTGCCGAGCCGCAGACGGGCCACGAGCGGCACGAGCGGGCCCGCGCCCTCCTCCTCCGCGCGCCGGTAGGCGGCGCGGGCGCCCGCCTCGTCGCCCGCCCCGGCCAGCGCGTGACCCCGCTCCAGCAGGATCTCCCCCAGCAGGTCCGGTTCGAGCTCCACGGCCCGGTCGAACGCCGCCCGCGCACCCTCGGCGTCGCCCGCCGCCGCCCGCGCGGAGCCCAGCACCCGTGCCGCCTGCCCGGCCAGCTCCCCGGGCACGACGCCCGCCGCCTCCTCCGCCACGGCGAGGGCCGCCGGGACGTCTCCCCCGTCGCGCAGGAACCCGGCCAGGTAGAGCGGCGCCGCCTCCCGGTCCAGCTCCTCCAGCAGCTCACGGGCCTCGCCGGCGCGCCCGAGCGCCGCCAGCACCTGCGCCAGCCGCATCGCCGCCTCCCCGGCGGGAACGGCGTCCTCGCCATCGACGTCATGGCCGGCGCCACCCGTGCCCGCCCCCTCCAGCGCCCGTGACAGGACCCCGGCCGCCGCCTCCAGGTCGCCGAGCCGGTGCAGGGCGTGTCCCATGCCGGTCAGCGCGACGACCGGCGACCCCTGGCCGTCGGCGAGCGCGCGTTCCCAGGCGGCCAGGGCGCCGCGATGGTCACCGGCGTCGTCCTGGAGCGCGCCCAGGTGGCAGGCCGCCTGCCACCGGTACTCCCGATGACCCCCCTCCGCCAGGTGCGAGAGGACCGCGTCGGCGCGGGACACCTCACCGGCCCGGCGCCAGGCGTGGGCGCACTCCAGCCCGAGCAGGGTGGCCAGCGGCCATCCGCCGTCCCCGGAGCCGCCGGCGAGGGCGGCGAGCGCTTCCCCGGCGGCGTCGAGGTCACCGTCCAGCAGGCACCGCGCGTAGCGCCCGAGCACCGCCTGCTCGCCCCCCTCCACCAGGTCGAAGGCGGCTCGCGCGCCCGTCAGGTCGTCGAGCCGGACCCGCGTGAGCCCCAGCAGCAGCGCGTGCCGCGCCGCCTGTCCCGGCCGGCTCTCCGCGATCATGCGCTCGTGCAGCCGTCCCGCCGCCAGCAGGTCCCCCTGCAGCTCGTACACGCCCAGCAGCGCCCCCGCCGCCTCCGCCCGCAGCCCCCGATGCCTGGTCTCCATCGCCGCCCCGTACGCCGCCCGCGCCTCGCCCAGGTGGCGTTCGTGGCCGTCGAGCAGCCCTCCCAGCGCGTACCCCACCCAGGGGGCGAGCGCCGGGTGCCCCTCCGCGCGGGCTCGCCGCAGCAGCTCGATCGCCTCCGCGGCCTCGCCCCGGCTCTCCAGGACCTCCCGGAAGACCAGCGCCGCGTACGACAGCGCCAGCGGGTCGCCGGAGCCGGCGGCGGAGCGGAACAGCGTGCCCGCCTCGGACACGTCGTACCCGGTGGTGACGAGCACCTGCGCGAACACCGCGGTGGCGATCGCCGCCACCGCCGGGTCGGGATCCTCCATGGCCGCCCGGTAGCCGATGAGCCCCTCCTCCCGTCCGAGCCGCTGGTGGTCGAGGACGGCCCGCAGCACCGGGTGGAGCGCGTTCCCCGACGAGCGCAGCAGGTGCAGCATGAACGCGGCGGTGAACCCGCCCACCACGTCCTCGCCCTCGGCCACGTACGACAGCAGCTCGTCGGCCTGGTCCCGGTCGCCCTCGGCCAGCTCCAGCTGGGCGAGGGCCACCATGGCGCGCACGGCCTGGGTGCGCGCCCCCGAGTCGGCGGCGCGGCGCAGCATCCGGCGGGCCTCCGCCAGACGGCCGTCCTGGAGGAGCAGCAGGGCGTCGTCCACGTCGCGCAACGCCCGCTCCTCGACGGGGTCGGCGAGCGGCCGCTGCCGGGCGTCGTGGTCGAGGAGCAGCCCCGCCTTGAACGCGGCGTCCGGGTCCGGATGCCCGGCGATCTCCCCGGCCAGCTCGACGATGGCCTCCCGGCGCTCCGGGTGCTGCTCCAGCAGCATGCCGAGCAGCGTGGCGCTGACCGACGCCCACGGCGACTCCCCGGCGGCGAACACCGCCCGCAGCGCCGCCAGCGCCTCCTCCACCTCGCCCGCCTCGGTGTGGAGCTGCGCCAGGCAGGCCCGCGCCTCCAGGGCGTGCTCCCGCTGCCCGCTGGCGATCACCCGCTCGAAGATCGCCCGCGTGGCGTCCATGTCGCCGAGCTGCGCGAAGACTTTGGCCTGCTCGATGAGGGCGGGCAGCCGCACCTCGGGCCGGGGGTCCTCGGCCGCCCTGGCGTACGCCTCCACCGACTCGGCGTACTCCCCGAGATCGACCAGGACGGCCCCGAGCAGCTTGTACGCCATGGTGAGGTGGCCGGGGTGCCCCACGGCGATGGCGTGCTCGCACGCCTCCCGGGCCGCCGCGAAGTCGCCCTCCTCGGCGTGGATCCGGTACAGCCGGAACGCCGACAGCGACACCACCTCGGGATCGCCGCAGGTCAGCAGCTCGCGGTAGTCCTCCTCGCCCTCCGCCTCCTCGTACAGCTCCCAGGCCGTACGGGGGTCGGCCCACTCGAACACGGGCAGCTCCAGCCGGGCGGCGAGCTCCGCCACCGCGGGGCTGTCGCAGCGGCGGGCCCGCTCCAGCGCCTCCTCCGCGCCCGAGACGTCGCCCAGCTCGGTGAGCACGAGCACGAGGGCCGTGTCGGCGAGCGCGGCGACCTCGAAGTCGGCGCCGTCGGCGGCGATGGTCAGCACCCGGTACGCCGCCGGCCACTCGCGGGCGGCGACCAGCATCATCCCCATGGAGATGGCCGAGCGCTGCCCGAACACGGGGTCACCCGACAGGATGACCGAGCGGTGGGCGGCCTCGGCGCCGTCGAGGTCGCCCTGCTCCTCCAGCAGGCACGCCAGCAGGTGGGACGCCTCGGGATCGCCGGTGGCCGCTATCTCCCTGAACAGAACGGCGGCGCCGCCGAGATCCCCCTCTTCCCAGCGCTTCATGGCCGCGGCGTGCTGTTCTGACGTCATATCGACTCCTGAGTCACCCAATAATGTGAAAAAACTACCCAGGTGTCACGTACGTCACAGGCGTTTTGGCCCTGCCCGCCCTCCGGCGGTTCAAAGACGGGCGCGTGGCGGGGGATACTCTTCCACCCGGCGTTCGCGCCGCCGGACGGCCGGGGCCGGATCGCCGTAGCGTAGGGCCCATGGGCAGAGCGTTCTGGATCGACCAGGATTACGACAGAGACCGTGACGGGCGCTATGCCGTACACGTGCGCAAGAACCTGGAGCAGTTCGAGTGGGGCGACATCGCGCCGGTCAGGTTCGCCTGCGCGGCGTGGCGGCTGGCGACGCCGCCGGCCCTCAACCCGGGCTACGTGCGGTGGGACCGGCGCGTCCTGTCGGCGGCCTGCCGCCGCAACACCTGGGACGGCAGCCTCAACGCGCGGGTGACGCTGGTCTCGCCGCTCCCCGCGGAGCTGACCCGCTCGCGCACCTGGTGGCGCGACCGCGGCTGGGCGGGCTGGCAGGAGACGTTCGGCCAGTACCTCGACCCGACCGAGAAGGACCTGGCCCACCACCCGTTCCTGCGGACCACGCTGCTGGTGGAGACTCCGGTGCCGCTCGGTGATCTGCCGCCCGAGCCCGAAGGGCCGCACGACCAGGTCGAACGGGCCGCCGAGCGGGCCCTGGTGGTGCTCGTACGGGAGCTGAACGCGCTGATCACCCCCATCCTGGACCAGCTCCCCTGAGGTCCCGGGCTCAGCGGAGTCACTCGGTCACAGCGGGACATGGCCGTGGCATGACCGGTTCATGCCGGGGTAGCAGGGGCGCATGAGACTTGCGTTCGCGGTGCTCGCACTGGCGCTCGCCGCGGGCTGTGCCGTCGACACGACGTCGCCCGCGCGCACGGCGGAGCGTTTTCACGCCGCCGTGGCGGCGAAGCAGGACGAGGCGGCCTGCGCCATGCTGACCCGCACGACCGCCGAGAAGCTGCCCGACCCGGACGAGACCTGCGCCCAGGCGCTGGCCGCGCTGAAGCTCGGCCCGGGCGGCCGGGTCACCGGCGTCGAGGTTTGGGGCGCCGACGCCCTCGTGCGGCTGCAGGGCGACACGGTGTTCCTGCACCAGTTCACCGACGGCTGGCGGGTCACGGCGGCCGGGTGCGAGCCGCGGCACGACCTCCCCTACGACTGCGAGGTGGAGGACTGATGCGGGTCATGTTCACGCTGACGCTCATCCTGATCGCGGCCGGGCTGATCTATTTCTTCGCGCTGGGACTGGCGCGGCTGTGAGCGCGCCGAAGGGGGACGCATGAGGCGGATCAAGGACAGCACGCTGTCGGTGACGTTCCTGGTGCTGTTCCTGCTGACGCTGGCGGGGCAGGCCTGGGCCGGGGCGACGCACTTCAACGAGCAGCAGCTGGTCAACGGCCTGCAGCCCGTGTCGGTCTGGGCATACGCGACGTCGTCGTCGTTCGCGGTGGACGTGGCGGAGAACTGGCAGTCGGAGTACCTGCAGTTCCTGCTGTTCATCGTGCTGACCGTCTGGCTGGTGCAGAAGGGCTCGCCGGAGTCCAAGAAGCCGGGCGAGGAGGGCGCCGAGTCGGACGAGGAGCAGCTCGTCGGCGCGCACGCCAAGGAGGACTCCCCGGCCTGGGCCAAGGCCGGGGGCGCGCGGCTCTGGCTGTACAGCAACTCGCTCGGCCTGGTGATGGGGACCATCTTCGTGCTGTCGTGGCTGGCGCAGTCGGTGGCGGGGCTGGCGGCCTACAACTCGGAGCGGATCGGCGACCTGCGCGATCCGGTCAACTGGGGGTGGTACGTGACCTCCTCCGAGTTCTGGGACCGGTCGCTGCAGAACTGGCAGTCCGAGCTGCTGGCCGTGCTGTCGATGGTGGTGCTCTCCATCTACCTGCGCCAGCGCGGCTCCCCCGAGTCCAAGCCGGTCGGCGCGGCGCACACGGCGACGAGCGTGGAGGGCTGACCCGACCCTAGGAGCGCGGCGGGAAGGGCTCGCCGGTCACGACCGCCACGACCCGGGTGCCGGGCGCGAGTCCGCCCCGACGGGCGAGGTCCACGACGCCGTGGAGCATCTTGGCCACGTACACCTCCTCGACCTCGTGCCGGGCGGCGAAGGCGCGCAGCTCGGGCGTCGTGCGCGCGTACCCGCCGAAGTGGTGGTCGAGGTCGATCGACCAGTTCTCCCACACCCGCCCGTACGCCTCGCGCTGGAGCCGGGCCACCTCGCCCGCCAGGAACCCGGCGCCCTTCAGCACCGCGAACCCGAGCGCCCGCCGGCCGGTGGGCAGCCCCGCCGCGATGCCCGCCAGCGTGCCACCCGTGCCGACGGGGCAGCAGACGACGTCGTAGCCGCCGCGCGTCTCGGCCTCGATCTCGGCCGGCAACTCGGCGCAGCCGCGCACGGCCGCCGCGTTGCTGCCGCCCTCGGGCAGGATCAGCACCTCGCCCCACCGCTCACGCAGCGCCGCCTCCACCTCGGGGGTGTGCTTGAGCCGGTACGCGGCGCGGTCCAGGTACGTGAGCGTCATGCCGCGGTCGGCCGCGTACGCCAGCGACGGGTTGAGCGGCAGCCGCTCCTCGCCCCGGACGACGCCGATCGTCTCGAACCCGTGCCGCAGGCCCGCCGCGGCCACCGCCCTGAGGTGGTTGGAGTAGGCGCCGCCGAAGGTGAGCACGCGCGGATGGCCGAGGTTGTACCTCAGCTTGCGGGCCTTGTTGTCGTCGCGTTTCAGCCAGACCCGGACCGAGCCGAGGCCGGGATCCAGCAGCTCCTCCACGCGCGCTAGTCTACGACCGGGCCTTTGTTGAGGAGTGTTCGATTATGCGCGTTGTTGAAGCTTTCAGTGCGGCGTTCGGCGCGGAGCCCCGGACGGTCTGGCACGCGCCCGGCCGGGTCAACCTGATCGGTGAGCACACCGACTACAACGACGGCTTCGTGCTGCCCTTCGCCGTGCCGTGGGGCGTCACGGCCGCCGTCACACCGCGCGGCGACGGCACGATCCGGCTGCTGTCCCTCCAGTCGGGCGGCGAGCCCGTCACGATCGAGCGGCACGAGGACGCGCGCGGCTGGACCCGCTACGTCGTCGGCGTGCCGGCCATGCTGGCCGACCGGCTCGGCGAGCCGGTCCCGGGCGCCGACATCGCCATCGACGGCGACGTGCCGCAAGGCGCCGGGCTCAGCTCCAGCGCCGCCCTGGAGGTGGCGGTCGCCTCCGCGCTCAACGACCTGCACGGCCTCGGCATGACCCCCATGGAGCTGGCCCTGCTGTCGCAGCGGGCCGAGAACGACTTCGTCGGCATGCCGTGCGGCATCATGGACCAGGCCGCCTCGGCGCTGTGCGAGGAGGGCAAGGCGCTGTTCCTCGACTGCCGCTCGCTCGGCTCCCGGTCCATCCCGCTCGACCTGGCCTCCCACGGGCTGCGCATCCTCATCATCGACACGCAGGTCCACCACGAGCACGCGGGCGGCGAGTACGCCAAGCGCCGCGCCGAGTGCGAGTCCGCGGCCCGCAAGCTCGGCGTCCAGGCGCTGCGGGACGTCACCGACCTCGCCGGCGCGCTGGAGCAGTTGCAGGGCGCCGAGCGTCAGCGCACCATGCACGTCGTCACGGAGAACCACCGGGTCGAGGCCCTGGTCGGCCTGCTGCGGGCGGGCGCCGTCACCGAGATCGGCGCGCTGCTCAACGCCTCTCACCTGTCGCTGCGCGACCAGTACGAGGTGTCGTCGCCGGAGCTGGACGTCGCGGTCGAGGCAGCCCTCCGGGGCGGGGCCCGCGGGGCGCGGATGACCGGCGGCGGGTTCGGCGGCTCGGCGATCGCCCTGGTGGCGGAGGAGCGCCTCGACGGCGTGCGGGAGAGCGTCTCGGCCGCGTACGCGGAGCGGGGCTGGCGGGCGCCGCGCTTCCTGCCCGCGGTCCCGAGCCCGGGCGCCCGCCGCCGCGCCTAGCGCTCGCCTCCTACAGGGAGGGGAAGTTCGGGGGGCGGCGTTCGAGGAAGGACGCGACGCCCTCCGCGAAGTCGGGCCGGCCGAACGAGGCGACCATCTCGGCGGTCGCCGTCTCGGCCGACTCGGCCAGCGTGACCTCCCAGTCGTGCCAAACCTGCCGCTTGATCACCGCCATCGACGCCGGCGAGCAGTGCGCCGCCAGCTCACCGGCGTACTCCTGCGCCTCGGCGAGCAGCCTGTCCGCCGGCACCGACCGGTTGACCAGCCCCATCTCGTACGCCTCGCGGCCGGTGAAGACGCGCCCCGAGAGCAGGACGTCCATGGCCCGCTGCTGCCCCATGAGGCGGGGCAGCACCCACGCCAGGCCGTACTCCGCGATCAGGCCGCGGCGCGCGAAGGCGGTGGTCCACTTGGCGTCGTCGGCGGTGAAGACGAGGTCGCAGACGAGCGCGTGGACCATCCCGAGCCCGGCGCAGGCCCCGTTGACCGCCGCGACCACCGGCTTGCCGATGGTCACCGGGAAGGTGTTGGGCCGCGGGTCCGGCTTCTCGTCGTAGCTGCCGTCCTGGATCTGGCCGAGCGCCCGGAAGTCGGCGCCCGCGCAGAACCCCTTGCCCGCGCCGGTGACCACGACGGCGCGCACGGCCGGATCCTCCGCGGCCTCCTCCAGCAGGTCGAAGTAGCGCCTCCCCATCGCGGCCGTCCACGCGTTGAGCCGGTCGGGACGGTTGAAGGTGAGGGTCAGAACGCCCTGGTCGACGGAGGAGAGCACGAGTTCGTCCATGCGCCAACCGAATCATGTTCTAGCAGGCGCGGGCAAGGCCGCCGCTCACTCGCGGCGTGTCACTGTGGCGCGTCACTTGTGGCGCACGAACGCCGGGGTGAGCGACGAGTTGTCGTAGTAGCGGTGGAACACCGGCGTCGCCCCGCCCGAGATCGGCGGGACGATCCACGACCAGTCCGCCGGGCAGACCCGCCCCGCCTTCTCCTCCCGCTCCAGGTGCGTGAGGAAGCGCCGCGACTCGGTGTGGTGATCGGTCATCGTCACCCCCTCCCGCTCGAACGAATGGAGCACCGCCACGTTCAGCTCCACCAGCGCGTGGTCGCGCCACAGGGACCGCTCGGTGGTGGTGTCCAGCCCCAGCCGCCCGGCCACCACCGGGAGCTGGTCGTAACGGTCGGCGTCGGCCAGGTTGCGGGCGCCGATCTCCGCGCCCATGTACCAGCCGTTGAACGGGGCGCACGGGTAGCAGATGCCGCCGATCTCCAGGCACAGGTCGGAGATGGCCGGCACGGCGTGCCAGCGCAGCCCGAGCTCCTCGAACCACCGGTAGTG
This sequence comes from Nonomuraea sp. NPDC050383, assembly GCF_044459125.1. Lineage (NCBI taxonomy): Bacteria > Bacillati > Actinomycetota > Actinomycetes > Streptosporangiales > Streptosporangiaceae > Nonomuraea > Nonomuraea sp. NPDC050383. The sequence goes on from NZ_JBITIP010000013.1 coordinate 222,986, forward strand.
CGGGTGGACGATCGGCACCTCCAGGACCGCGTCACCCGGCAGGCTGCACACCAGCGGCTTGCCGCGGCCGGCCTGCACCACCAGGGGCAGGACGTCGAACCGGCCGCCCGCCCCGCGCCAGCCCGACGCCGTCACCATGTCGGTGAAGCCGGCGTTGCGCGGGTCGCCGACCACCCGCCCGTCGGCGTCGCGGTACCCCGCGTAGCGGATGAGCTGCTCGTTCAGCACCCGGGGCCCGGGACGGCCGGGGACGTCGGGGGCGAAGACCGTGATGGTGGGCCGGACGCGGCCGCCGTTGGCCGCCTCGCGCAGGTGCTCGACGCACTCGATCGCCACCCCCTCGGCGCTGGTGACCTGCCGCCGGTCGCGGAGCCTGAGGGAGCGCCAGTAGAGGCGGCCGATGCACCGGTTGCTGTTGCGCCAGGCCACCCTGGCGCCGAACTCCAGCTCCGCGAAGGTGTGGGCGTAGGTGCCGTGACGGGCGATGTCCGCGGCCACCTCACGCAGGCGGGCCTGGGGAGATCCCGCGGCGGGGTTCTCGGCGTGGAACATTCTGATGAAGCGCTCGGCCTCGCGGACGTCGATCGTCCGCTCGATGAGCGTCTGCACGGCGATGGAGTCGAAGGGACGGAGAGACCGGATCCAGGTACGCACGCAGAAACCAGCACTTTTCGCTCACGGAGCACCCCACCGATTCCGGGTCGGCGGCGCACTCCTGCCGGCGGTGCCCTCTCCACACCGCCCACACGGCCTGTCCGCGGCTGCCGTGTCCCGCGAACCGGGGCACGGCCACCCCATCCTGGCGGCTCCCCCCTTCTTGTCACCGCAAATGCAAGAAGGTGTGACCTTAACGCTACAAACAGTGAACCTTCATCAGGTGGGAGTGGAACGGCCGATGCCGCGGACCAGGCCCAGCTCCATGGCCACCAGGACGGCCGAGGTCCGGTCGCCCACGCCGAGCTTGCGGAAGACCCGCAACAGGTAGGTCTTGACCGTGGCCTCGCCGATGAACAGGCGGCGGCCGATCTCGGCGTTCGTCAGGCCCCGCGCGACCAGCTCCAGCACCTCCCGCTCGCGCGCGGACAGCCCGGCGCCCTCGGTCGCCGCCGGGGTGTTGCCCGCCGGGGCGCCCGCCAGGCGGGCCGCGACCGAGGGCGCCAGGGCCGTCCCGCCACCGGCCACGGCGCGCACGGCGGCGGCCAGCTCCGCCCGCGACACGTCCTTCAGCAGGTAGCCGGCGGCGCCCGCGGCCAGCGCCCGCCCGACGTCGGCGTCACCCTCGTACGTCGTCAGCACGATGACCCGGAACTCCGGGCCCAGCCGCCGGATGGCGCTCACCCCGTCGCCGGCCGGCATGCGCAGGTCCATGAGGACGACGTCCGGCCGCAGGCGGGGCGCCACGGCCACCGCCTCGTCGCCGGACCCGGCCTCCCCGGCCACCTCGATGCCGGGCTCGGCGGCGAGCATGCCGCGCAACCCCTCCCGTACGACGGGATGGTCGTCGACGATCAGGACGGTGAGCACGGCACCTCCATGGTGACCGTGGTGCCCTGCCCCGGCGCGCCGTCCACGGTCAGCGTGCCGCCGATCCCGGCCACCCGGCGGCGCATCCCCGGCACCCCGAACCCCCCGCCCAGCACCCCGGCCCTCCCCGCCCCTTCGGGTTCCTCGGCGCGTCCTCCCTCGCCTTCGTCCGCGCCTCCGTTCTCGGGGCCGGGCCGGGCGGTCAGGCGCGCCGGGTCGAGGCCGCACCCGTCGTCGCTCACCGTCAGCCGTACGCGGCCCTCTCCGTACTCCAGCGCGAGACGGACGGAACGGGCGCGGGCGTGCTTGCGGACGTTCGCCAACGCCTCCTGGGCGACGCGTAACACGACGACCTCGGCCGCGGGGGACAGCGGCACGGGCACGCCGCCGACGGCCACCTCCACGGGCAGCCCGAAGCCCGCGGCCAGCCGCCGCAGCGCCTCCTCCACCGACGCGCCGCTCAGCGCGGGCGGCGCGAGCGCCGCGATGAGCGCCCGCGTCTCGGCCAGGCTCTCCTTGGCGGTCCGCACGGCCAGCTCCAGGTGCCGATCGGGGCCCGTGACCGCCTCGGCTGCCTGGAGCAGCATGATGATCCCCGCAAACCCCTGGGCCAGCGTGTCGTGGATGTCGCCGGCCAGCCGCTCACGCTCGGCCAGCACCCCGGCTTCCTGGCTCATTCTGGCCAGCTCGTCCCGGGTGCGGTCCAGCTCCTCGATGAGCTGGGCACGCTTGCGGTTCTGCGCGGACAGCCGGCCGATGGACGTGCCGAGCAGGGCGCCGGCGGGCAGCCCGACGCCGAGCGTCATGACGGCACCCCACGGATCGGACCCGGCGCTCGGCAGCAGCGAGGCCGCCGGGGCCGCGAACAGCCCCACCACGACCCCCACGGCCCACGCCGTCGGCAGGGACATGAACGCCATGGGCAGCAGCGCCGACAGGGCGATCGCGGAGGCGGACTCGGCCAGGCCGGCCGCGGTGAACAGCACCAGCATCGCGACGGCGTACCAGCGGGCCTCGCGGACGTGCCGCCGCCGGTCGCGCACCGCCCTGCGCCCGGCGAGTGCGTACGCGAGCGCCAGTACGAGCAGCAGCCCGATCGCCACGAACGGCCCCGCCTGCCCGGCCGGTCCCTTGGCCGTGCCGTCGGCCTGCGCGGCCACCACGACGACGGTCACCGCGAGCACGACCGCGTAGTAGGCGTCCCAGTACGGGTACGAGCGCAGCCAGACGTCCTCCGCCCGCGCGCTCGCGCGCCCCCCGCCACCCATGAAGCGCAGTTTTCCCCGATTGACGGGACATGTCCACCGATCGGTGGATACCCCGCGGGCTCCGGAATCGTGATCGTGTGATGCATGAACAAGCGCGTCTACAACAGGGTCATGCTCGGCCTGTCGCTCGCCTTCGCCGCCCTGATCGCGGTCCTCGCCCTGCTCGGCTCCGAGCAGGTGGGGGTGGTCGCGGGGGTCGGCGGAGTCCTCCTGGGCCTCGGCTGGGCCCTGTACGGGGTCGTCGGCGCCGACCGGGACACGCGAACCCGCTGACCCGCGCCCTTCCCCGTCACCGCCGTACGCCGGCCCCCGGCCGTGGACCCGTGCCCGGAAGATGACCGCTCACAGGCCACGCCGGCCCGCGCGCCGGTCCCGGAACAACTCAGGCCCCTTCCTGGAACCAGGAAGGGGCCTGAGCTATGCGTCTCTCAAAAGCTCCCGCGATAGGACTCGAACCTATAACCTGCCGGTTAACAGCCGGCTGCTCTGCCGTTGAGCTACGCGGGATCGTGCTTCGGCGCTGATCGGGGGGCTCTTTGACCCCTTCCGTTCGGCGCAGGACTACATTAGCGCACTCCCGGAGTGCGTGTCGCATCGTCATCGGGGTAGGCCCGGAGACAGCGGAGGTGCGAAATGCGATATCGAATGACATTCGCCGTCGGTCTGGCCGTCGGCTACGTGCTCGGCAGTCGGGCAGGTCGTGAACGGTACGAGCAGATCAAGAAGATGGCCCAGCGCCTGAGCGACGACCCGAGGGTCCAGGAGGCCGCGGGAGTCGTGGGCGCGCAGGTGTCGAAGGTGGCCGGTGTGGCCCGTGAGCGGGTCGGTGGCACGCTCCAGGACAAGATCCCGTTCCTGGGCGGCCACGACCACGACACGGGCACCGGCTGGCCGGACCAGAGCGGCATGGGCGAGAAGAAACCCAACGAGACCGGCATCCCCTACTGACCGGTCCGGCGGCCACCCGAGGCCCGCCCCCGGAAGATCTGCGGGCGGGGGGGGGGGGCGCGGCCCCCGCGCGCCCGCCAGCCCCCCCCCCCCCACCTCCGGGCGGGGGCGGCCACGGCCCCGACGCGCCCGGGAGCCCCCCCCCGCCCGCGGCCGGC
>NZ_JBITIP010000013.1:226892-261302 GCF_044459125.1 Nonomuraea sp. NPDC050383
AGCGGGGGGGCCCCCCGCCCCCCCCCCCCCCCCCCGCCGGGGGGGGGGGGGGGGGGGGCGCCCCCCCCCCCCCCCCCCCCCCCCCCCCCCCGCCTCCACAAGGACAGGTCCTGGGCCTCAGACGCCCATGCTCCGCCGTACCCCCTCCAGGGCCTGCTCCGCCTGGGCCCGCAGCCCGGGGTCGGTGGGGTCGAGGCCGTCGTCGAAGACCAGCGTCCAGCCGAGCATGTCGCCCCCCGGCCTGCGCCGGGCGACCAGCCGCACGCCGCCCCGCCCCGGCAGCGCGACGTGCTTGTTGACGATGATCGTGGAGTTGACCCGCTCCCGGACGGTCTCCGGCAGCAGCCGCGGCTCGCTGATGCGCTCCTGGTGCCACCGGCCGTCGGTGGTGAGGACGCGCAGCCCCTCCTCGTCCCACGCCGCCTTGTCGACCGTCTCGTACGGCACCCGCGTCCCGTCGGACAGGAACAGCGCGAGGTCGGTCGCGACCACGTATCCGCCGTCGGATCCGGCGAAGGTGAGCACCCGCTCCCCCGGCACGGTCGCCAGGGACTTGCGGACGTCGGAGGGCAGGCGGTGCAGCAGGCTCATGGCTCCACGTTATCGGCGAGCAGGTCGAGGGTCAGCGCGGCGCTCCACGAGAAGTCGCGGCAGCCGCGCCCGCTGCCGTCGAACGGGTCGAAGCACTCCCGGAAGCCGGCCTGCCGGACCAGGCGCAGCGTGCCGCTGGTGAGCTGGTCGCGCAGCGGCCCGAGGCCGTGCAGGGAGGCGGCGCGGCGCAGCAGCCAGTTGGTGTTCACCCAGGAGGGGCCGCGCCAGTAGCGGGTGCGGTCGAACTGGGACGCGCGGATCTCGCAGCTCGGCACCGGGTAGCCGGTCGCCCCCATGAACCGGGCCGACTGGAGCACGTCGACGAGCGCGGCGACGTGCTCGCCGGGCAGCCCGGGGTCGAGCAGCGGCCCGAACCCGCCGACCGTGCAGATCGGGATGAGCCGGCCGGCACGCAGGTCGCGGGCGTAGAAGCAGCCGTCCCAGAGGCGGTCGAGCAGGGCGCGCCTGATGCGTTCGGCCTGCTCGGCGTGCGGGGCGGGGTCGGCGCGGGCCAGCGGGGCCAGCTCGGCCAGCGCCTGGCAGGAGGCGAGCCAGATGCCGTTGAACATCGGGCACTCGATGGCGAACGGGTGCTCGTCGCGCAGGTACTCGGGCCGGTAGCCGGCGTTGCGGTAGCGCAGGGCGAGCCAGACGTAGCGGTCGTGGTCGCTGTCGGGGTGCCGCTCGTCGAGGTCGACGTTGCGGTACCCGTACCGGATCTCGGGGAGGGCGGCGAGCGGCGGGTCCCAGGCCGGGCTGTCGTCCATCCCGGACTCCCAGGGGTGGACGATCGCGGCGAGCCCGGCGCCGCCGAGGTCGCGGGTGGCGGCCAGATAGGCGTGCTGCGCGACCAGCGACGGGTAGGCGCGCCGCACGAAGCCGACGTCTCCGGTGTGCCGGTAGACGCACCACACGGCCAGCGCGTGCACCGGCGGCGCGGTGAGGCCGGAGGTGAGCACGCGGGGGGCCGACTCGTGCTCGTGCGAGCGCCAGACGGACGGCCCGGGGAAGTACGCCTCCGGGGTGTGGAAGACGATGTGCGGCACCATCCCGGTGGCCCACTGCCCGGCGAGGAGGTTGAGGAGCTCGGCGCGGGACCGTTCGGGGCGGTGGCGGGCCAGGCCGATCGCCACGAACGCGGAGTCCCAGCTCCATTGGTGGGGGTAGAGGCCGGGCGCGGGCACGGTGGCGGTCCCCGTCCAGTTCGCGTCGAGCACGGACAGCGCCTCACGCCCGAGCGCGGCGTCGTCGACCGCTGGCCGCGCATCCATTCACCCACTATGCGCCGCGCGGCGCGCGGAAGCTATGTCCTCTTCGTCCACTTTGATACAAGCATTACGCCGAAGGCGACGACGCCGATGATGAGGCCCCACTTGAGCAGGGTGAAGGCGAGGCCCAGGAGCGGGCCGACGAGCACCAGCGCGGCGAGCACGGCCGCGGCGATCAGAAGAATGCGTCCCATGCCTTTGACAATAAAAGATCCTTTAAGCGGATTGCAGGCGAGACAGGGTTCAATCAGGGTCATGTCAGGGACCTCCCCCACCCGCCGGAACCAACCCACCGCGCCTGCCGTTGAGCCGGTAAAAGCGGGGCATCGGGGACCCTCTTCACGGGGAGCATGATGGGCCTGGGACCACCCATGAGCAGGGAAGGCGCCGAGTACGCGCTGCGCGCCCGGGCGGACGAACGCGACCGCATCTCCGGGCACCTGCTCGATCTCGAATCACACACCACCTACCAGGTGCTCAAGGGCGCCCCGCTGCGCGGCCTCACCCAGCGCCGCTGGATGGCCGGCCAGGCCGCGCTGACGGCGCTGTGGACGCTGTACGACGCCTACCGGGGCGTGCTGCGCGACGCGGAGCAGATCAGGGCCTCGCGCGGGCGGCTCGGCTCCGACCAGCTCGCCGCGCTGACGGAGTTGCTGGCCGGCCGCTCGGTGGTGCTGAAGGCCGCGGTCAAGCCCGTCGAGCAGCGGTCGCTGCTGCCCGAGGTGGACGAGCGGCTCACCCTCGACGAGGCCGTCACCCGCATGGACGCCTCCTTCCAGGAGGTCACCGACGCGCTGGCGGACATCGACGCCGTCTGGTCGGCGGCGCTGCCCCGGCTGGACGCGGCCGACGCGCTGTTACGCGAGGTGACCACGCTCCGCCGTGAGCTGGACGCGCCGGACGGAGCCGTCCAGGCGCACACGGCACCGGCGGACACGGCACGGGCGGACACGGCACGGGCGGACACGGCATCGGCTGGCACGGCACCGGCGGGCGTGGCGGAGGAGCTGGGGCGGATGCGGGCGGCCGTCCTGGAGGACCCCCTGGGCTCCCCGCCGGCCCCCCACGACCTCGACCGGATCGACCGCCTCCTCGCCGGCCACCGGGCCGACCTGGGGGAGGCGCTGCGGGCCAGACGGGAGTACGGCCGGCGGCGTGAAGACCTGGCCGCCGCACTCGACCGGGTCCGGGCCGCGGAGAGCGAGTCCAGGCTGGCCCACGGCGCGGTGGTCGTGAAGATCGCCCTGCCGCCGCGGGCCGCGCCGACGAGCAGGGTGGACGCCCTGAGGGACGAGCTGGCCGCGCTCGACGCCTCCGCCGACGACTGGCTGGTCCGGGCCCGCCGGCTCACCTCCCTGGAGCAGGCGGCGCGGCAGGCCGAGGAGCAGGCGCGGGCCACGGCGGCGGCGATGTACGGCCTGGTCGGCCGGCGCGACGAGCTGCGCGGCCGGCTCGGCGCCTGCCAGGCCATGGCGGTGCGGCGGGGCACGGCCGAGGCCCCGGAGGCGATCCGGCTCCACGAGCGGGCGCGGCTGCTGCTGTGGACCGCGCCCTGCGACCTGACGAAGGCGGCCGAGGCCGTCGACCTGTACCAGCGCGCTATCCACGGAGGTGGCCGATGAGCGGATGCCGGCAGCCCGGTTGCACGGGCACGATCGAGGACGGTTACTGCGACCTGTGCGGCCACCCCGAAACCACCGGGGCGCCCGCCACTCCCTTACCGGGTTCCTCCGCACCCGCCGGCGGCCCGGCCGACCTCGGTGCGCCGGCTCCCAGCAGACCGCTCACGGGCCCGGTCAGCACCGGCCGCTCCCGCGGGGGCGCGCTGCCCGAGCTGGCCGACCTCCCGTCGGTCCCCTACCGGGACCCGGCCGCGGCCGTCATGGCCGACCCGGAGGTGCCGGAGGACAAGCGCTTCTGCTCCAACCCGAGCTGCGGCAAGCCGATCGGCCGCTCCCGCGACGGCCGGCCGGGACTGACCTCCGGGTTCTGCCCGCACTGCCGCCACGAGTTCTCGTTCACCCCGAAGCTGGGCAAGGGCGACCTCGTCGGCGGGCAGTACCGGGTGCTGGGCTGCCTCGCCCACGGCGGCCTCGGCTGGGTCTACCTGGCCGCCGACGAGAACCTCGACGGCCGCTGGGTGGTGCTCAAGGGCCTGCTCAACACCGCCGACGCCGAGGCGCTGGCGGCGGCCGAGGCCGAGCGGCGCTTCCTGACCACGGTCGACCACCCCAACATCGTCAAGATCTTCAACTTCCAGCGGTCGGCCGGCCTCGGCTACATCGTGATGGAGTACGTGGGCGGCCAGTCGCTGCACGAGCTGCGCCGCCAGGGCCCGCAGCCGCTGCGCGAGACCCTCATGTACGGCCGGGAGATCCTGCGCGCGTTCGCGTACCTGCACGAGCAGGGCCTGGTCTACTGCGACCTGAAGCCGGCCAACGTGATCCGGGTCGGCAAGCGGCTCCGGCTCATCGACCTGGGCGCGGTCCAGCGCGTCGGCTCGCCGGCCGGCTCGTCGTGGGCCACGCTCGGCTACCACGCGCCCGAGCTGGACACGCGGCCCGCGTCGGTGGCCTCCGACCTCTACACGGTGGGGCGGACGCTGGCGGTGATGGCCATCCCGTCGTTCAGCCCGGCCAGGAACGGCGTCGAGACGCCGCTGCCCGGCAGCTTCGGCACCGAGTCGTTCATCCGGCTGCTGCGCCGGGCCACCGCCCCCGACCCGGCCGCCCGGTTCCAGAGCGCCGAGGAGATGGAGGCGCAGCTCGTCGGCGTGCTGCGCGAGGTCAGCGCCATCGCGGACGGCCGCCCGTACCCGGCGCCCTCCGCGCTGTTCGGCCCCGAGCGGGTGGCGGCCGGCGCGATGCTGTCGGCGGACGCCGCCCGGGTGTTCGACCCGCTCGACCCGCGCGCGGCGGCGACCGCGCTGCCCGTGCCGCTCGCCGACCCCGAGGACCCGGCGGCCGGCGCGCTGGCCGGCCTGGTGGGGCGCGACCCGGCCCAGCTCGTCACGCAGGTCGCCGCGATGCAGCAGACCCCCGAGACCTGGCTCACCCGGGCCCGGCTGCTCGCCGAGCAGGGCTCCGAGGGGGCCGCCCAGGCCCTCGACGACGCCGAGCGGGCACTGCCCGGCGACTGGCGGGTCACCTGGTACCGCGGGGTGCTGGAGCTCGCGCTCGGGCGGGCCGAGCTGGCCGTGCCACTGTTCGACGCGTGCTTCTCGGCGCTGCCGGGCGAGTGCGCGCCCAAGCTCGCCGTCGCCTTCGCCGTGGAGTGCTCGGGCCAGGACGCCGCCCCCTGGTACGACAGCGTGTGGCGGACCGACCGCGCGTACGTGAGCGCGGCCTTCGGGCTGGCCCGGGCCGGCCGGGTGCAGGTGCTGGACGAGGTGCCGGCCACCTCCTCCCATCGGGTGGCCGCGCAGCTCGCCCTCGTGGCGTCGGTCGCCCGCGCCGGGCGGCCCGAGACGCTGCGCCCCGAGGAGCTGGCGGCGGCGGCCGACCGGCTGGACGACCTGACCGACCTCGACCCGCGCCGCCGCGAGTCGATGGCCGCCGAGCTGCTGCAGGCCGCCCTGGCGTGGCTGCACGCCTCGGGCGCGCCACCGGCCGCCGCGACGGGGGCGAGCGGCGGTGCGGGCGGGCTCACCGTGGCGGGCGCGCCGTTCACCGAGCGGGGCCTGCGCGAACGGCTGGAGGGCATCTTCCGCAGGCTGGCCGTCGCGGCCGACACCCGGCAGGAACGGCACGACCTCATCGACCGCGCCAACGCCGTACGCCCCCGGACGTGGCTGTGAAGTGCCCCGTCTGCGAGGCCGCCGTGCAGGCCGACCACTCCTTCTGCGAGGCGTGCGGCCACGCGCTCGACGCCCCCGCCTGCGCCGCGTGCGGGGCGCAGGCGGTCGACGCCGAGGGCTACTGCGAGCGGTGCGGGCTGCGCCAGCCGACCGGCAGGGACGAGGCGGAGCTCACGCTCCCCGGTGGCGCGGCGGCGGTGACCCACAAGGGGCTGCGCCGCGCGCGCAACGAGGACGCGATGGCGCTGCTGGAGGCCGGCGACGTCACCGTGGCGGTGGTGTGCGACGGCGTGGGCAGCTCACCGCGCGCCGACGAGGCGTCGGCGCTGGCGGTGGAGACGGCGGCCACGGCCCTGGCGCGCGGGGTGAGCTCGGCGGAGGCGTTCGAGCTGGCGGGCCGGGCGGTGGCCAAGCTGGCGTCCTCCGTCGACGACGCCCCGGCCTGCACGTACGTCTCCGCGGTCGTGTCCGGCGGCCGGGCGACGCTCGCCTGGGCGGGCGACACGCGTGCCTACTGGCTCCCGTACGACTCCGCCGGGCCGGTGGCCGGAGTACGGCTGACCGACGACCACGCGATCTCCACGGGCGAGATCACCGCGTGGCTCGGGGCCGACGCCGGTGACTGGAAGGCGAGCACCCGCGTCCTCGAACCGCCCGGCCCCGGGCTGCTGCTGATCTGCAGCGACGGCCTGTGGCGCTACCTCGGCGGCTACGCCTTCCCCGGCGCCGCCGCCCCCCTCGACCTGGCCCGGGAGCTGCTGCGCCACGCGCTGAGCTCCGGAGGCCACGACAACGTGACCATCGTCCTGATCCCCGTAGGAGGACAGCATGGGTGACCAGCCCGCCTTCACGCTCCAGATCGACCAGAACAAGTACCTGCCGCTCGACGGGCGTGAGGTCCACGCCATCCTCACCGTCTCCTCCACCGGCTCGGTCACGACGACGACGTCCGTGCCGGCCGAGGCCGCCGAAGTGATCATCGTGGACACGTCCGGCTCCATGAGCGGGGGCAAGATCCGCGAGGCGCGGCAGGCGGCCGCCACCGCCGTCCAGTCGCTGCGCGACGGCGTGAACTTCGCGGTGGTCGCCGGCACCGACTCGGCGCGCGTGGTCTACCCGCGCGGCCGCACGCTGGTGCGGGCCACCCGCGCCACCCGCGCCGAGGCGCAGGCCGCCATCGGCAAGCTGTCGGCCAACGGCGGCACCTCCATCGGCGAGTGGCTGCTGCTGGCCCGCGACCTGCTGATGCAGCACCCCGACGCGATCAGGCACGCCCTGCTGATGACCGACGGGCAGAACAACGAGACGAGCGACGCCTTCGCCCGCGCCCTGTCGGCCTGCTCGGGCGCGTTCGTGTGCGACAGCCTGGGCGTGGGCTCCGACTGGGTGCCGGCCGAGCTGCGCAAGGTGGCCGACGCGCTGCTCGGCACGTTCGACTTCGTCAGGAACCAGGGTGACCTGTCGGCCTTCTTCGGCCGGATCACCCAGGAGTCGATGAGCAAGACCGTGGCCGAGCTGGCCTTCCGGGTGTGGGTGCCGCAGACCGCGACGCTCAAGTTCGTCAAGCAGGTCTCCCCCACGCTGCTCGACCTGACCGGCAAGCGCACCGACGTCAACCCGCTGACCGGTGACTACCCCACCGGCGCCTGGGGCGCGGAGGAGCGCGAGTACCACCTGTGCGTCGAGGTGCCGCCCGGCCAGATCGGCACCGAGATCCGCGCGGGCTGGGTCAAGCTGCTGCGCCCCGACACCCAGGAGGTGCTGGCCAGCGGCAACGTGCTCGCCCAGTGGACCGACGACCTGGCCCAGTCCACCCGCATCAACGGGAAGGTCGCCCACTACACCGGCCAGGCGGAGCTGCACGAGCTGATCCAGGAGGGGCTGAGCGCGCGGGCCGCGGGCGACGTGGACGTCGCGACGGCCCGCCTGGCCAAGGCCCGGCAGATCGCGTCCGAGTCGGGCCGCGCGGACACGGCGCGGCTGCTGGACAAGGTCGTCGAGGTGGACCCGCACGACGGCACCGCCCGGCTGCGCCGCAACGTGGACAAGGCCGACGAGATCGAGCTCGACACCGGCTCGGTCCGCACGAGCAGGCTGCGGCAGGGCGGGGAGGGCTCCTGATGGCCACCTGCCCGCAGGGTCACGCCTCGGGCGCCGACGACTACTGCGACATCTGCGGCGCCCAGATGGCCGCCTCCCCCGGCGCCGCCGCGCCCGCGGCCCACCCGGCCGCGCCCGCGCAGGGACCGGTGGAGGAGTGCCCGGTGTGCCGGACGCCGCGCGCCGGCCAGTACTGCGAGGTGTGCGGCCACGACTACTCCGGCAGCGCGCCGCCCCGCGTCCAGGTCGTCGGGGCCCGCTGGGAGGCGGTCACGGGCGCCGACCTCGCCTACTACGAGGAGGTCGTCGCCCAGGGCGGGCCGGACGCCCACGCCGTCGCCTTCCCGCCGTACTGCCCGGAGCGTTCCTTCCCGCTCGCCGGCGACCAGGTCCGCATCGGGCGCGGCAGCAGGACCCGCCCCGCCAGGCCCGAGATCGACCTGACCGGGCCGCCCGAGGACCCGGGGGTCTCCCACCTGCACGCCGTGCTGCTCGCGCAGCAGGACGGGTCGTGGATGCTCGTCGACCCCGGCTCCGCCAACGGCACACGGATCAACGGCAAGCCCGTCGCCGTCAACGTGCCCGTCCCCGTGCGGGCGGGCGACCGCATCCACGTGGGCGCGTGGACGGTCATCACGATCAGGGAGGGAACGCCGTGACCACCGTCCAGGCGCCGCCACCGTCACCCTTACCGCCGCCGTCCGCCCCGCCCGCCCCCGTCACCCCCGCCCAGGTCCCGGCCGTCCCGACGCCGGGCCGGCCGGCGACACGCCGCAGCGTGCCCCGCAGGATCCGGGTCATCACCGGCGTCACCGTCGCCGCCCTGGCGCTGATGTTCGGGTCGCTGGCGATCGGCAGCGCCGCCGCCCGCGACGGGCTGCGCGTCATCGGGCGCGACGCCGGCCCCCAGGTCCTCGCCACCGCCGGCCTGTACTTCGGGCTCAGCGACATGGACGCGCAGATCGCCGACGCGCTGCTCATGGGCCAGCAGTACGGCAAGGAGCGTCAGCAGGCGCTCGCCCGCTACGACCAGCGCCGCTCCGAGGCCAACGACGCGCTGATGAAGGCGTTCGAGCTGTCCGGCGACGACGCGGCCGAGCGGAAGACCGTCCAGTCGGTGCTCGACGGGCTCGGCCGCTACGAGCGGCTGGTCGGCCAGGCGCTGCTGCTCGACTCCCAGGCCCGCCACCCGGCCGGGGCCCCGTCGGACAAGGTGGTCGCGGTCTACCGGCAGGCCACCGACCTGATGCGGCTCGTCCTGCTCCCGCAGGCGTACAACCTGACCCTGGAGAGCGGCACGATCGTGCGCCGCACGTACGACGAGAAGAGCGTCACCGTGCCGGCGCTGCGCGGCGTGGTGATCATGACCGGGCTGGTGGCGCTGGCCTGCCTGGTGTGGCTCCAGGTGTACCTGGCGCGGCGCTTCCGGCGGGTGTTCGGGCTCGCGCTGCTGGCCGCCACCCTGGTGACGGCCCTCGCGCTGGTGGCCGGGGCGAGCGTGCTCGCCCAGGACGAGCGGGACCTGCGGGCCGCCAAGAGCCAGGGGTTCGACCCGGTGCTCAACGTCGCCAGGGCCCGCGCGATCAGCAACAGCATGCAGGGCGACCAGAGCCGCTACGTGCTGGACAAGGTCCGGGCCGACACCTACGAGCACACCTACCTCGACAAGGCCATGACCGTGTTCTACCTGCCGGCCGGCAACCTCGACGCCTACCACGCCAAGGTGGCCGGCACCGGCGGCGGCTACCTCGGCCTCATGGGCAACCGCCTCGACGGCCCCGACGGCGAGCGGGTGCTGGCCGCCTACCAGGCGTTCCAGCGGGCCGACACCGGCTTCCGGTCCCTCGCCGCCTCGGGGCGGGCCGACGAGGCCGTCGCGGCCCGGCTCGGCCCGGTCCGGCAGGCGTTCGACGCCTACGACGACGCGCTGGTGACGCTGTCACGCGGTCACGAGCTGGCCTTCGATCGGAAGATCGACAGCGGCGAACAGGCTCTGGACGACCTGTGGAGGCTCGCCCCCTTCGCGATCGGAGGCATCGCGCTGCTGGTGCTGGCGGGCGTCTGGCCCCGGCTGAAGGAGTACCGATGAAGCGGATCTTCCCGCGCCCGGCCGTGCTCAGGGCCGGGCTGGCAGCCGTCCTGCTGGCCGCGACCGGCCTGCTCGCCGGCGGCTGCGCGGCGGCCGAGCACACGTCGGTCCTCGACGCGGACACGATCGTCATCGGGGTGCGCCCCGACCTGCCCTCCGTCGGCTACCGCAAGCCCGACGGCACGTTCGAGGGCTTCGACATCGACGTGGCCCGCTACATCGCCGGCAAGCTCGGCAAGCGCGTGGACTTCGAGCCCGTGCTCGCCGCCGACCGGGAGAAGGCGATCACCTCCGGCAAGGCCGACCTCGTGCTGGCCACGTACACGATCAGCATGGACCGCAAGCAGAAGGTGCTGTTCGCCGGGCCGTACCACATCTCCTACCAGGACATCCTGGTCCGGGGCGACGACGGCGGCATCCGCAACGTCCGCGACCTCAAGGGGCGGCGCATCTGCGAGGTCAAGGGCTCGAACGCCGCCCAGCGGGTGGTGGAGGAGCGCAAGGTCGCGGCGCAGGTCGTGCCGTTCCCCGACTACGCGGCGTGCCTGGCGGCGCTCAAGCAGAACCGCGTGGACGCCATCACCACCAACGACATCATCCTGGCCGGTCTGGCCATCAAGGACGGCTCCGGCCTGCGGCTGGCCAACGCCCAGTTCAACGAGCAGCGGACCGGCGTGGGCATGCGCAAGAGCGACGTCGAGGGCTGCGAGGCGGTCAACCGGGCCATCACCACCATGTACCAGGACGGGACGGCCTCGCGGCTGCTGCACCACTGGTTCGGGCGGGCCGGCCTCGACCTGTCCACGCCGGCGGTCCCCCAGTTCGAGGGCTGCTCGTAGACCCGGCCCGCGTACGAGGGGCCCGGGGGTGAACCCCCGGGCCCCTCGTACGCCTGGACCGGTCAGTCCAGGTAGTCGCGCAGCATCTGCGCCCGTGTCGGGTGGCGGAGCTTGGCCAGGGTCTTCGACTCGATCTGCCGGATGCGCTCCCGGGTGACGCCGAACTCCCTCCCCACCTCCTCCAGCGTGCGCGGATGCCCGTCGGCCAGGCCGAAGCGGAGCTGGATGATGCGCTGCTCGCGGTCCGACAACGTCGCCAGGATGTCGTCGAGCTGGTCCTGCAGCATGATGAAGGCGGCCGCCTCCATCGGCACCACCGCGTCCGCGTCCTCGATGAAGTCGCCGAGGTCGGAGTCCTCCTCGCCGATCGGCGACTGGAGCGACACCGGCTCCTGCGCGATGCGCTGGATCTCCACCACCCGGTCCACCGGGAGGTCCATCTCCTTGGCGATCTCCTCGGGCACGGGCTCGCGACCGAGGTCCTGGTGGAGCTGGCGCTGCACCCGGACGAGCTTGTTGATCGTCTCCACCATGTGGACGGGGATCCGGATCGTGCGTGCCTGGTCGGCGATCGCCCTCGTGATCGCCTGCCGGATCCACCACGTGGCGTAGGTGGAGAACTTGTAGCCCTTGGTGTAGTCGAACTTCTCCACCGCGCGGATCAGGCCGAGATTGCCCTCCTGGATCAGGTCCAGGAACAGCATCCCCCGCCCCACGTACCGCTTGGCGATCGACACCACGAGCCTGAGGTTGGCCTCGATGAGGCGCTGCTTGGCCCTCGTGCCCTGCCACACGAGCTCCCTGAACTCCGGGAAGGCCAGGCGTGAGGCCCCGTTGCCGAGCTTGTCCTCGGCGAACAGACCGGCCTCGATCGACTTGGCGAGCTCCACCTCCTCCTCAGCCGTCAGCAGCGGCACCCGGCCGATCTCCCGCAGATAGATGCGGACCAGATCGCTGGTCGGCGCGCGCTTGCCGACGTCTTCCTCATCGGGGCGGGAGGGCTCCTCGTCACCCTGGGGCTCAAGGACCTCCACACCGTTCTCGGCGAGCATCCGCACGACGCGTTCCAGCGCGTCGGACGGCAACTCGGATCGGTCAAGCGCGGCTGCGACGTCATCGACGGTTACGCTTCCGCGCTCTCTTCCTTTCGCGACGAGATCCGCCACCTGATCTACCGATGGCGGCCCACTTGGCAGCACCGATGCACCCACGGGAGACAGTCTGCAGTATTGCTTCCATAAAATGGCAGACCCATTTTTGGCACAGAAGGTAAGGAGTCTCCCCTTACCAAACCGAGATCAATTAAAGGTTTGACAGGAGTTTGATCAGGAAAGAAAAGTCAATTACGCGACCGGGTAACGGGGCGGCCGCCGGGCCATCGGGTGGGTGCTCCCGCCGCGGCCTGCCCGAACGTCCCCGGACGGGTCCAGAGGCGAGGCCCGGCCGGACGCGGCGCACGGCCACCTGACTGACGCGAGTATTTTTCCTGTACAACAGCTCGGCAATGTCCCTCTTGGGCGGGGACTCAGCTTCCGGCCGCGCGTTCCCTCAGCACCCGCCGCTGCTGCTCCAATGCCACCAGCTCGCCGAACAGCCTGTTGTACTCCTGCTGCTCCTCCACCGGATTGAGCCGCTGGATGCGGGACTTGACCTGCGCGATGGCCCGGTCGACCGCGATGGCCTCGATGGCCGCCAGCATGGCCGCGCCGTAGCGCTCCTCGACGTGCGAGTCGGCCTGGATCGCCTCCACCGCGAACCGCGTCACCAGCACCCGCGCCACCTCGTCCGGCGCGTGCTCCAGCAGCCGGTCCACCCACTCCCGCCCGCCGTGACCGGCCGCCGCCGTGCCGCCCGCCGCCGCGATCACCTGGCACAGCGTCACATGGTCGGCCACGGTGAACGCCTGCGGGTCGAGCGCGTCGAAGCGCGGCCCGAGCAGCGCCGGCCGCTGCACGGCCAGCTTGAGCAGCTCGGCCTCCACCCGGGTGTGCGGGTCCACCGGCGCGGGCCGGGACGCGCGCGGACCGCGACCGCCATGGGGCCCCCGGCCCGACTGGGCGTTGCCCACCTCGGCGATGCGCTGCATGACGAACCGCTCGTCCATGAACCCCAGCCACCGGTCGAGGTCGATGGCGTAGCGCTTGCGCAGGCCCGGGTCCTTGATGCCGGCCACGATGGGCGCCGCCGCGTCGAGCGCCGCGATCTTGCCCTCGTTGCTGCGCAGGTCGTACCGGCTGATCGTGCTGCGGATGGCGAACTGGAACAGCGGCTCACGGCCGGCGATCAGGTCGCGGACGGCCGCGTCGCCCTGCTTGACGCGCAGGTCGCACGGGTCGAGCCCGTCGCCCTGCACGGCCACGTACGTCTGCGTGACGAACTTCTGCTCATCGGCGAACGCCCGCAGGGCCGCCTTCTGCCCGGCGGCGTCGCCGTCGAAGGTGAAGATGACCTCGCCCCTGAACTCGGCCTGGTCGAGCAGGAAGCGCCGCAGCATCTTGATGTGCTCCTCGCCGAACGAGGTGCCGCAGGTGGCCACGGCCGTCGGCACCCCGGCCAGGTGGCAGGCCATCACGTCGGTGTAGCCCTCGACGATCACCGCCTGGGACCGCTTGGAGATCTCCCGCTTGGCCAGGTCGATGCCGTAGAGCACCTGGCTCTTCTTGTACAGCGGCGAGTCGGGCGTGTTGAGGTACTTCGGCCCGTCGTCGGAGTCGAGCAGCTTGCGCGCGCCGAACCCGATCACGTCACCCGTCGCGTCGCGGATCGGCCAGACCAGCCGCCCCCGGAACCGGTCGATCGGCCCCCGGCGGCCCTCCTTGGCCAGCCCGCCCTTGACCAGCTCCTCGGCGGTGAACCCGCGCCCCATGAGGTGGCGGGCCAGCGCCTCCCACTCGGCGGGCGCGTAGCCCACCCCGAACAGCTCCGCGTCGGCCCGCTCGAACCCGCGCTCCGACAGGAACCGCCGGCCGGGCGCCGCGTCGGGGCTCATGAGCTTGGAGACGTAGAACTCGGCGGCGGCGCGGTGCGCCTCGATGAGCCGAGCCCGCTCGCCGTGGTCGCGCCGCGGCATGTACCCGCCCTGCTCGTACTGGAGCTGGATCCCGGCCCGCTGCGCCAGCCGCTCGACCGCCTCCCCGAACGACAGGTGCTCGATCCGCTCCACGAACGTGATCACGTCACCGCCCTCGGAGCAACCGAAACAGAAGTACATGCCGCGCTCGGGGGTGACGTTGAAGGACGGGGACTTCTCGTCGTGGAAGGGGCAGAGGCCCTTGAGGTTGCCGCCGCCGGCGTTGCGCAACTGGATGTGCTCGCCGATCACGTCGGCGATGGGGGATCGCTCGCGTACGAGCGCGATGTCGACGTCACGGATGCGGCCAGCCACGCCGGTGAGTCTATTGCGGCCGGCGGACAGACCCCCACCCGGTGGCCGCGGACGGACCCGCTGGAGTGTCCGGTTTGAGGTGATGGGAAGGGTGTTGTCACTTCAGGGCCCGGATAGCGGAAAACGTGTCCACCCTGTTGTCCACGTCGGCTACAAAGGTAAAGCTCGGGCTGGATACGGTGACGCGGGTGGAGATCATGCGATCGGGGCATCTGGGACGATGGGTGGCCGTGGCGGCCGCCCTGCTGCTGAGCGGCGCCTGCGCCCAGACGACGACCGGGGTGGAAGGGGTCAGCGCCCAGTCGCCCGAGACCGTGTCGCCGCCGGCGGCGACCGGGGCGACGCCCCTCGTCACCGCGACCATCCCCGACCCGGGCGCCTCGCGGCAGGCGTCCGTCGAGCCGCCCTCGGGCAAGTCGCCCACCAAGGTGCCGCCGCCCCGGCTGTCCGACTACACCTACGCCTTCCCGGTGACCGGCTGCCAGGTCAGCTACCAGCGGCAGCTCCTCGTGCTGCCGAAGACGACGATCTGGACGGGCAAGGGCTGCACGTTCGTCTCCCCCGTGAACGGGGTCGTGGACGAGGTGAACACCGCGAACCGCTGGAGCGCGGCCACCGACCGGGGCGCGGACCGCGAGGGCAGGTTCGTCACGGTCGTCGGCGACGACGGCGTCCGCTACCTGGGCGGCCACCTGGACTCGGTCACCGCCGGGATCCGGCCCGGGGTGCGGGTGGCGGCCGGGCAGGCGCTGGGCCGGGTCGGCACGACGGGCAACGCCCGCGCCACCGGGCCGAACCTGTACTTCGCGATCTCCTGGAAGACCGGCTCGTCGGCCTGGTGGGTGCGCCGGGGCATGGTGAACCCGTGGCGGTACCTCGACGCGTGGCTGTCCGGCAACAGGACGCTGTCGCCGCGCGAGGAGACGCTCGCCACGCGGGCCCGGCTCGGCGAGACGCCCCGCTGCCAGGTGCAGTGCGCCTCCAAGAAGGAGCCGCGCAAGAAGCGGGAGCCGCGGGCGACGCCGGACCCGGTGATCACGATCACGGTCAACCCGACCTGAGCCGTCAGTCCGAGGTGAGCTCCTTGGGGTCGACGACGTCGCCGGAGCGGATGCGGTCCTGGATGCCGCCCACGACGTCCCAGACGTTGACGTTCATGCCGGCCACCACGCGCCCCTCGCGCAGCCAGTACGCGACGAACTCCAGGTCGTCCACGGACCCGCTGTGGACGACCTCGTCGTAGCCCGTGGTGTCGCCGGAGAACTCCATGCCGAGGTCGAACTGGTCGGTGAAGAAGTACGGCACGCGGTCGTAGACGACCTCCTGGCCGAGCATGGCGCGGGCGGCGGCGGGGCCGCCGTTGAGCGCGTTGGCCCAGTGCTCCACGTGCAGCCGCCGGCCGTACAGGGGGTTGAACGGCTCCGCGACGTCCCCGGCGGCGTACACGTCGGGGTGGGAGGTGCGCAGCGAGGCGTCGGTGAGGACGCCGCGGCCGACCTCCAGCCCGGCCTCGCGGGCGAGCCCCACCTCGGGGGCGACGCCGATGCCCGCCACCACGAGATCGGCGGCCAGCCGCTCGCCGGTGGTGAGGCGCACGCCCTCCTCGGTGATCTCCGCGGCGCCCGTGCCGAGGCGCAGGTCGACGCCGTTGCGGCGGTGCAGCCCGGCGAACACCTCGCCCAGCTCCGGCCCGAGCACGCGGTGCAGCGGCGTGGGCTCCGGCTCCACCACGGTGACCTCGCAGCCGGCCAGGCGGGCCGCGGCGGCGGTCTCCAGGCCGATCCAGCCGGCGCCCACGACGACGACCCGGCCGGCGCCGCCGCCGATCTCGGCGAGGCGCCGCTTGAGAGCGTCGCTGTCCCCGGCGGTGCGCAGGTAGACGGCGGGGCCGGGCAGCCGCTTCGGCGTCGCACCGGTCGCAAGCAGCAGCTTGTCGTACGGCCTGCGGGAGCCGCCGGCGAGCGTGACGGCGTGGTCGGCGGGCTCGATCCGGGTGACCGGGGTGCCGAGCAGGAGCTCGACCCCGTTGTCGGCGTACCAGTCCTGGGGATGGACGTAGATCTTCTCCCGCTCGCTCTTGCCCTGGAGATAGTCCTTGGACAGGGGCGGGCGCTCGTAGGGGCGCTCGTTCTCGGCTCCGACGAGGACGATGTCGCCGTCGAAGCCCTCCTCGCGCAACGTCTGCGCGGCCTTCGCCCCCGCGAGGCCGGCGCCGACGATCAGATATGTGGCCATGGCCGCAGTATCCGCCCCCCGGCCGTGATCCCGGAAGGGAAACGCGGTCAGCCGGACAGGCGCCGGTGCCAGGCGACGGCGGCGGTGTCGGTGAGCGAGGCGATCTGGTCGATCACCACGCGGGTGCGGGCGGCGTCGCCGGACGCGGCGAGGAAGGAGGCCCGGAAGGCGGGCTCCAGGGTGTTCGGCGCGCCGAGCGTGATGAGCGCGGCCAGCTCGGCGATGAGCTCGCGCTGCCTGGCCTGGTTGGCGTGGTGGTCCTCGGTGGTCATCACGTAGTGGGCGGTGACGCCCTTGAGCACGGCGCACTCCAGTTGGGTGGAGCGGGGCACGATGAGGTCCACCCGGTGGCGCATGCCGTACGCCTCCTTGGTGGCGGTCTGCGCGGAGCGGCAGAACCTGCCGATGAGGCCGCTCGTGAGGGCCTTGAGCCCGGCCAGGTCGGCGAAGGTGGCGGCGAAGCCGCGCGGCCAGAGCGGGTCGGCGATCAGGCGGCCGAACGCCTCCTCCAGCTCGGCGCAGTCGGCGTCGGGGGCGTACCAGGCGCGGGCCAGCTCGCACACCTGCCGGCGCTCCTCGGGCGAGCGCAGCGCCTCGGGGGTGACGTGACCGGAGTGCAGCGCGTCCTCCAGGTCGTGGACGGAGTAGGCGACGTCGTCGGCCCAGTCCATGATCTGCGCCTCGAAGCTGACCCGGCCGGGCGGCGCGCCGTCCCTGATCCACTCGAACACGGGCATGTCGTCGTCGTAGACGCCGAACTTCGGCGACACCTCACGGGGCCACGGGTACTTGGTGGCGGCGTCCAGGGCGGCCCTGGTGAGGTTGAGACCGGCGCTGCGGCCGTCCTCGGTGAGGACCTTGGCTTCGAGACGGGTGAGCAGCCGCAGGCTCTGTGCGTTGCCCTCGAAGCCGCCGCAGCCGGCGGCCAGCTCGTTGAGCGCGACCTCGCCGTTGTGGCCGAACGGCGGGTGCCCGAGGTCGTGGGCCAGGCAGGCGGTCTCGACCAGGTCGGGGTCGACGCCGAGGACGGCGCCCATCTCCCTGCCGACCTGCCCGCACTCCAGCGAATGGGTCAGGCGCGTGCGCGGGATGTGCTGACCGGCGCCGACGACCTCGAACGGCCCCACCACCTGGGTCTTCGCGGCCAGGCGGCGCAGCGCGGAGCTGTGCAGGACCCTGGCCCGGTCGCGCTCGAACGAGCCACGCTCGGGGTTGCCGGGCGGCTCGGGCACCCAGCGTGCCTGGTCGTGGTCGTCGTAGCGGGTCATAAGTGCAGTGATTTTATCCACTTTCCGGACTCCGCTAGTGTCAAGTTTCGCGAGAACCCCCTTCCCCGGGAGCCCTCCCCCATGACCACTGCGTTCCGTGCCGTGCTGGCCTTCACCCTGCTCGCAGGGTTCTACGTGCTGGTCGGTTTGATCGTCGGGGCTGCCGTGCTCCTCGACGTGATGCTCATCGTCGACTTCCACGCCAACACGTTGAAGGCGGCGATCGTCCTGACCCTGGCCGCCGGGGCGCTCGTCCGCGCCCTCATCATGGTCAGCCGGCTGAAGGGCGGCGAGGAGCCGGGCGTCTCGGTGACCCGCGAGCAGGAGCCGGTGCTCTGGCAGACGGTCGAGGACCTGGCCCAGCGGGTGCGCACGGCCCCGCCCGCCGAGATCCGCCTGGTGCCCGAGGTGAACGCGGCCGTGTCCGAGGACACCCGCTTCCTCGGCCTGAGGGCGGTCAGGCGGCGCATGTTCATCGGCCTGCCGCTGCTGCAGACGCTGACCGTCGACGAGATGCGGGCCGTGCTCGGGCACGAGCTGGGCCACTACAGCGGCGCCCACACCCGCCTCGGCGCGCCGATCTACCGCGGCAGGGTGTCGCTCATCGCCACCGTGCAGGGGCTGAACGGCCACCCGCTGATCCAGCGGCTGTTCACCGCGTACGCGAAGCTCTACCTGAGGATCTCCCAGGGCATCTCCCGGCGGCAGGAGCTGGAGGCCGACGAGATGGCCGTGGCGATCGGCGGCCGGCCGGCCATGTCCGAGGCGCTGCGCAAGATCCACGGCACGGCCGCCGCCTGGGACGTCTACGCGCAGACCTACCTGTCGCTGACGGGCGCGGGCGGCCTGCGCCCGGCGTCCGTTTTCAACGGCTTCCACGCGCTCATGAGCGACCCGGCGCGGCAGGCGGAGGTCGCCGGGCTCGCCGGGCGGCCGGAGGAGACCTCGCCGTACGACTCGCACCCGAGCCTGGCGGATCGGCTGGCCGCGATCGAGCGGCTGCCCGAGCCGCCGCACGTGCCCGACCCCCGCTCGGCGCTCACGCTGCTGCGCGACGCGGGCGTGGCGGCGCACGCGGTGGAGCAGTCGATGTGGACCCCGGAGGCGCTGACGACGCTGCGGCCGGCCTCGTGGGAGGAGGTCGTGGAGCGCGGCATGTTCGCCGCCCGCAACGCCGAGGCGCTGCACGACCTGGCCGTGGCGGGCCAGCGCGTGGTGGGGGCGGGCCGGCCGTACCTGGACGCGGCGTTCGAGGCCATCGCCCGGGGCCGGCAGGAGGAGCTGGCGGTGCGGCTGGCGGAGCTGGGCTGGAGCCCCTCCCCCACGATGCTCGCCGGGGTGCTCGGACAGGCGCTGGAAGGCGTGCTCATCGAGCACGGCCAGGCCCGGTGGACGCTGTCCTGGTCGGGCCCGGCGCGGCTGCTGTACGACGACGGCGAGGAGGTGGCGCTGGCCGAGTACGCGGCCCAGGTGGCCGCCAACCCGCCGGCCGTGGCCGGGCTGCGCAAGTGGCTGGGCGACCACGGGGTGCGCCACGACTACGTGCCGGTCCCCGACGAGGACCGGCCCGCGCCGGCGCCGGGCCTGCCCGCCTGACCGGCCCGCCTGACCGGCCCGGGCGCGGTTCTGCCCGGGCCGCCTCGCGTCAGCGGGTGTCGGAGTCGTTCTGGCTGAGCGCGGCCCGCCCGGCCTCCAGGCGGGCGACCGGGATGCGGAACGGCGAGCAGGACACGTAGTCGAGCCCGGCCTCGTGGCAGAAGTGCACCGAGTCGGGGTCACCGCCGTGCTCGCCGCAGATGCCGAGCTTGAGCCCCGGCCGGGCCGCGCGGCCCTCGTCGGCGGCGAGCCGCACCAGGCGGCCGACCCCGTCGCGGTCCAGCGTCTCGAACGGGGAGACGCCGAACATGCCGAGCTCCAGGTAGCGCGAGAAGAACGCCGCCTCCACGTCGTCGCGGGAGAAGCCCCACGTCATCTGCGTCAGGTCGTTGGTGCCGAAGGAGAAGAACTGCGCGGCCTCGGCCACCTGGCCGGCCGTCAGCGCCGCCCGCGGCGTCTCGATCATCGTGCCGATGAGGGCGTCCACCCCGGCCTCGGCCAGGATGCCGGCCGCCTCCTCGCGGACCGCCTCCAGCTCCTGCACGGCGGCCACGAGCGGGATCATGATCTCCGGCCGGGCTCCGGGCACCTCCTCGGCGGCCTGAGCGATGGCCCGTACCTGCATGGCGAACAGGCCGGGGATCACCAGGCCGAGCCGTACGCCGCGCAGGCCCAGCATGGGGTTCTGCTCGTGCAGCCGCTTGACGGCGGTCAGCAGCGCGCGGTCCTTGTCCGACGCCTCGCCCGCGCCCGCGTCGGCGAGCGCCACGCGGACCGACAGGTCGGTGAGGTCGGGCAGGAACTCGTGCAGCGGCGGGTCGATGAGGCGGATGGTGACCGGCAGGCCGTCCATGGCCCGGAAGATGCCGGCGAAGTCGGCGCGCTGCAACGGCTCCAGCGCGTCGAGCGCCGCCTGCCGCTCCTCCTCGCCGGAGGCGAGCACGAGGTCCTCGACCAGCCGGCGCCGCTCGCCGAGGAACATGTGCTCGGTGCGGCACAGGCCGATGCCCTGGGCGCCGAACCGGCGGGCCCTGGCCGCGTCCTCGGGGGTGTCGGCGTTGGCCCGCACGCCGAGGCGGCGCTTCTCGTCGGCGTGCCGCATGATCCGGTCCACGGCCCGCACCAGCGAGTCGTCCTCGCGTACGGCCTCCTTGCCCTCGAAGTACTCGACCACCGGCGAGTCCACCACCGGCACCTCCCCGACGAACACCTCGCCGGTCGTGCCGTCGATGGAGATGACGTCGCCCTCCGAGACGGTTACGCCGCCGGGCGCGGCGAACCGCCGCTCCTCGATCGACACCTCCAGCTCCTCGGCCCCGCAGACGCAGGTCTTGCCCATGCCGCGGGCGACGACGGCCGCGTGCGAGGTCTTGCCGCCCCGGCTGGTGAGGATGCCCCGGGCGGCGATCATGCCGGACAGGTCGTCGGGGTTGGTCTCGCGGCGTACGAGGATGACGTCCTCGCCCTGCCCGGCCAGCTCGACGGCGCGCTCGGAGGAGAAGACGGCCTTGCCGACGGCCGCGCCGGGCGAGGCGTTCATGCCCTTGGCGATGCGCGACTTGGCGGCGTCGGCGTCGAAGCGCGGGAACATGAGCTTGGCGAGCTGGTCACCGGTGACGCGGGTGACGGCCTCGTCGATCGAGATCAGGCCCTGGTCCACGAGCTGGGTGGCGATGCAGAACGCGGCGGCGGCGGTGCGCTTGCCGACCCGGGTCTGCAGCATCCACAGCTTGCCGCGCTCGATGGTGAACTCGATGTCGCACAGGTCCCGGTAGTGGTTCTCGAGCGTGGCCATGATCTCCAGCAGCTCGTCGTAGCAGCGCTTGTCGAGGCGCTCCAGGTCCTGCAGCGGGATCGTGTTGCGGATGCCGGCGACAACGTCCTCGCCCTGCGCGTTCTGCAGGTAGTCGCCGTAGACGCCCTGCTGGCCGGAGCCGGGGTCGCGGGTGAAGGCGACGCCGGTGCCGGAGTCGTTGCCGCAGTTGCCGAAGACCATGGCCACGATGTTGACCGCGGTGCCGAGGTCGGCGGGGATGCGCTCCTGCCGGCGGTACAGGATGGCGCGGGGGGCGTTCCATGAGTCGAAGACGGCCCTGACGGCCAGGCGCATCTGCTCGCGGGGGTCGGCGGGGAACTCGCGGCCCGCCTGCTCGTGGACGATGCCCTTGAACGTCTCGACGAGGCCCTGCAACTCGCCGGCGTCGAGGTCGGTGTCCTCCCGGTCGCCCTTGAGCCGGTCGAGAGCCCCCTCGAAGTGCGCGCCGTCGATGTCGAGCACGGTCTTGCCGAACATCTGGATGAGCCGCCGGTAGGAGTCCCAGGCGAAGCGTTCGTTGCCGCCGGCCTGCTTGGCCAGGCCGTGGACGGACTCGTCGTTGAGGCCGATGTTGAGGACGGTCTCCATCATGCCGGGCATGGAGAACTTGGCGCCGGAGCGGACGCTGACGAGCAGCGGGTCGTCGGTCTGGCCGAGCTTCCTGCCCATGGCCTGCTCCAGCTCGTCCAGGTGCCGCTCGACCTCCTCCTGGAGGCCGTCGGGCACCGTGCCCTCGGCGAGGTAGTACCGGCATGCCTCCGTGGTGATCGTGAATCCGGGAGGGACGGGCAGCCCCAGATTCGTCATCTCGGCGAGGTTCGCTCCCTTGCCGCCGAGAAGGTCCTTGAGATTTCTGTTGCCCTCGGTGAAGTCGTAAACGTACTTGGCCACCACAGCTCCAATCAACGCCTCTGCCGGGGACTCTACCGGCGAGAATGATGAAGAAACCGCACTCATCGGTTAAGTCATCGTTTCCCCTGATGGGAGGGGTGTCACCGGTCTAATCCAATTAATATTCCGTTGATCGGGAAATTGGTTTATACCAGTGGTTTACACCAATTCTTGGGAAAGACCGGGGGCCTGCGCAGAATCAGGTGATCCTCTGTGGGAGGGGCTCATGGCCGCGCTCCTCACGCTGTTCCACGAGCGGGCCGCCGGGAGGGTCCACGCGCCGGTGCGCGCGCTCACCGTGCCGTGGCGCCGCGACCGCCGAGCGCACGGATGAACGTCACGGGCCCGTCAGTGAACAGCGGCCCTTCAGCGGGCCGGGCGCGGGCCCCTCGGCGGGCCGGGCGCGGGCCCCTCGGCGGGCCGGGCGCGGCTCCTGCCGTGGGCCGGGACGGCGACGGCCGGGGGCTCGTGGGGAGCCGCCCGGCCGTCGTGTCGTGCCGTGTCGTCGTACGGTGTCGTCGTACGGTGTGTCGTCGTACGGTGTGTCGTCGTACGGTCGTGCTGTCGTGTCGTCGTGCTGCCGTGCGCGTCAGTCGTTGAGGTGCTGGCGCAGGTAGGACTGGACCTGGTCGAGGCTGATGCGCTCCTGGGCCATCGTGTCGCGCTCCCGGATCGTCACCGCCTGGTCCTCCAGGGTGTCGAAGTCGACGGTGATGCAGAACGGCGTGCCGATCTCGTCCTGGCGGCGGTAGCGGCGGCCGATCGCGCCCGCGTCGTCGAACTCGACGTTCCACCGGCGGCGGAGCTGGGCGGCCAGGTCGCGGGCCTTGGGCGACAGGTCGGCGTTGCGCGACAGCGGCAGCACCGCGACCTTGACCGGGGCGAGCCGGTGGTCGAGGCGCATGACCGTGCGCTTCTCCATGACGCCCTTGGCGTTGGGCGCCTCGTCCTCGGTGTAGGCGTCGAGCAGGAAGGTGAGGGTCGCCCGGTCGACGCCGGCGGCCGGCTCGATCACGTACGGGACGTAGCGCTCACCGGTGTCCTGCTCGAAGAAGCTTAGGTCGACGCCGGACGCCTTGGAGTGGGCGGTCAGGTCGAAGTCGGTGCGGTTGGCGATGCCCTCCAGCTCGCCCCACTCCGAGCCGGCGAAGTTGAAGCGGTACTCGACGTCGACGGTGCGCTTGGCGTAGTGGGACAGCTTGTCCTTCGGGTGCTCGAAGAGCCGGAGGTTGTCCTTGTTGATGCCCAGGTCGGAGTACCAGCGGAAGCGCTCGTCGATCCAGTACTGGTGCCACTCCTCGTCGGTGCCGGGCTTGACGAAGAACTCCATCTCCATCTGCTCGAACTCGCGGGTGCGGAAGATGAAGTTGCCCGGGGTGATCTCGTTGCGGAACGACTTGCCGATCTGGCCGATGCCGAACGGGATCTTCCTGCGCGCCGACTGCTGCACGTTGAGGTAGTTGATGAAGATGCCCTGCGCGGTCTCGGGGCGCAGGTAGGCCAGGCCCGACTCGTCCTCGACCGGGCCGAGGTAGGTCTTCAGCAGACCGCTGAACTGCCGCGGGTCGGTGAAGGCGCCCTTGTTGCCGCAGTTGGGGCAGGTGATGTCGGCCAGGCCGTGCTCGGGGGCGCGGCCGTTCTTCTCCTCGTACGCCTCGAGGAGGTGGTCGGCGCGGAAGCGCTTGTGGCAGGACTGGCACTCGGTGAGCGGGTCGGTGAAGGTCTCGACGTGACCGCTGGCCTGCCAGACCTCGCGAGCCAGGATGACGCAGGAGTCGAGGCCGACCACGTCGTCGCGCGCCTGGACCATCGACTGCCACCACTGGCGCTTGACGTTGTTCTTGAGCTCGACGCCCAGGGGCCCGTAGTCCCACGACGCACGCAGACCGCCGTAGATCTCGCTCGACGGGTAGACGAGCCCGCGGCGCTTGGCGAGGCTGACGATGGTGTCCATGACGTCTGTACGGCGTGCCATGTGGTTGGGTCTCTTTCCGGCTGGAGGTCGGCGAGGGGATGGATGAGCTCCCAGCTTAGGGGACGTGGCGGGCCCCTCGCGCGGGAGTAGTTGCTACGCCCGGTCTTGTAGGTAAACGTCCTCGAACGCGCTCGGTTCGTGGACCATGAGGATCATCAGTGGATACATCGCCATTCTGGCGGCCGACAGGGCACGGCGGTAGAAACCGGCCCCCTCCCACTCGCTGACCAGGGCCCACAGGTTGGGCTCGTCGACGGAGCGGGCCAGCCTGCCCCGCACGTAGCCGGGCTGGCCGGCGAGGGTGTCGAGGATGGCGTGCCCCTGCTTGATGAAGTCCTGGGACTGGGACTCGGGAACGGTGTAACGGATGACGGCGAGCACGCACCCAGGATGTCAGAGGATCTCCCGGGCCCGCGCCGTTCCCGCGGCGCTAGGCTCGGCCCGTGGCCACCAACGGCAGAGGGCACGGCAGAGGGCACGGCAAGGGCGCAGGCGCGGGCAAGGGGGCGGGCGGCATGACGGGCAAGGTGAGACGGCCGTTGCCGCCGGGCGAGGGGTTCTTCACGCCGGGCGCGACCGGCCTGCGCCAGGCGGTCGAGGCGCGTAGCGCGGTCCCGATGACGTTCCTGTTCACGCAGGTCCCCCGATGGGTGGCGCCCGCCGCGCTGGTGATCCTGCTGCTGGCCGGGTTCGCGGTGGCCAATCCGCTGGGCGGCGTGGCCGTCGTGCCGGTGATCGCCTTCGTCGGCTGGCTGGCGTACCTGTCGTGGCCGTCGCTGGGGGTGGGCGGGAAGCTGCTGCGGGTCGCCACGCTGACCTTCCTCGTGCTCCTGGCGGCGACCCGCTTCGGCGCGTTCTGACGAGCTCCCGGGAACGGCTTTCCCAGGGCGGCGGCAGGTGGCGCGTCCCTACGGCAGCAGCGTGCAGTGCGGGAGGTTGCCCGGCAGGCGTTCGCCGTCCGCGCCGATGGTGGCGGTCCGCACCAGCAGCTCGCCGCCGACGAACGCGCCGCGCCACGACGCCCCGAGCCCGCCGAACAGCTCCTCCCGGTCGCCCCGCGAGCGCGGCCGGTTGTGCCCCACCTTGAACGCCCGCACCTCCGGCGCCAGGCGGTGGAAGGTCTCCTCATCCTCCTGCGGACTCTGCGGCAAGGCGGCGCTGGAGGCGGTGCGCACGGTCGCCCGCTGGAGCGCCGGGGACGAACACACTCCGCTCCCTACGTTCCTCAGTCCAGGCGACGGCGCTCCCTGCTCATCGCCCCCGCTCCGCGGAGGCGGCTCGGTCGCTCACACCCGCCGCCTTCCCTCGTCACTCCAGTCGCTCCGCTCCCTACGCTCCTCAGTCCAGGCGACGGCGCTCCCTGCTCATCGCCCCCGCTCCGCGGAGGCGGCTCGGTCGCTCACACCCGCCGCCTTCCCTCGTCACTCCAGTCGCTCCGCTCCCTACGCTCCTCAGTCCAGGCGACGGCGCTCCCTCGCGGGGGGATTTTGACAACCATTTTCATTTTGGCGCATACTGGCTCGCATGATGTCAGGATTGTCCCGGTCGTACGCTGTCGGTCTGCTGGCCGGAGCCACCCTCCTCACCGCCACCGCGTGCGGAGCCGGCTCTGCGGAGACCGGCTCCGCGGCGGGCGGCGGCAAGCCCGCCGTGGTCGCGGCCTTCTACCCCCTCCAGTGGCTCAGCCAGCAGGTGGGCGGCCCCGACGCCGCCGTGAGCGTGCTGACCGCCCCCGGCGTCGAGCCGCACGACCTGGAGCTGGGCGCCCACCAGATGGCGGAGCTGGGCGAGGCCACGCTGACCGTCTACATCAAGGGTGTGCAGCCCGCCGTGGACGACGCCGTGGACCCGGAGCGCGCGTTCGACGCGGCCACCGCGGTCACCACGCTCCCCGCCGGCGACCACGGCGCGGAGGCCGGCGAGGAGGGACACGACCACGAGGTCTCCTACGACCCGCACCTCTGGCTCGACCCCTCGCGCCTGGCCACGGTCGCCGTGAAGCTCGGCGAGCGGCTCGCGGCGGCCGACCCGGCGCACGCCCAGGGCTACAAGGACCGCGCCGCCGCGACGGCCGCCTCGCTCGGAACGCTGGACAAGGAGTTCGCCCAGGGCCTGACGACCTGCCGAACCCGTAGCCTGGTGACCGCCCACGAGGCGTTCGGCTACCTCTCCGACCGCTACCACCTCAAGCAGGTCGGCATCACGCTCGACCCCGACGCCGAGCCCTCCCCCGCCCGCCTGGCCGAGGTCGCCAAGCTGGCCAAGGACGAGAAGGTGACCACGATCTTCACCGAGTCGCTGGCCAACCCCAAGGTCGCGCAGGTGCTGGCCGACGAGGTGGGCGCGAGGACCGCCGTGCTCGACCCGCTGGAGAGCAAGCCGTCAGGCGACTACCTGTCCGCGATGCGGGGCAACCTCACCACCCTGCGCACGGCACTGGGATGTGGAGCATGACCATGAGCCAGATCACGCAGACCGCCCGTACCTCGGACGCCGCGGACGAGAGCGCCTTCTCGATGACCGGCGGGCGGGTCACCCTCGACCGGCGGCCCATCCTGCGCGGCGTCGATCTCACGGTCCGCCCCGGCGAGGTGGTCGCGGTCATGGGCACCAACGGCTCCGGCAAGTCGACGCTGGTGCGGGCCCTGCTCGGCCTGATCCCGCTCTCCGGCGGCCAGACCCTCCTGTACGGCCGGCAGCCCGCGCGGTTCCGCGACTGGTGGCGCATCGGCTACGTGCCCCAGCGGCTCCAGGTGGGCGGCGGCGTGCCCGCCACGGTCCGCGAGGTGGTGGCCTCGGGCCGGATCGCGCGGCAGCGCCGGCTGCGCCGTACGAGCCCGGCGGACCGGGCCGCGGTGACGGACGCGCTGGAGGCCGTGGGCCTGTCGTCGCGGGCCGGCGACCCGGTGCAGGAGCTGTCCGGCGGCCAGCAGCAGCGGGTGCTGATCGCCCGCGCGCTGGCCGGCGAACCGGACACGTACGTCATGGACGAGCCCACGGCCGGCGTCGACGCCGAGACGCAGCGCCTGCTGGCCGACACGCTCGCCTCGCTGGCGCTGCAGGGCCGGACGATCGTGCTGGTCGCGCACGAGCTGGGCCCGCTGGAGCCGCTGATCACCCGGGGCGTCGTGGTGCGCGACGGCCTCGTCGTCCACGACGGCGCGCCGCCCCGGCCGGAGGGCGAGTGCGCCCGGCCCGGCCACGAGCACGTCCATCCGCACGCGCCGGACGAGCGCGCCGCGGCCGAGGTCCTCGGGCGCGGCGCGTGCGCCGGGCCGCTGACGAGCTGGCAGGGAGAGGCATGATCGAGCTGCTGCAGACGGACTTCTTCCGGCTGGCGCTGATCGCGGCGCTGCTGGTGGGGCTGTGCGCGCCCGCCGTCGGCACGTTCATCGTGCAGCGGCGCCTGTCGCTGCTCGGCGACGGCATCGGGCACGTGGCGCTGACCGGCGTGGCGCTCGGGTTCCTGACCGGCGCCGAGCCGGTGCTGACCGCCGTCGTCGTGTCCGTCGCGGGCGCCGTGGCGATCGAGCTGGTCCGGGCGCGCGGCCGGACGAGCGGCGACGTCGCGCTGGCGCTGCTGTTCTACGGCGGCATCGCGGGCGGCGTCATGCTCATGGGCATCGCTCCGGGCGGCAGCAACGCCAAGCTCACCTCCTATCTGTTCGGCGCCATCGCCAGCGTCACGCCCCAGGACATCTGGATCATCGGCGCGCTGGCCGTGGCGGTGATCGCGGTGGTGGCGATCTTCGGCAGGGAGCTGTTCGTGCTGTGCCAGGACGAGGAGATGGCCCGGGCGAACGGCCTGCCGGTCCGCTTCCTCAGCCTGCTGATCGCGGTCACGGCCGCGCTCACGGTGGTCATCGCCATGCGCGTGGTGGGCCTGCTGCTCGTCAGCGCGCTGATGGTGATCCCGGTGGCCACCAGCCAGCAGCTCACCAGGGGCTTCCGCTCGACGATGGCGCTGGCCATGGTGATCGGCGTGGTGGCCGCGGTGGGCGGCCTGCTGGCCTCCTCGCTGTCGAGCCGGGTGCCGCCCGGCGCCGCGATCGTCCTTCTCGCGCTCGGCGGCTTCGTCCTGGCCCTCGGTGTCGGTAGATTCGTACGCCGGGGCCGTGTCCGGGAGCCGGGCGTACAAGAGGATCCCACGCCTGTCAGGGAGGCTGTATGAGCACGAGACGCGATGCCGTGCGCGACACCCTTCGCCGGAGCGAGGGGTTCCGCAGCGCGCAGGACGTCTACGCCGAGATGCGCCAGCACGGCGCCAAGATCGGTCTGACCACGGTCTACCGCGCCCTCCAGGCGCTGGCCGACGGCGGCGTCGTCGACGTGCTGCGCACCGACGACGGCGAGTCGGTCTACCGCGCGTGCGCCAGCGGCGACCATCACCACCACCTGGTCTGCCGCCGGTGCGGCCACACCGTCGAGGTCGCGGGCCCGGCCGTGGAGCGCTGGGCCGAGACGGTCGGCAGCGAGCACGGCTTCACCGAGATCACTCACACGGTCGAGGTCTTCGGCACCTGCGCGTCCTGCTCGTCCTCCGTCCGGGCCGGCTGAGCGCCGCGCGAGCCGTACAGGACGCCGAGGACGATCACCGCGCAGCCGGCGAGCTGGAGGGGCGAGGGCCGCTCGCCGAGCGTGGCCGCCGACAGCGCCACGGTGGTCAGGGGCTGCACGAGCAGCAGCAGCGCCGTGAGCGCGGCCGGCTGCTTCGGCAGCGTGTACGTGATGAGCGACCAGCCGAGCACCTGGGGCCCGAGCGCGAGCACCAGCAGCCAGCCGTGCGCGGGCCAGGACGGGGTGAGGTCGGCGCCGCCGAAGACGGGGCTCAGGGCTGCGATCACGACCGCGGCCACGGCGGTGGCGTGCGCGAGCGGCCCGGCGGCCCGCTGGGAGGCGCCCTTCATCAGCAGCAGGAACCCGGCGTACGAGACCGAGGTGGCCACGCCGGCGAGCACGCCCATCACCGGGTCGGAGCCGTAGGCGGCGCTGTCGAAGACGCCCGAGATGAGCGCCACCCCGGCGAACACCACGGGGCAGGCGACCATCAGCCGCCCCGAGGGCCGCTCGCGGAAGAGCGCCCAGGCGGCGAACGCGACGATGAACACCTGGAGGTTGCCGAGCACGGTGGCCAGCCCGGCACCCACGTAGGCGATGGCGTGGTGCCAGAACAGCAGGTCCAGGGCGAACAGCAGGCCGGCGGCCCACGCGACGGCGACCGCCCTGCGCGGGAGCGGGCCGAGCCTGCGGCGTTCCAGCCAGGCCAGGACCACCATGGGCGGGACGGCGTACGCGCACCGGAAGAACGCCGAGGTGGCGGGGGCGACGTCGGCCAGCCGGACGAGGGGGGCGGAGGTGGAGATGATCAGCGCTCCGGCGATCGCGACCAGCACGATCCGGCGATGTGACCCCACGTGATGCCCCCGATCGCGTTCACTGGAGATACGCTGCGTCCACGCTAGAATGGGCGCCAGACAGGAGTCAACATGCCGTTTGGCCATGACATGGTCTACTCGCTGGCCACGGTCGTCGAGCTGGTCAACACCTCGCCCTCGACCGGCGGCGACGACCGGCTGGCCGACCTGCCCACGCTCCAGGCGTTCGTCGAGGCACGGCAGGTCAGCGGCATCACCACGCTCACGGCGCGCGACCTCGGGCAGGTGCGGCTGGTGCGGGAGGCGTTCCACCGGGTGTTCACGGCGCCCGACCAGCCCTCCGCCGTGCGCCAGCTCAACGCGCTGCTGTCCGAGACGCGGATCACGCCCCGGCTGACCGAGCACGACGGCCACGCGCTGCACGTCCACTACTTCGCGCCCGACGCGACGCTGTCGGAGCACCTGGCCGCCGACTGCGGGGTGGCGCTGGCCCACCTGCTCGTCGAGGGCGAGTGGGAGCGGCTGCGCACCTGCTCGGCGCCCGACTGCGACCGGGTCTTCGTCGACGAGTCGCGCAACCGCTCGCGCGTCTACTGCGACAGCCGCACCTGCGGCAACCGCATGCACGTCGCCGCCTACCGCGCCCGCCGCCGCGCCTGACCGATCCGGCGCCTGACCGATCCGGCCTGTGACCGATCCGGCGCCGGGGTGGGCAGAGCGGCTAGCGCTCGGTGTCGCGGTCGAGCACCGGCTTGACGTCCAGGACGGGCGTGCCGTCCAGCGCCTCCAGGTCGCGCACCCGCAGCCGCGTCCCCTCGACGGCGAGGACGCCCACCCGGTGCAGCCCCACGGGGTTCGGCCGGTCCGGCGAGCGGGTGCTGAAGACGCCCTGCCGCGGCCTGCCCGCGTCACCGCGCGGATGGACGGACAGGACGTCGCGGCGGGCCCGGTCCAGCCAGGTCAGCACGATGATTACGTCGCCCGGGCGCAGATCGGCCAGCCCCTCGCGCACCCGCTCCTCGAACACCAGCCACGCCTCGGGTGAGCCCTCGTCCCCCTGCTTCGGCGCCTGGTCCCGGTCGGTCAGAGGCGACTCGACCCAGCCGATCGGCGCCACCATGTACGTGTCCATGCTCATGGCCTCACTCCGTGAGGGGGCCCGGTCGCTCACTCCCGCCGCCTTCCCTCGCCTGGCTCGCTCAGACCTGGTTCGGGACGGCCCCGCCGTAGCGCCTGTCGCGCTTGGCGTAGACCTCGCACGCCTCCCACAGGTCGCGGCGGTCGAAGTCGGGCCAGAGCCGGTCCAGGAACACCATCTCGGCGTAGGCCGACTGCCACAGCAGGAAGTTGGAGAAGCGCTGCTCCCCCGACGAGCGGACGAACAGGTCCACCGCCGGGATCTCCGGCTCGTCGAGGTAGCGGGCGAAGACCTTCTCGTCCACCTTGGACGGCTTGACCCGGCCCGCCGCGATGTCGCCGGCCAGCTTGACGGCCGCCTGCACGATCTCGGCCTGCCCGCCGTAGTTGACGCAGAACTGCAGCGTCAGCTTCCTGTTGCGCTCGGTCATCTCCTCGGCCGTCTGGAGCTCGGAGATCACGCTCTTCCACAGCCGCCCCGGCCGGCCCGCCCAGCGCACCCGCACGCCCATGGCGTGCAGCTCGTCGCGGCGGCGGCGGATCACGTCGCGGTTGAAGCCCATGAGGAAGCGCACCTCGTCGGGCGAGCGCTTCCAGTTCTCGGTGGAGAAGGCGTACGCGCTCAGGTAGGGCACGCCCAGCTCCAGCGCCCCCTCGATGACGTCGAACAGCGACGCCTCCCCGGCCTTGTGGCCCTCGGTGCGGGGCAGCCCGCGCGCCTTGGCCCAGCGTCCGTTGCCGTCCATGACGATGGCCACGTGTCTCGGCACCAGGTCGCGGGGGATGGGCGGCGGCGTGGCACCGGACGGGTGCGGGGACGGGGGTCGGACGTTCACACTGGCTCCCTTTCGACGTGTCGCAGAGAGCGTATTCCGTGTTCGAGGTGCCATTGCAGGTACGCGGCGACCAGGCCGCTGCACTCGCTGCGGTGGCGCTGCTCCGAGGCGTCCGCCTTCGTCCAGTCGCCGCGCAGCAGCGCCGTCATGAGCCCGATCGTCTCGCCCGCCGGGACGGCCGCGCCCGCGGGCCGGCAGGCGCCGCACACCACGCCGCCGGACACGATGGCGAACGCCCTGACCGCGGGGGCCTGGCACTTGGCGCACGCGTCCAGCGCGGGCGCGTAGCCGGCGACGGCCAGGGAGCGCAGGAAGTAGGCGTCGAGCACGAGGCGCGGCTCGTGGCCGCCCTCCGCCAGCGTGCGCAGCCCGCCCACCAGCAGCAGGAACTGGCGCAACGCCGGCTCCTTCTCCCCGTGGGTCAGCCGGTCAGCGGTCTCCAGCATCGCCGTGCCCGCGGTGTAGCGCGGGTAGTCGGCGGCCAGCGGCTCGCCGTACGGCCTGATCGTCTCGGCCTGCGTGACGACGTCGAGCGTGCGGCCCGTGTGGAGCTGCAGGTCGACGTGCGTGAACGGCTCCAGCCGGGCGCCGAAGCGCGAGGTGGTGCGCCGCACGCCCTTGGCGACGGCGCGCACCTTGCCCGTGCGCTTGGCCAGGATGGTGACGATGCGGTCGGCCTCGCCGAGCTTCTGCGTACGCAGAACCACGCCTTCGTCACGGTAGAGGGTCACTCGCCCATCTTATGGCCGCACGCTCTATCTGTTACGGGACCGCGTCGATGACGCGACTCTGCGCGACTCTCATTAGACTCAGACGCCTGTCCCCCGCAATATCTCACGTTCATCCCCCCGCAACTTGCCTCGAAAGGGAGTCATGACCCGCGTGGTCCTGCTGGGCTCTTCGCCCGGCCCCGACACCGCTCCTACCGGCCTGAGGCTCGCGGCCCTGCCCGGCGCCCCGACCGTGGCAGAGCGACTGCGCAGCCAGATCCTGTCCCTGGATCCGCGGCCGGCGACCATCGAGTCCGGCGACGTCGCCGCCGCCCTGCGCGCGCTGGCCGACGTCGCGGAGTCCGCGACGGAGAGCCTCCTCATCCTCCCCGCCGACTCGTTGATCCACGACGAGCTCATCTACCAGATCACCAAGACCAAGCGCGGCGCGCTGGCCCTCATCGCCAAGGAGCCCCGGCCGGAGACGACCGACGAGGCGGCGGAGGAGACCGTCCCGATCGACGAGGCGGAGCCGGAGATCAGCCTGCGCCGCTTCGAGGGGCTGCCCGTGCGCTCCCGCGTCGGCAAGTCGAGGGTGGTCTCCGTCGGCACCGCCCACCACGCGGTGACCCGGCCCAACACGGTGATGCTCGGCCCGCTGCACGTGAGCACCCGCAACGCGCCCGTCCTGGCCGAGGCGTGCCGCGAGATGGCCGGCATGGCCCACCTGTTCGGCGAGGACGACGACCTGGTGCAGCTCCTGGTCTTCGGCCTGGTGCGCAAGGGCGTGTCGGTCGGCGTCCGCGGCCGGCGCGACCTGTTCTACCGCCGCGTGACCACCCAGGAGGAGGCGGCCGAGGCCGTCGCCGACATGTCCGGCTTCGACGAGGACCGGGCCCGGCTCAACAACGCGGTCAAGGGCGCCGACGGCTTCTTCACCACGTACTTCGTCTCCACCTACTCCCGCTTCATCGCCCGCTGGGCGGCCCGGCGCGGGCTGACGCCCAACCAGGTGACGCTCATCTCCATCACGCTGGGCGTGCTCGCGGCGGCCTGCTTCGCCACCGGCGACCGGCCGTGGATGGTGCTGGGCGGCGTGCTCATCTACTTCGCGTTCGTCTTCGACTGCGTCGACGGGCAGGTCGCCCGCTACGCCCGCAAGTTCGGCGTGCTCGGCGCGTGGCTCGACGCGACGTTCGACCGGTTCAAGGAGTACGTCGTCTTCGCCGGCCTGGCGGTCGGCTGGGTCGTGTCGGGCAACGGCGAGGAGATCTGGATCCTCGCCCTGGCGGCGCTCGGCCTGCAGTCGGTGCGCCACCTGCTCGACTTCTCCTACGGCGTCGCCAACCGCCGCAAGCCGCCGGCCCAGCTGCCCACGCTGCCGCTGACCGCGCCCGACGACCGCGACCTGCGCAAGGCGCTGGAGCGCCGCCGGATCGAGCGCAGCAC
Organism: Nonomuraea sp. NPDC050383; assembly: GCF_044459125.1. NCBI lineage: Bacteria > Bacillati > Actinomycetota > Actinomycetes > Streptosporangiales > Streptosporangiaceae > Nonomuraea > Nonomuraea sp. NPDC050383. The sequence continues at coordinate 260,249 of NZ_JBITIP010000013.1, forward strand.
GGGCATCCGGGGCGTGCTGAAGATGTGGTCCAAGGCCGGGCGGTACCGCGCCGTCCACTGGGCGCGTAAGATGATCGTCTTCCCCATCGGCGAGCGGTTCGCGGCCATCGCGATCACCGCCGCCCTCTTCGACGCCCGCATCACCTTCCTCACGCTGGTGATCTGGGGCACCGTCGCCGCCGTCTACACCCTCACCGGACGCCTCATGAGGTCGCTCGCATGATCACCTATCCGCAGGCCGCCGCCACCCCCACGCCGGACCCCGACGAGGAACGCCGCCGCATCCAGACCGCCCGCCTGCTCGCCTACCGCGACGACGGGCCCCTCGTCCACGCCCTGTCCGGCCGCCTCGGCAAGGGCCTGCCCCCGGTCCCCGCCACGCTGGCGGCGCTGGTGGCGGTCGCCGTCATCGCCGCGACCGGCCTGCTGACGTCCGGGCCGATCCTGCTGCTGCCCGTGCTGGTCGTCGTGGTGCTCGTGCTGCCGACCGCGCCGCGCAACCACCTGGGCCGCCTCGACTGGCTCACGCCGCCGCTGCTGCGCGGCGCCGAGTTCCTCACCATCATCGCGGTGGGCCTGGCGGCCGACGCGCCCAAGTGGCTGCTGTTCGTGCTGGTGTACGTGGTCGGCTACCACACCTACGACACCGTCTACCGCACCCGGCAGAGCATCTGGCCGCCCGCCTGGGTGTTCTACGCGGGCCTCGGCTGGGAGGTGCGGCTGCTCCTCATCGGCGTCGGCGCGGCGCTCGGCTGGGCGACGCTGGTGCTGGCCCTCCTGACGGCGTACCTGTTCGTGCTGTTCGCGGTGGAGAGCGTGACGAGCTGGGTGCGCCTGGACAAGGCGTCTGCCCAGGCGGGCGCCGAGGCCGAGCAGGACCTGGAGGCGTCGCCCGAGGACGCCCTGGAGGCGGCCACCGGCGAGGCCGAGAAGGCCTAGCCCCGACCCACTCCCGGCGAGGCCGGGGGCCGGGGGGGGGCCCCCCCCCCCGCCGTGGGGGTGCCGGGCACCCCCCCCCCGGGGGCGGGCGCGGTCCCCCCGGGCCCGGGATTTT
>NZ_JBITIP010000014.1:0-250138 GCF_044459125.1 Nonomuraea sp. NPDC050383
CGCTACGACAAGCTCGCCGTTCACTACCAGGCAAGTGTCACCATCGTCTGCCTGTTGCTATGGCTCACATGAGATCCACAAAACAGGCTCTAGGACACGCCCGCCCCGTCCGACTGTGCCCGGCCGGTCGCGTGCGGCCTCTTCACCTGCGACGGACCGCTCCCAGGAACCTGACGAGCAGCCGGTGCGTCATAGTGGGGAAGAGCAAGGAGGGAGCCTTCATGGATCAGACCCGCAAGATGTGGGCATCCGCGGTGGTCGTCGGCGTCATCGTCGTCGGCGGCGTCTCGGTCGCGGCGGCCGCCTCGGCGGGCAGGCTCGAACAGGTCGCCAAGGAGACCAGGGCGGTGATGGAGGTGGACGGTTCCCGCGTGGCCGAGCTCGCCGGGGAGTCGGCCTCTCCGGAGTCCACGCCCGACGTGGTGGTGTCCAAGGATGTGAACCCCGACCCCGACGCGGTCCTCGACTACTGGACCGACGAGCGCATGGAGGGCGCCGAGCCCATGCCGATGCCCGAGGGCGAGCCCGGGAAGGTCACCGAGGGCCCCTCAGGAGTGACCCCCGACGGCGACCCGGGCCAGGTCAGCGGCTACTAGCCGCCCGCCCGGCATCCGTACGCGGGGTGGGCCGCCGAAGAGGCGGTCCGCCCCTTTTCGTCCCAACGGGAACAAATAACGGCAAATCGCGTTATTGATACTGGTGCGCCGAGCGGCACGTGCCGCCCCACCACAATCTGCCTGATTGCTTTGACTCCGTATGGAGGAGGTGTCCTCATGCCCCGAACCGCCGTGGCGACCCCACCCGCGACCCTCGACCAGCTCCTTGACCGAGGGCGAGGACAGGGTCACCTTTCTCTCGCGGAACTGCGTCACGCGTTCGCCGAGGCCGGGATCAATCCTGCCGAAGGCCGGTCGATCCTGCGCGAGCTCACCGAGGCGGGTGTCAGCCTGGCCGCGGAGGACGAGCCGTCCCTCGGCAGGCCCGCCCGCACGACCGCGAGGAAGACCACGACCAAGCGCCCGGCCAAGCCGAAGTCTACCGGCTCCGGCGTCGCCGAGTCCAAGACCGACATCTCGGCCGTTCCCTCGGCCGACTCCCCCGCCGACGACGCGCCCGTCTCCGCGAAGCCCAGCGGATCCACCGGCAGGTCCACCGGTAGGTCCACGACCCGATCCACCGGCAGGTCCGCGGGCGGCTCCACCACCGGGCCCGCGGTGAAGGCCGCCCCGGAGGTCCAGGCGTCCGCCGACGCCGAGCCGGACCCCGACGCCCTCGCCATGGGCTCCGAGGAGCCCGAGCTGGAGAACGAGGTCATCGACCTCGACGACACCCAGTCGGTCATGGGCGACTCGGTCCACACGTACCTCAAGTCGATCGGCCGCCGCACGCTGCTGACCGCCGCCCAGGAGGTCGAGCTGGCCCGGCGCATCGAGGCCGGCCTGTACGCCGAGTACAAGCTGGAGACCGACCCGACCCTGTCCCCCGCCGCCCGCGACGACCTCGACCTGGTAGTCCAGGACGGCAGGGACGCCAAGGACCACATGCTGGAGGCCAACCTCCGGCTGGTCGTCTCGGTCGCCAAGAAGTACACCGACCGCGGCATGTCGCTGCTCGACGTGGTCCAGGAGGGCAACCTGGGCCTCATCAGGGCGGTCGAGAAGTTCGACTACACCAAGGGCTTCAAGTTCTCCACGTACGCCATGTGGTGGATCCGCCAGGCCATACAGCGCGGCTTCGCCGACTCGGCGCGGACGATCCGGCTGCCGGTCCACGTGCTGGAGATGCTGTCCAAGCTGTCGCGCATCGAGCGCGACATGCACCAGCGCCTGGGCCGCGAGCCCACGCCCGAGGAGCTGGCCAAGGAGCTGGACAAGACGCCCGACCAGATCGAGGAGCTGCTGCGCACCAGCCGCCAGCCGATCTCGTTGAACGCGACGATCGGTGAGGACGGCGAGACCACGATCGGCGACCTCATCGAGGACGTCGACTCCCCCGAGGCGTCCGAGATCGTCGACCGCCAGCTGCTGGGCGACCAGCTGCGGGGCGTCCTCGACAACCTCTCGCCGCGCGAGTCGAAGATCATGGCGCTGCGGTTCGGCCTGGTGGACGGCAAGCCGCACACCCTGGACGAGATCGGCAAGCACCTGGGGCTGACCCGGGAGCGCATCCGCCAGCTCGAGAAGGAGTCGCTGTCCAAGCTGCGCCACCCGAGCAACACCCGCCCGCTGCTCGACTGGGCCAGCTGACCCCCTGCGGCGTGCCGCCCGCCGTCACGCGCTGACGACAGCCGGTCAGGCCGCCCACCCGGTCAGGCCACCACCCGACGCACCCCGAAAGCCCCGCCTCTCCGCGGGGCTTTCGTCATGCCCGCGCCCGCCTGGAACTGGGCGGGCGGCCCTCCGCGGCATTCAGGCCGGCGCCCAGAGACCCGGCCGAGGCAGCCCACGCCGCGGCCGCGCGGCCACACGGGGATGAGCCCACCTGATACGCCCTTGCCGGAGCCCGCCCGCGCCGTCGAGGAGCTCACCGAAGCCGGCGCCGCCATCATCCAGGTCACTCCCGCCTTCCACACCGCCTCCGACGACGCCGACCCGATGCTGAAACGCGCCATCGCCAAGACGATCGCCAACGCCGCCTTCGCCGCGCGCCAGGGCTGGCTGTGGGGCGAGGGCACTACCGCAGTGGCCTCGGACTCCACCCACTTCTCCGCCTTCGATCAGAACATCTTCACCGAGTACCACTCCCGGTACAAAAGGGCCAAGCGGGGTGTGCTGATCTACTGGACGGTCGAGACGTCCGGCGCGATGCTGCACGAGACGAACATGAACGTGGAGACCAACTACGTCGACTCCCATGGAGCCACGCTCATCGGGTTCGGCATCACCCGGCTGTTGAACTTCGACCTCATCGCCCGGTTCAAGCAGATCAACGTGATGAAGCTGTACCTGCCCGGCAGGGGCGATCGCTTCGCCTACCCGCTGCTGCGGCCGGCGCTGACCCGGCCGATCCGGCCCGAGCTGATCGAGAACAACTACGACATGATGATCCGCTACGCCACCGCGATCCGGCAGGGCACCGCCTCCACCGAGGCGCTGCTACGGCGTTTTCAAGGTGAGACCACCCATCCGGCCTACTCGGCGAAGAGACCGAGTCGGGGCTGAACGTGGTGGAGAACTACAACGGAGTCAACGACTACATTAGGTTCGGCAAGCGCGGGGAGTTTGCCTCCAACCGGCGTGAGGAGCAGGAGCTGGCCATGCTCTGCTTGATGATCTTGCAGAGTAGCCTCGGCTACATCAATCTCCTCATGATTCCAGACACTGTCGCCGAGCCCGAGTGTGACCAGGTGCTCACCGACGTCGACCGGCGCGGCCTGACCCCGCTGTTCACCACGAACATGACGCCGTACGGCACCGTGCAGTTGCGGCGGGATCGCCGGCTGGATCTGACCGGCCCGCCGGTACCCTCACCACCGGCCGACGGGCAGGAGTGAGCCCGTCCACCTGTCCGCAGCGCGTTCGCCGAGCTCACTGGGGGTGCGTGAGCGGCGGTAGGCCTGGAAAGAGCCGGGCCGCGGCGGCGGGCAGGTCGAGGTAGCCGTTCAGGCAGCGCTCGGGCTGGCCGTGGGCCTGACGGCTGGTGCAGGGGCGCGTGGTGGCCAGCAGCGCGTCGCCTACGGCCTGCGGGTGCGGAGCCTGGCCGAGGTGGCGTTGCAGGCTGACCAGCAGCGCGGCGATGCCGGTGACCAGGGCGACGGCCACGCAGGTGCCCTTCTGCGCTTTGATCCCGCCGTCGGGGTGGGCGCCGTAGACGGCCTCGCCGAGGGTGGTCAGCCCGTGCCCGTGGTAGGCGGGGCCGTGGTTGCTGAAAAAGAACATGTGGCCGTCGGCGCGGTGCGCGCCCACAGCGAGGACGCCGGGCAGGATGGCCGGGGCGATACTGCTCGCGCCGTTGTCGTTGCCGGCCGGGGCGGTGACCAGAACGCCCGCCTCGATGGCGTGGGCGATGGCGCGTTTCAGCATCGGGTCGGCGTCGTCGGAGGCGGTGTGGAAGGCGGGAGTGACCTGGATGATGGCGGCGCCGGCTTCGGTGAGCTCCTCGACGGCGCGGGCGGCTGAGATCGGATGCGACGGGTCGTCCTGGCCGGCGGGCGGGCAGACGAACAGGACGCGGCACTGAGGGGCCAGGCCGGGCAGGATGCTGCTGGGCCGGCCGGCCAGCACGCTCGCGGTCCAGGTGCCGTGCTCGACCAGCCACGGCTCGTATGAGGTGGGTGGCTCCCACCAGGTGGGCAGGACGTGCAGCCCGGCTCCGTCCAGGCACGGGTGGGAGGTGTCCGGCGGGCCGTCGACGACGCCGATCACCACGTGCGGATCGCCCCGGGTGTGCCGGTGCAGGCTGGTGATGCCGGGCACGGCCTGGCAGGGGTGGCGGGCGGGCGCTGGTGGCGGGGTGGAGCCGCCCGCCCGGTCCTGCTCGCACCGGCGGTGCTCTGCCGATGAGGAGGGCGGGGCCGGCGGCGTGGCGGGTCCTGGCTGGGGCATCGGGCGGACTGCTCCTTGCGCGGGCGGTGGGACGGTGAGACGGCGGGGTGGGCCGGGGTTAGGGCAGGGCTGACAGCTTGGCCTGCTCGTAGGAGGGCAGGCGGAAGGCGGCCGGGTCGCCGGTGTTGGCGGCGAACAGCAGCCAGGCTTGCACCCGCTGCTGGTGGGCGGGGGTGGACGGTTGCAGGTCGATGGTGGTGTAGGGGTCGATGAGCTGCTCACGGTGCACCGGCGGCGCTTGCGGCGGGAACGACGAGGACACGGCTGGACCTTTCCAGGATGGTGGCCTGCTGGGAGGAGGCGGGGTCAGGCTTCGGGCCAGGAGCGGACCGGGCCGAGGGTGACCGGCAGCACGTCCTTGACGTCGATGGTGAAGCGGTAGACGCGCTTGGCCCGGCGGCTGTTGTCGGGGTCGAAGAAGCGCAGCTTGACGTCCCAGCAGTCGGAATCGGGCCGGCCGTAGGGGCTCTTCTCCGTTTCGATGTTCTGCAGCGCCATGCCCTTGCCGAGCGCTTCGGCGAGGGTCTCGCGCACCTGGACGGCGTTGGTGGCGGCGTAGTTGAGCGCCCGGTCGCGGCTGGTGGCGCCGAAGTTGCGCAGGTCGTAGTAGATGCGCTGGAGGAAGTCGGCGACCGCGTCGTTCAGCGGGGCTGCGCTGGCTGCGCCGGCGGCTTGGCCGCGCTGGTTGTGCTCGGGCACCCCGCAGTCCACCACCGCCTGGGCCAGTGAGGCGACCGACCAGCCGTACAGGCCGCGGGTCAGGTTGACCTCGATCACCGGCACGTGCTGGCCGTTGAACAGTTTCACAGTGCGGCCGGGCAGGCTGCCGGGGATCGACACCCGGTCGACGAACTCGACCTCGTTCTCGGCCCGTAGCTGCCGGTCCAGGAACTCGGTCAGCCGCTCATACACGCCGGGGCCGTAGCCGCCGACCGGCTCGATGGCGTAGATCGGGGTCAGGTCGAGGTTGAGCGTCCAGATCAGCGGCGTGGCCTCGGAGGGGTTGTCGCGCAGGTAGGCGACCATCTGGCGGGGGTCGTACGGGTTGGCGGGCACGTGCTGACCAGCCAGGTCCACGCCCGGCATGAGCTGCTTGAAGGTGTCCCGGCGGGCCTCGTTGCCGAAGTCGTAGCCGAGCGAGCCGAGCGCGTACACCAGCCGCCGCGCGGCGGGCTGGGCCTGCTCGGCGGAGGTCACCACGCCGGCACCAGTCCGTGAGCCGGCGCCCACCGGCGCGGGCGCCACCGGCAGCGTCATGGCGGTGCCCGCGGCCTCATCGGCGCCGCCGGCGGCGCTGCAGCCGCAGCCGGTCTCGGCGTCGGCCTGGGGAGAGGTCTCACACGAGGGTGTCAGGACGGCCTCGACGCTCTGCCCCAGCAGGGCCAGGGCATCCGGCGCGCCGGCCGAGGAGGTCACCGAGGAGGGCACCGTGGGGGTCGCGGAAGAGGTCGTCACAGCAATCACCGCTTTCTTGATGTCGAGTGTTCCGTTCAGGTACCGCATGCACGCCCCGTCCCGGGCGCCGTCGGACGTGCCAGGTCCGGCATCCGAGGAGATGTCCTGCCCGGAGCCGGGGTCACAGGGATCGGCGGTGGCACGCAGCACCTCGCCGATCGCCAGCGGGTCGGGTTTGCCGCCGCGCTGCAGCAGCAGGCAGGCCAGCAGCGCCGCCACCCCGGACACGACCGGGGCGGCCAGGCTGGTGCCGCTCATCCGGGCGTTGCCGTCCCCGGGCACGGCAACCCGGATGTTGTGACCGGGCGCGAGCAGGCCCTGCCGACGGCTGCCGGGCCCGAAGTTGCTGCTCGGCAGCGGCTTGCCACGGAAGTCGCAGGCGCCGACCGCCAGTACCCCGCTCAGGGAGGCGGGCACGTGATCGCACAGGCAGCCGTCGTTGCCCGCGGCGGCGACGACCAGCACGCCCTGCTCGGCGCACCGGCGCACCGCCCGGGCCAGCACGTCCTCGGCTTCGGCCGGATCGGCGAGCTGGCCGCCGCTGATATTGATCACGTGGGCGCCGGCGTCGGCGGCCAGCTCGATCGCCCGCGCCAAGTCCAGCTGGGCGGTGCGCCGCCCTTCGGCGAACACCGGCACGCTGACCGCCCGGCAGAGCGGCGCGACCCCCGGGACGGGGCCGTCATGCGCGCCGACCAGCACGCTCGCCACCGCAGTGCCATGCGCCGCCTTGCGCCCCGCAGCCTCACCGCCCGGCCACAGGTCGAGAATCTGCGTGAGCTTCACCCCGGCGAAGGCCGGATGGCTCTCATCGACCAGGCCATCGATGACGGCCACCGTAATCCGGTCATCGCCCCTGGTCATCTTCCACAGCCCGGCCAGCCCGGCAATCTCCGACAGCTCGCCCATGCCGCTCCCGTCGTCTTGGTGGATCGCACGTCGATCGGCCGTCTCAGCTGGGGTGAGCGCCCGCCTCCACCGTGTTGAACGGGCCGGGCGGGCGCTCACCGATTCACCCGGTGCTGCTACTCGTCGCCCTCACCGGCGAACGGGAAAGACAAGCTGTACACGGACTGCTCGACCCCGGCGAACGGGTGTCCGAACTGGAACACGGACTGCTCGACCCCGGCGAACGGGTGTCCGAACTGGAACACGGACTGCTCGACCCCGGCCTGCTCGGCCGAGGGGACGCCGGTGACGGTGCGGTGCACGGGAGCGGATTGGATGGGCAGATGCATGGTCTTTCCTTCCTGCTGAACGGCTATGCATACTGAACGTAAAGCCTCGTCACTCTCTGTGATATGGCGTGGGAGTGAGGCCTTCCTGGCCTGCCACAGGGAATTCGCATTACCTGTTACAAACATCACGGGAGGGCCGCGTCCGCCCAGCCCACCCCTCGCCTCAGCCGGGCCCACTCGGTAGCGTTACCTGTCACATGAGGCGGAAAGGAGGAAGCCCCGTGCCCGTCATCGCCTTCCCCGGCTCGCCCCCCGACCCGCCCGGCCCCGGCGCGGACAGCAGCGTCACGGCCGCCATCGACCGCTTCCTCGCCTGTCTGCCCGCCAAGACCACCCGCGACAGCTACGCCAAGACCCTCACCCACCTGGCCGCCCTGGCCGGAAACAGGCGCGTCGCCGACCTGTCGTGCGAGGACTACGCCGCGGTCATGGACCGCTGGAACACCGCGGCGGCGGCCACCTGGAACCGGCACCTGTCCGCCTTGGTCTCCTTCACCACCTGGGCCCAGCGCCAGGACCTCCTGGCCACCAACCCGGCCCGCCGACTGACCCGCCGCCCGGCCGTTCGCCGCGGCGACCGTGCCATACCGGCCGCCCGCCTGGAGACGCTGTTCACCGACGAGCGCCACCCGCTACGGGAACGGCTGCTGTGGCGGCTGCTGTACGAAACCGCGGCCCGCGCCGACGAGATCCTCTCCCTCGACGTCGCCGACCTCGACCTGGAGCGGCGCCGCGCCCGCGTCACCTCCAAGGGCGGCGCCATCGAATACGTGCACTGGGCCACCGCCACCGCCCGCCTGCTGCCCCGCCTCCTGCAAGGCCGCCAGGCCGGACCAGTGTTCCTGGCCGACCGCCGCGCCCCCGCCACCGGGCGACGCGCCCCCGCCACCGCCGACATCTGCCCCGTCACCGGCCGCGGCCGCCTGTCCTACCCCCGCGCCGAGTACCTGTTCAAGACCGCCACCGCCGATCTGGACCCGCACCGCGAGGGCTGGACCTTGCACCAGTTGCGCCACAGCGCGCTGCAGCACCTGGCCGAGGCCGGCCGCACCGCCCCCGAACTGCAGGCCAAGAGCCGCCACCAGCACCTGGCCAGCCTCGGCCGCTACATCCGCCTGGGCGAGGAGACCTCCGCCCGCATCACCGCCGAGCACGACCCCGCCGCCCGTCGTCGCGCTCGTTAAGTCTCATGCCCTGTGAGCAGGGCTAACGCCCCTTGCCTGTACTTCATGGCAGCGCCGTTAACAACGGGCCGAGTTACCCGCTGCCTTCTCCCTGGAGTCGCTGGCCAACGCCACCGCCTTCCTCCTCGGGCCCGTCCTGGTCGCCGCGCTCGGCGCGGTCGGCGACTCCACACTGGCCAGTGCCATCGCCGCTGCCCTGGTCATCGGCGGTGGAGGAGCGCTGGCCGCCCAGCGTCGCACCGATCCGCCGCCCGCCCGCGAGCGCATCGGACACGCCGCCCGCGAGCGCATCGGACATGCCGCGCGCGACGCCGTCGGACACGGCATGCCCGGCGCGGCCGCGCCGATCATGGCCGCCTCCAGCGTCAGCGGGCTGCTCTCCGGCTGGCTCTACGGGCTGCGCCGGCACCGCGCCCCGGAGGGCCGCCAGCTCGTGGTCGCCACCGCGTGGCTGACGGCCACGGGGCTGCTGCTTCCTCTCGCGCCCTCCGCGTTCTGGCTGGGCGCGGCCGTGGTGGTGACGGAGGCGACGGTGCCGCCCACCCTCGTCCTGCTGAACGTCCTGACGGAGAAGGCCGTCCATCCGGCGGCCCGCACGCAGGCGTTCACCTGGAACAACTCCGCCGGCGCGGCCGGTTCGGCGCTGGCGGCGTCCCTCGCCGGCCGCGCCGCCGACGGGCTGGGCCCCTCCGCCGCCCTCGCGCTGGCCCCCGCGGCCGGGCTCGTCCTCCTCCTCCTGGCCTCCGTACCGCGGCGTGACGTTAAGCTGCCGATCATGAGCGTCACCCTCAGCGACTCCGCCAAGCAGATCCTCGACGCCGCCAACATCGGCGTCCTCGCCACCCTCAACCCCGACGGCAGTCCGCAGACCTCGGTCGTCTGGGTCGGCACCGACGGCGCCGACGTGGTCATCTCCTCCCAGGCCGGAAGGCGCAAGGTCGTCAACCTGGAGCGGGACCCGCGCGCCAGCCTCAGCGTGTTCGACCTTTCGGACCCTGAAAGGTACGTCGAGATCCGCGGGGTGGCGACGGTCACCGAGGACGAGGGCAGGCGGCTGGCGGTGGAGCTGGCGGAGAAGTACGAGGGCGAAGGGGCCGGCGAGGATTACCTTCGGCTGCCTGCGGAAGCGGTGCGCGTGGTGATCCGGATCACGCCGCAACGGGTGGCGGGCAACGCGGTGTGACAGCGCGTGCGGCGCGGCTCGCAGGCGAAGCCGCCAGGGCCGCCGACCGGCGCGCACGCGACAGCGGTCCCTCCGGGGCCGACGCGCGGAACGAACGGGTCGCGCGCTGCCGAACCGCCGGCCCGCACCACCGGACTGCCTCGCCGGACCGGCAGTGCGGACCGGCAGCGACAGGGCGATAGTGACAGGCCGGTGGTGCCGGGCCGGTGGTGCCAGGCCGGTGGTGCCGGGCCGCCTCGCCGGGCCGCCTTGCGTGGCGGCCGTACCCGTCGGAACGGGGCGCTAGCGGACCGCGGGGACCGGGCGCGGGATGCGGGGGATGCCCCACATGCGGTTCTCCTCGCGGAGCGTGCGCAGCCGGTCGACCTCGGCCGTCCACATCGCCCCCGCGGGCGTCGCCTTGGCCTTGCGGCGGGCGATGCGGTCGTCGTACGCCCGGACACCGAACGTGGACCGCTGCCCCGCCTCGGCTCCCCGCAGCGCCTCGGTCAGCGCCTTGTCGAACGCCAGACCGGCGCCCAGCAGCTCCACCTCGTCCGCGTCGGCGGCGCGCAGCTCACGCAGCGTCCGCTCGGCCTGCCTGGCCTTCTCCAGCAGCTCGGGATAGCTCTTGGAGATCTCCAGATCCGCGTGGTAGCGGACCTCGGCCTCCCGGCTCACCCGCGGACGGAAAAACGCCATCGGCTCTGCCCCTTCGCGCAAGTCGCTCTGTTGTTCGCGACAAGGGTACGCCTCTCCGCGACACACCACGTCATCGGATCACGGCAACCGCCTTTACATAGTAAGATCACGGCATGCCCGCCAAGAGGCCGCCCGTTCCCCTGTCCCGTGAGCGCATCATCGAGACCGCGCTGCACATCGCCGACACGCAGGGCCTGCGCCGGCTCACCATGCGACGGCTCGGCGACGCCCTGCAGGTGGAGGCCATGGCCATCTACCATCACCTGCCGCTCGGCAAGGAGGCGCTGATGGACGCGCTGGCCGAGCACGTCACCGCCATCCACGTCGAGCCCGGGACGACGTGGCAGGACACCGCCCGGGCGTGGTGCCGGGCCGGCCGCGAGCTGCTGCGCGACCACCCGGGCGTGCTGGCGCTCGCGCTGACCAAGCCGCCCAAGGGCGGCACCGCGATCTCCATCCGGGAGCAGACGGACCAGCTCGCCGAGGCGGGCCTGCCCGACGCCGCCGAGGCGGTGCGGACGCTGCGGGCCTTCGTCTTCGGCAGCGTCGCGGTGGAGGTGCAGCAGTCGGGCTGGGCCGACCCCGAGGTGGACGAGTGGGTACGCCGCGACGAGCGCGCCGACGCCGACTTCGAGCGGGGCCTGGACGCGCTGCTCAAGGGCCTGCCCGCCTAGAAGGGCCGCGCCGGCCCGCCGCGCGCCCCTGACCGCCGGCGGCCCGGCGCTCGCCGGCCGCCGTCCCCGCACGAAAAGGCGGCATTCGTCGAGATCTCGCGCAGCGATCGGGCAAAGGGTTGCGAACCTAGTGGCGTGTCGAGCTTGGACCGTTATCCTGCATAAGGCACGCTGTGTCGAGGGTCACACCATCCGCGCATCCTCCTCTAACAGTCCTAACGGACTATGTCGGATTATGTGACATACGTCGCACACTTGCTAGGTCCAACAGCCCGAGCCGCTCCCGTGCCACGGGGGCTTTTCACGAGATATCGGAGGCACGCCGATGTGCCCGCACGACCCGGTCTGTCCGTCCGCCGAGGCGCCCGACCGTGAGGCCGCACGCACCGTCGCGTGCCACCCCGAACAGGGGTGGAGTCTTCTCTGCAACGGCGTGGTCCTGTTCGAGGACACCGGGGAGCTGCTGCCGGGCGGCACCGCCATCGCCCCGCACCGCCCCGTCGTGGGCGCCGCCTGAGCGACACGCCGCACCAGACGAGGCCGCACGGCCCTCCAGATCACGGCGAGCCGGATATCGGCTCCGGACCACGGTCCTCCCGTCCAGGACCCTCCAGACCTGGCCCTCCGAGGTCACGGTTCTGCCATCACGGTTCTGCCGTCACAGTCCTGAAGTCACAGTCCTGACGTCACGGGCCTGAAGTCACGGGCCTGAAGTCACCAGGCCTGTAGTCATAGTTCTGACGTCACGGGCCTGAGGTCACCGGGCACGCGCCGCCCGGTCACCACCCCGGCCACACCCGCGACCCGGCCGCTCCGCGGCGTCCTGCACCGGGCAGAGTGTCCACTCCCACTCCTACGCGGGCCGTCCACCTGTGCGCGGGCCGTCCGGACGTCCGGTCAGGCGTACGACATGATCCAGTCGGCGACCACCTCGCCGACCCGGGCGGGGTCCTTCTTCAGGTCGTGCCCCTCCCCCGGCAGCACCACGAGCCGTGCCGCGTCGGCGGCGTCCGGCACCCCGAACGGATCGCGGTCCCCGTTCACCACGAGCACGTCCACACCCGCCCCGCGCAGCTCGTCGGCTCTGGAGCGTTCCGGCTTGCCGGGCGGGTGCAGCGGGAACGCGAGAGCGACCACCGCCGCCGCCCCGACGTCCTTGGCGGTACGGCAGGCGACCCGCGCCCCGTTGCTCCGGCCGCCCTGCACCAGCGGCAGGCCCGGCGCCTTCGCTCGCAGCTCGGCCAGCACGGCGCACCACGCCTCGTCCTGCCGGGCCGCCGAGCCCGGAGCGCGGGCCCCGGCGAGCCTGAACGGCTGCGTCACCCGAGCCACGCTGGCCCCCGCCGCGAGGGCGGCGTCGCGCACGGCCAGCAGGTCGGGCGCGTCCACTCCCCCGGCCGACCCGTGGGTCAGCACGAGCAGCAGCCGGGGCCTCTCGGCATCGTCCACCTGCACCGACGCGGGCCCGCGCGGCGTCATGACCTCCATGAGAGAACCGTATCGGGCGCCGCCCCACGACCGGCCCCCGGACCCACAGCCGGCCCTTGCCGACAGCTCTCTGAAACCGGTGAAACCCGGTCGAGGGCGCCGTGAAACCGGCGCCGCCGAGAGTGAGGCCATGAGCATCACAGAACTCGGACGTACCGGGGGCGGCCCGGCCCCCGGCGGGGGCACCGATCTGGCCGTACGCACCGAAGGGCTGGTGAAGACGTTCGGCCGGAACCGCGCCGTCGACGGGATCGACCTCGACGTACGCACCGGTGAGATCTTCGGCGTCCTCGGCCCGAACGGCGCCGGCAAGACCACCACCCTACGGATGCTGGCCACCCTGTTGCCGATCGACGCGGGCCGCGCCGAGATCTTCGGGGTCGACGTGGCCGGCAACCCGCACGTGATCCGCCAGCTGGTCGGCGTCACCGGACAGTACGCCTCTGTCGACGAGAGCCTGACCGCCCGCGAGAACCTCTGGCTGTTCGGCCGCCTGCAGGGCGTCGCCGCGCCGCGCGCCCGGCGCATCGCCACCGAGCTGCTGGGCCAGTTCGGCCTCGAGAAGGCGGCCGACAAGCCGATCGCGCAGTTCTCCGGCGGCATGCGCCGGCGCCTCGACCTGGCGGCCAGCCTGATCACCAGGCCACCGCTGATCTTCCTCGACGAGCCGACCACCGGGCTCGATCCGCGCACGCGCGGCCAGATGTGGGACACCATCCGCGCTCTGGTCTCCGACGGCTGCACGGTGCTGCTGACCACGCAGTATCTGGACGAGGCCGACCAGCTCGCCGACCGCGTCGCGGTCATCGACCACGGCCGCAAGGTCGCCGAGGGCACCCCCGACCAGCTGAAGACCGCGGTCGGCAACTCCACCCTCCAGTTGCTGCTCGCCGAGCCGGGCGAGGTGCCCGCCGCCGTGGACGTCGTGCGGCGCGTCCTCGGCTCCGACCCGATCCTCAGCCCGGAGCAGGGCCGCCTCAACGTCGCCCTCGACCAGGCCGACCTGGCCGCGGACGTGCTGATCGCGCTGCGCACCGCCGGGGTGTCGATCTCCTCGGTGAGCGTGGCCAAGCCCAGCCTGGACGAGGTGTTCCTCGCCCTCACGGGCCACGAGACGGACCACGAGACCGGCACGAAGGAGAACCGATGAGCACCGTGATCGCACCCGCGCGTGAGACGGTCCGGGCCACCGACCGCGTGGCCGCCGCCCGGCGGCGCGTCTCCGTGGCGGAGACCCTCGGCCAGACCCTGACGATGGCGTGGCGGGCGCTCAAGAAGATGCGCCGCAACCCGGAGCAGTTCTTCGACGTGGCGCTGCAGCCCATCCTGTTCACCGCGATGTTCGCCACCATCTTCGGCGGCGCCATCGCCGGCGACGTGGAGAGCTACCTCCCGCTGATGATCCCCGGCATCCTCGCCCAGACCGTGCTGACGACGTGCATGGCCACGGGCACGCAACTGCGCGAGGACATGGAGAAGGGCGTCTTCGACCGGTTCAAGTCGTTGCCGATCGCCCGGATCGCGCCACTCGCCGGCCCGATGGTGGCCGACCTGCTGCGCTACGCGATCGCGGCCACTCTGACCTTCGCCATGGGCCTGGTGATGGGCTACCGCCCGGGCGGCGGAGCGGGCGGCGTGCTCGCCGCGATCCTGCTGGCGATCTGCACGGGCTGGTCGCTGGCGTGGGTCTTCACCTGGGTCGGCACGATCGCCCGGAGTGCCCAGGCCGTGCAGAGCATCTCCATGATGATCATGTTCCCGCTGACGTTCCTGTCGAACGCGTTCGTCCCCGTCGAGACCCTGCCCGGCTGGCTGGCCGCGTTCGTACGGGTCAACCCGGTCTCACACCTGGTCACGGCCGCCCGCAACCTGGCCAACAGCGCCCTCGTCAGTGGAGAGGTGGGCTGGACGCTCCTGGCGTGCGTGGTCGTCATCGCGATCTTCGCCCCGCTGTCGGTACGCAGCTACAAGCGGCACATGTGACCCGCGCCCGCCGCGGCCGCGGACCCGCTCGACGAGACCCCGCGCCTCGCCGAGCAGTTCGGGGCCGCGCCGGTCGCCGTACTCGGCCCGTACGAGGGCGATCGTCCCGGGCGCGGCCCGCTCCGCGTACGGTTCGATCCGCTCCCAGGCCATGCTGGGCATGCTGTTGTTGTACGCGAACCGCTCGGCCAGCACCAGCAGCACGATCGCGTCGCGGGGAGGCATCGCCCCCCGCAGCAGCCCCCAGGCGCCGAGCGCGAAGAGCAACGAGCCGCACAGTGGGTAGTCGAGGATGGGGCTGCCCAGGTCCAGCAGGTCGTAGCCGCGCATGGCGGAGAACAGCTCCTCGCCGTACCGGACGTCCTCCGGCCCGGCGTGGTACGCGAACGCCGTCAGGGTGACCGACTCCGCGATGATCGTCCACGGCGTCGCTCCCCCCTCCGGCACTCCGGGCAGGCGCAGACCGCGCGCCCGCCGGACGGCCAGCCGGCATTCCGCCAGCGCGGCGGCCGTCTCGCCGCGGGCGAGGGCGAGCTCGGCCGCGCACAACGAGACGATGGAGACCCCGCCGAGCACCGTCTCGCCGTCGTTGACCGGCGCGATCTCGGCGAACTCGGCCTCCGCGGCGCCGAGGTCGCCGTCGGTGAGCGCGGACATCAGCAACACCGAGCGGAGCTGGGTCTCGTCGTCGGTGGCGCCGACCCGGCTCAGCACCGGGATGGCGGTACGCGCGTGTCCGACCGCCTTCCTGCGGTCGCCGAGGTTCATGCTCAGGTGGGCCAGCTCCGCGTGCGTGATGGCGGCCAACCAGGGCCCCTGATCCTCGCCGCGCATCGCCAGCACCCGCTCGCCGGCCTCGATCGCCCCGGTCACGTCTCCTATGTTCTCCAGGGAATGGACGCTCGTCTGCGTCGCCGCCAGGACCACGTCACGGTCGTCGCTGCGGCACAGCTCCGCCAGCCTGCGGTGCAGCTCGACGACGTCGGTCGTATCGCACGCGAGCATCACCGTGGCCATCGCCGCCACGCGGGAGTCCGTCGCGTCGGTGACGGGCAATCGGCGCAGGAGGTCCCGCACCGGATCGATGCTCCGGTCGGCGATGATCATGATGTTCATGATCGTGATCAGCATGGCGGCCCTGGCCACCTCGATGAGCTGTGGCGGCGGCGTCCAGCCGGCGACGACCTGGCTGATCGCGAGCCGATGCGCGTAGACCCGGGAATGATCACCGCGGATCGACCACAGCGCGCCGATGCCGACCAGCAACTGCACCGTCGTGGCGGGATCGGCCTCACCGAGCGCCTGCCTGAGCAGTTCGGCGAGATTGCTCTCCTCGGCGTGCAACGCGTCGGCCGCCGCGAACTGCGCCGGGCCGAACAGCTCGGACGCGTGTGCGAGGGCGTACGCCGTCGCCCAGGCCCGCTGCGCCGCCCGAGCGGGCGCCTCCTCGCCGGCCTCCTTCAGCCGTATCCGCCCGAACTCTCTGACGGTCTCCAGCATCCGGTAGCGGAGGCCGTACGTCGTCTCGCGGACGCTCAGCATCGACTGCGCGGTCAGCGCGTCCACGACATGCAGGGCGTCCGCGCCGAGTACGTGTTCGGCCGCGGCCAGCGTGAAACCGTCGCCGAACAGCGACAACCACCGCAAAGCCCGCCGTTCCGGCTCGTCCAGCAGGTTCCACGACCAGTCGATGACCGCGAGCAGCGTCTGGTGCCGGTCGGGGGCCGCACGGTTCCCGCCGCGCAGGAGCGCGAACCGGTCCGCCAGACGCCGCGCGATCTCCTCCACCGACATCACCCGCACCTTGGCCGCGGCCAGCTCGATCGCGAGCGGCAGCCCGTCGAGGCGCGCGACGACGTCCGCGACCACTCCCTCGTCGATCCGGACGCCCGGGCGGGCGGCCGTGGCGCGCTGGCGGAACAGCTCCACCGCGTCATCCGTGAGCAGCTCGCCGAGCGGGTGAACGCGTTCGGCGGGGATCGACAGCGGGGAGCGCGAGGTGATGAGCACCCGCAGGTCGCGGGTCGTCACGGTCAGGAACGCCACCAGGTCGGCGACGGCCTCGATCACGTGCTCGCAGTTGTCCAGGATCAGCAGCGCCGGGGCCTGGTCGAGATGCTGGGCGATGCGGGCGCGAACGTCGGCGCGCCGCTCGGCGCTCAGGCCCCGACGCCCGCTGACCGAGTCCCGGACCCCGAGCGCCGAGCCGACCTCGCCCACCACGCCCTCCGGCGAGGAGACGCCGACGAGCTCGACGAAGTGGGCGACGGGCTGCGCGGCGTTCCGCCCGACGACATGAGCCAGCCGCGTCTTGCCCAGCCCGCCGGAGCCGACGATGGAGACCACCCGGTTGGTCTGCAACAGGGCGTGCACCGCACGGATGTCGCCGTCGCGGCCGAGCAGCGAGGACCCGTCGTACAGGATGCCCTCGCGGACCGGCCGATCCGCGGCGAGGAGCGCGGCGTGGACGCGGACGAGCTCAGGCCCCGGGTCCGTGCCGAGCCGCGCCACCAGGTCCGCGCGGTAGCGCTCGTAGCGCTCCAGAGCCGCCGCGGCACCGCGTACGGCGGCCTCGCTGCGCAGCAGGCAGGCGAGCAGCTCCTCGTCGTGCGGCCGATCGGCCGCGGCCTCCTCCAGCAGCGGCAGCGCCTTGTCGTGGGCGCCGCTCCGGCCCGCCGCGATCGCCGCCACCCGTCGCGCCTCGGACACCAGTCCCGCGGCGGCGCCCCTCAGCTCTGCGAGCGCACCCGTGGCGCCGGCCAGGCCGCCGGCCATGAGACCCATGGCCTCTTCGGCGCGGCGACGCGCCAGCGCCGTGTCGTCCTCGGCCAGCGCGGCCCGTGCCTGGTCCACCAGCGCGCCGAGCAGCAGCGCGTCCACCTGACCGGCGGGCAGCCCGAGGCGGTAACCACGAGGGATCCGTACGACGGCATCGGCGCAGGTCGCCGCTCTGGTCCGCGAGACGACCACCTGCAGCGCCTTGGTCGGGTTGGCCGGCGCCTCGCCGGGCCACAACTCCTCGACCAGGCGCTCGTCACCGACCCCCGCACGCCCGCACATGGCGAGCACCGCCAGCAGGGTCTGCGCGCGATCGCCGACGACGCGCACGCCCCGCCATCGAACGCCGTCGAGCAGGACCAGTGCGGGGGACACACCCCCAAGCTTACGGACGAGTCACAGGCGGGAAGCAGGGAGACCGAGAGGTATCCCGACTCGTGATGATCGCGGCCCGGTCCTCCGGTGCCGGGAGAGGGTCGTCAGGTGTCGCGGTCGCGGCGCAGACGGACGTCGGCGGCCAGCGTCTCGTCCTCGTGGTCCAGCCCGTACGCCCAGACGTGCTCGGCGTCGTCGTCCCGCCCCCGTAAGGGAAGCGTGCGGGCCAGCAGTTCGATGGCGAGGGCGCTCGTCCCCGCGTCGGCGCCGTCCTCGACGGCGCCCGCGAACTCGGCGCACGCCATCTCCAGGTGCGCGATCCCCAGCTGGACCCGCAGCCGCGGCGCCACCTCGGCCGGAGCGGCCTCCAGCGCGTCGAGGAGCACCTCCGCCGCCTCCCCCGGCTCGCCGCGCTCCAGCATCAGGTCGGCGAGCTGCTGCGCGGCGTGCGCGGCCGTCTCGTCGTCGCCGGCCGCCACCGCCGCCGCGCCGGCCTCGCGCAGCGACGCCTCCCCCTCGTCCAGGGCTCCGGCCTGTACGGCGAGCCGGGCCAGCGCGAGGTGGGCCAGCGGCACGTACGCGGCGGTGCCGAGTCCCAGCACGGCCTGCCACGCGCCGCGCGCCTGTTCGGCCCGGCCCTCCCGCTCGAAGCCCTGCGCCAGGTGGCAGGCCGCCTGCGCCGCGTACTCGGGGTGGCCGGTGGCGAGCGCGGCCCGGGCCGCGGCGCGGGCGCCGTCGAGGTCGCCGCGCTCCTCCAGCACCACGGCCAGGCCCACGGCGGCCTGCGCCCGGTCGGGCTCGTCGGGGTCGGCCGCCAGCTCGGCCAGGATGGCGGCTGCGCCGTCGAGGTCGCCGTCCTCGGCCAGGCGGCGGGCGGTGTCGAGAGGCGGGTTCCGCAGCTCTGAGGACGTCAAAGATGGCTCCTTCGGCGACGATCGGACCGAGCCTAACGACTTCCGGCGATCATGTCTGCCGACTTGTCCCGGTTGGCCTGGCGGCCACGGGAACCGCACCCCCGCGACACCCCGCACTCCGCGGGGATCCCCCGGAGCGCCCCGACGCCCCCGGCCTGTCGCGGCAGCTCGCCGACGCGGTTCGTGGCCTGCTTCCATGCCTCTCCATCCACCGATCGGTGGAGTCGTTCCACCGCATGGGTGAGCGGCCGATTCCACCGCCCGCCCGGCAGATCGGGCGATCCGTACGGGGCCCCTCCGTTGCGACGCTGATTCCCGTCGGCGAACGAACAGATGGAGGCCAACCGACATGCGCAATGTGGTCCGGCTGATCAGCGGGTACGCCGCGGTCAGCCTGCTGACACTGGTGGCGGTGATCGTGCTCCGGCACGACGCGACGATGGTCACCACCGCGGTCTGGATCCGCGGCGTCATCGTCGCCGCAGGCTCGCTGCTCACGGTGTTCTTCGCGGTCCGGGCGGCCCGGGGCGACCGCCGGATGCTGCTGCGGCTGCGCGTCGTCACCGCGGTCATGCTGGTCGCGATCGTGGTGATCATCGCGCTGCCCGGGACGTTCCCGCTCTGGTTCAAGCTCGAGCAGGGCGTCTGCGGCCTGCTCCTGCTGGCCGTGGTCGTACAGATCAACCGGCGTCCGGCGGTCCGGCCCTGAGCGCGGTGATCGAGGTGGAACGGACGGCCGGGGCGGCGGCTAGATTGTTCCGCTGGGAGTAGGTGCGCATGCAGAGTTGGCAGACGGCCGGGCCGGCGGGCTGGGGACAACGGTTCCAGCCCATGATCACCGTGGTCCCGTACGTGGTGCTGGCCGTCATGGTGGCCGTGACCATCGCCTTCAAGCACGACCAGCCGGGCTCCCTGGCCATCGACCTCGCGCTCTGCGCGGCCGCCGCGGTGTGGAGCCTGGTGCTCTTCACGCTGCGCCCGGCGTGGCGGGACCGGGCCGGCGTGATGGGCGTCTTCCTGGCCGGCCTGATCCTGTTCGGGCTGGTCATGGTCCTGCGCAACCCGTGGTTCGGCGTCTACTCGCCGGTCCTGTACTTCTACGCTTACCGGATCATCGGCTGGCCGCGCGAACTGTACTTCGTCGCCGGCGCCGCGGTGGTGGCGGGCACGGCACAGGCGGCCGACCTGGACACCGGCTCCTGGGCCGGCCGTCTCGAGTACCTGGCGATCCTGGCCGTCAACATCGGGCCGATGTGCCTGGTGGCCTGGATCGGCGAGATCGGCGCACGGTACTACGACTCCCGGGAGGCGGCGCTGCGCGAGGCCCGGGAGGCCAACGCGCGGCTGGCCGCGGCGCTGGCGGAGAACGCGGCGCTGCAGGAACGGCTGGTCGAGCATGCCCGCGCGGCCGGCGTCCTGGACGAGCGGGCCCGGATGGCCCGGGAGATCCACGACACGCTGGCCCAGGGCCTGACGGGCATCGTCACCCAGTTGCAGGCCGCCGAGCACGCGGCCGGCGACCCTGCCGCGTGGCGCCGGCACCACGCGGCGGCGACCGCGCTGGCCCGGGAGAGCCTGACCGAGGCGCGGCGCTCGGTGAACGAGCTGCGCCCGGAGCCGCTGGAGAGCGGCCGTCTGGCCGACGCCGTCACCGAGGTGGCGGCCAGGTGGTCGGCGCGCCACGGCATCCCGGCCCAGGTCACCGTCACCGGCGAGGCCCGCACGATGCGCCCGGAGGCCGAGGCCGCCCTGCTGCGGATGGCCCAGGAGGGCCTGGCCAACGTCGCCCGGCATGCCGGCACCGCCACCCGCGTCGGTCTCACCCTTTCCTACATGGACCACCAGGTGGCCCTCGACGTCCGCGATGACGGCCGCGGCTTCGACCCGGCCGCCCGGGTCGAGCGGGACGGGGGCTTCGGGCTGGTGGCGATGCGGCAGCGGATCGAGGCGTTGTCGGGCACGTTGCAGATCGAATCGGAGGTGGGGGGCGGGACCGGGATCTCGGCCTGCCTGCCCGCCGAGGCGCCGGAGGTGCGTTCGTGAGTGACCCGATCAAGCTGCTCATCGCCGACGACCACCCGGTGGTACGGGACGGGCTGAGCAGCATGTTCGCCCACGACCCCGAGGTCACCGTGGTCGGCGAGGCGGCGGACGGAGCCGAGGCGGTCCGGCTGGCCGAGGCGCTCGGGCCGGATGTGATCCTGATGGACCTGCGGATGGCCGGCATGGACGGCGTCACCGCGATCGGCGAGCTGACCCGGCGCGGCGTACCGGCCCGGGTGCTGGTGCTGACCACCTACGACACGGACAGCCACGTGCTCCCCGCGATCGAGGCCGGCGCCACCGGCTACCTGCTCAAGGACGCACCGCGGGACGAGCTGCTGCGCGCCGTGCGCTCGGCCGCCCGCGGCGAGGCCGCGCTCTCGCCCTCGGTGGCTGCCCGCCTGATGAGCCGGCTGCGCGCCCCGGCGCCGTCGACCGGCCCGTTGAGCCGGCGCGAGCTGGAGGTGCTGCGCCTGGTCGCGGCCGGCCACACCAACCGCGAGGCGGCCGCCCGGCTGTTCATCACCGAGGCCACGGTCAAGACGCACCTGCTCAACGTCTATGCGAAGCTCGACGTCAACGACCGTGCCGCCGCGGTCGCGGAGGCGTACAACCGCGGCCTGCTCGGTGCTCCCGAGCATCCGTGAACCACCCCTGACGGGGCCGCCGTGGCGGCCCCTGCCCGCCCGGTGCGGGAAGGGGCCTCTCGGAGGGGACGTCAGTCCTCGTACGCCTCCAGGGGCGGGCAGGAGCAGACCAGGTTGCGGTCGCCGTAGGCCTGGTCGATGCGGCGTACCGGCACCCAGTACTTGCCGTCGCGCAGCGAGGACACCGGGTAGGCGGCCTCGGTGCGGGTGTAGGGGTGGGTCCACTCGTCGGCGGTGACGGCCTCGGCGGTGTGCGGGGCGTTGCGCAGCGGGTTGTCGGTCTGGTCGTACTCGCCGGAGGCCACCTTGGCGATCTCGGCGCGGATGGCGATCATGGCGTCGGCGAACCGGTCGAGCTCGGCGACGTCCTCGCTCTCGGTCGGCTCGATCATGAGCGTGCCCGCGACGGGGAACGACATGGTCGGCGCGTGGAAGCCGTAGTCGATGAGCCGCTTGGCGACGTCGTCGACGGTGACGCCGGTCTCCTTGGTGATCTGGCGCAGGTCGATGATGCACTCGTGCGCCACCAGCCCGCCGCGCCCGGTGTAGAGGACCGGGAAGTGGGGGGCCAGGCGCCGCGCGAGGTAGTTGGCCGACAGGATGGCCTGCTCGGTGGCCGCGGTGAGCCCGTCGGAGCCCATCATGCGGATGTACGCCCAGGAGATCGGCAGGATGCCGGCCGAGCCGTACGGGGCGGCCGAGACCGGGCCGACCGGCGAGCCGTCGTGCAGCGGGTGGCCGGGCAGGTAGCCGGCGAGGTGCTCGCGGACGGCCACGGGGCCGACGCCGGGCCCGCCGCCGCCGTGCGGGATGCAGAACGTCTTGTGCAGGTTGAGGTGGGACACGTCGGCGCCGAACTCGCCGGGCTTGGCCAGGCCGACCAGCGCGTTGAGGTTGGCACCGTCGACGTAGACCTGGCCGCCGGCGTCGTGGACCTTGGCGCAGATCTCGGTGATGGCCTCCTCGTACACGCCGTGCGTGGACGGGTAGGTCACCATGATGGCGGCGAGCGTCTCGCGGTGCTTGTCGATCTTGGCGTCGAGGTCGTCCAGGTCGACGTTGCCCTCGGAGTCGCAGGCCACGACGACGACGCGCATGCCGGCCATGACGGCGCTGGCGGCGTTGGTGCCGTGGGCGGAGGACGGGATGAGGCACACGTCGCGGCCGGTGTCGCCGTTGGCCTGGTGGTAGGCGCGGATGGCCAGCAGCCCGGCCAGCTCGCCCTGGGACCCGGCGTTGGGCTGGATGGAGACCGCGTCGTAGCCGGTGATCTCGGCCAGCCAGCGCTCCAGCGTCTCGACCAGCTCGACGTAGCCGGCGGCCTGCTCGATCGGCGCGTAGGGGTGGATCGCGGCGAACTCGGGCCAGGTGATCGGCTCCATCTCGGTGCTCGCGTTGAGCTTCATCGTGCAGGAGCCGAGCGGGATCATGGACCGGTCGAGCGCGATGTCCTTGTCCTGGAGCCTGCGCAGGTAGCGCAGCATCGCGGTCTCGGAGTGGTGGCTGTGGAAGACCGGGTGGGTGAGGTAGCCGGACTCGCGGGCCAGCCCGGCGGGCAGCCGGTCGAGGCCCTCGTCGGCGACCAGGGCGTCCAGGTCGGCGCGGGAGGCGGACTCGTGGCCGAGCGTCTCCCCGAAGGCCGACGCGACCCGCTCCAGGTGGTCGGCGGTGGTGGTCTCGGAGCAGGCGACGGCGACGTGGTCGGCGTCGGCGGGCCACACGTTGACCCCGCGCTCGGCCGCCAGCCGTACGACGTCGGCGGCCTTGCCGGGGACGCGGGCCAGCACGGTGTCGAAGAACTCGCCGTGGACGACCTCGACGCCGCCGCGGCGCAGCGCCTCGGCGAGGGCGGCGGCGTGCCGGTGGGTCCGGGCGGCGATGCGGCGCAGCCCCTCGGGCCCGTGGTAGACGGCGTACATGCCGGCGATGACGGCGAGCAGCACCTGGGCGGTGCAGATGTTGCTGGTGGCCTTCTCGCGGCGGATGTGCTGCTCGCGGGTCTGCAGCGCCAGCCGGTAGGCGGGGTCGCCGTCGGCGTCGACGGAGACGCCGACCAGGCGGCCGGGCATCTGCCGCTGCAGGCCCTCGCGCACCGACATGTACGCGGCGTGCGGCCCGCCGAAGCCGAGCGGGACGCCGAAGCGCTGGGAGGAGCCCACGGCGATGTCGGCGCCCAGCTCACCGGGCGCGGCGACGAGCGTGAGCGCCAGCAGGTCGGCGGCGGCCACGACGAGGGCGCCGGAGGCGTGGGCCGCCTCGGCGACCGCGCGGAAGTCACGCAGGCGGCCGGAGGCGCCGGGGTACTGGACGAGCACGCCGAAGCACTCGGGCAGCTCGCCCTCCAGGGTGTGCTCGACGAGCTCGATGCCGAGCGGCTCGGCGCGGGTGGCGAGCACCGCCTTGGTCTGCGGCAGCGTGTCGGCGTCCACGACGAACACGGGGCTCTTGACCTTGCCGGCCCGCCGGGCCAGGGTCATCGCCTCGGCGGCGGCCGTGGCCTCGTCGAGCAGGGAGGCGCCCGCGACGGGCAGGCCGGTCAGGTCGGAGACCACGGTCTGGAAGTTGAGCAGCGCCTCCAGCCGGCCCTGGGAGATCTCGGGCTGGTAGGGGGTGTAGGCGGTGTACCAGCCGGGGTTCTCCAGGAGGTTGCGGCGGATGACCGCGGGCGTGACCGTCTCGTGGTAGCCGAGGCCGATCATGGAGGTGAGAACCTGGTTGCGGCCGGCCAGCGCGCGCAGCTCGGCGATCGCGCCGGTCTCGCCGACCGCGGCGGGCAGCCTCAGCCGGTCCTTGGCCCTGATGGCCTCGGGCACGGCCACCGCCACGAGGTCGGCCACGGACTCGAAGCCGACGGCCTCGAGCATGCGCTGCTGCTCCGGGGCGGAGGGGCCGATGTGCCGGGCCGAGA
The DNA here is from genome assembly GCF_044459125.1 of Nonomuraea sp. NPDC050383. Lineage (NCBI taxonomy): Bacteria > Bacillati > Actinomycetota > Actinomycetes > Streptosporangiales > Streptosporangiaceae > Nonomuraea > Nonomuraea sp. NPDC050383. The sequence continues at coordinate 24,096 of NZ_JBITIP010000014.1, forward strand.
ACGGCGGAGCTGACAGGTCGGTCATGGAGGTGCCTCCCGAGGCTGTGGAGACCGGCGCCAGGGCGCGGGCGTATGCCGGGTCTCCCCCTCTGTCATGCGGACCTGAGAGCTTCACCCCGGAGGGCTTGCACCGTCGGTGAGACGCGCCTGGCGGGCGCGCCTGCTTTCCAGAGACGCCTCACCCGAGCGGTACAGGTGCCTGAGAGATTCCGGGGAGGGTTGCTCCTTCGGCGCCCCAGGGACGAAGCCCGGGGACTCTCCCGCACGGGGTCGTCAGCCTTGCGCTCTCACTTTACCCTGTGCGGCGCGCACGCCGCCGCTGGGCCAGCTCGTCAGCGGGGTGGTCGGCCGGGACGGTGTCCGCGACCGCCGCTCGTTCCCCCGGCAGCTCCGCGAGGGAGCCCTCGACCTCGCGCCAGACCCGGCCGAGGGCGATGCCGAAGACGCCCTGACCGCCCTGGAGCAGGTCGATCACCTCGTCGGCCGAGGTGCACTCGTAGACGCTGACACCGTCGCTCATGAGCGTGATCTGGGCGAGGTCGGCCACCCCGCGCTCACGCAGGTGTTGCACGGCCGTACGGATCTGCTGGAGGGAGACCCCGGTGTCGAGAAGCCGCTTGACGACCTTGAGCACCAGGATGTCGCGGAAGCTGTAGAGCCGCTGGGAGCCGGAGCCCTGCGCCGCTCTTATCGTGGGCTCGACCAGTCCGGTGCGTGCCCAGTAGTCCAGCTGCCGGTAGGTGATGCCGGCCGCCGCGCAGGCCGTCGGGCCACGGTATCCGATGTCACCCGGCAGCGACGCCGGTCGCTCGTCGAAGAGCAGTCCCTGCTCCCCGGCACGCTGCCGCGCGCTCTCGCGCCGTACCGAGTCTTCCTGGCCGGCCGTCTTTCCCTCGCCGCTGCTGACCGCCACGCGGACCTCCGGCTTTCTCTCATCCCGTGACCTGATCTGGGGGTTCGTAAAAAGGCGGCCACGGGTTTCACTTGCACCGTAGGACCGTGACCATGCTCAGTCAACGATCCGGCTCGGCGCGTCGTGAAGCGTAAATGCACTGAAATACCTACCCCGCCCTGCCGAAGTCCTCGGGGGTGATCGTGTCAAGGAACTCCCTGAACTTCTCCACCTCGTCCTCCTGGTCGTCGGGGATGATCACACCGGCCTCCTGGACGACCTCCTCGCTGGCGAAGATGCGCGCTCCGGTGCGCAGGGCCAGGGCGATCGAGTCGGACGGCCGGGCGCTGACCTCGACGCCGTTGGAGAACACCAGGTCGGCGAAGAAGATCCCGTCGCGCAGGGCGACGATGTTGACGGCGCGCAGGCCGACGCCCAGCGCGCTCAGCACGTCTCTGAACAGGTCGTGCGTCAGGGGCCTGGGCGGGGGCTCCTCCGCCTGGGCCAGCGCGATGGCCGTGGCTTCGGTCATGCCGATCCAGATGGGCAGGAACCGCTCCCCGTGTGCCTCCTTGAGCAGGACGATCGGCTGATTTGTGGGCATTTCTACCCGAACGCCCACGACCTCCATCTGCAACACGGGCTGCTCCGTATTCGACTGGCCGGCGACCCGGCACAGCTCATTGCTGGTTCGCTTATGCATTTCAACGTAACACCCGGCGGGTGCCGTATGTCCCGCCGGTGCGGTCCCGAATCTCAGCGATGGGGCCGGCCGTCAGGCCCGCCGGGGCGGGCCGGTGGGGAGGGCTCGCCGGGGTCAGCGTCCCAGGACGGAGCGCACGCCCTCGCGGACCAGCGCGGCGTGCAGGTCCAGCAGGAGCGCCGACAGCTCCCTGGCCGCCTCGTCGGCCTCGCCGATGGCGCCGGGGCCGCGCCGCTTGAGCACCGGCGCGACCGCCTGCTCGATCAGGCCGCACTCCCGCTCGGCCGCCGCCTTGACGGCCCGCAGGTGGCGGGCGTGCAGGCCGAAGCGGGCCAGCGCCCCGACGGTGCGCGCCACGGTCAGCGCGTCCTCGTCGTAGCGCCGGGCGCGGGCCGCGAGCAGCCCGTAGTCCTCCAGCTCGGTGAGCGTCTCGTCGTCGATCCCGGCCGTCTCCAGCAGCTCGGCGCGGCTGAGCCGGATCTCCGGCTCGGCGTCGGCGTCGGGAACGGCGCGCGGGCGGCCGAAGTCCTCGGCCATCTTGTCCTTGATCACCCGCAGCGGCAGGTAGTGGTCGCGCTGCTCGGTGAGGATGTAGCGCAGCTGCTCCACGTGCAGGTGGGTGAACTTGCGGAAGCCCGAGGGGCTCCGCTCGGGCTCGATGAGCCCCTCGCCCTCCAGGAACCGGATCTTGGAGATCGTGACGTCGGGGAACTCGCCCCGCAGGAGGGCGAGCACCTCCCCGATGCTCATGTGCGAGCGCGCCGCCTGCGAACTCATGCGGTCTCCTTCGCCGACCGCATGCGTCCGCGCGAAGCCGTGTCCATGGATCGCTCGCTACGCTCCCTCATGCTGTGGCGGCGGTCCGCATCAGGAACAGCAGACGGAACTTGCCGATCTGCACCTCGTCGCCCGAGTGCAGCGGCACCTCCTCGATGCGTTCCCTGTTGACGTACGTGCCGTTGAGGCTGCCCACGTCGCGCACCGAGAACTGGCCGCCCCGGTGACGGTAGAACTCGACATGACGGCGGGAGACCGTGATGTCGTCGAGGAAGATGTCGCTCTCCGGGTGGCGGCCGGTGGTGGTGAGGTCCTTGTCGAGCCGGAACCGGCTCCCCTGGTTGGGACCCCTGGTCACGGTGAGCAACGCCGTGCCGGGCGGCAGCTGCTCCACCAGCGCCCGCTCGGCGAGGAGCATGTCGCCTGTCTCAGCCTCGTACGCCTCGATTCCCGCTACGGAGATCGTCGAGGTGGTGTCCCCGGCGGCCTCGGCTCTGGCCAGCGGTGACCCACAGCGGGAACAGAAACGGGCATCCTCGGGGTTGGCGTGCCCGCACTGCGTGCAGTAGACGCTCGGCATCGATCGGCTCGGCCTCCTACCGCGAAGACGCGGCGACGGTGCTCGGCGCGCCTCGCTTCGCTCTTCAAGTTTGCGAATGCCGCAACTTACGCTGCTGAACGGCAAAGGTCAAGGCGGGGCGCTGGACGACAGGTTCGGACGGTGACAAAGTTACCGCCGTCCGCGCCTGATGGTCCATGCCGCCGCGCCTTTACACAATACGATCTTGTCGGGCGCCGCGCGAACCCTTGGGGCCGTTACGCGCAGTGACATTCCTCTCAAGAGCCGGCCAAAGGCGCCCCTTCCCCGGTCTCCGGGCGTATAGGTCCCGGGAGACGCGCGGAAAACCCCCAGGAGACGCACAGAAGACGCACAGGGGCCACTCAGGAGGCGGCCGCCTCGACGATGCGGGCCCAGCGCTCGATGAGGGCCTGGGCCGTGTCCATGTCGTGGGCCTCGGCCCACAGGTCGGTGACCGGCTCGGTGGCGGCGGGCAGGATCAGCACCCAGGTCCCGTCCTCGCCGACGACGCGCACCCCGTCGGTCGTGTCGATGCGCTGTCCCTCGGCGGAGGCCTCCACCGCCTCGATGACGGAGCGCATGACCGCCCCCTTGGCCGCCCAGCGCGTCGGCACGCTGCGCTTGAGCAGCCTCGCCTCGGGGATGCGGGCGTCGATCTGGCTGAGCGACAGCCGGGTGCGGGCCACCAGGCCGAGCAGCCGCATGAACGCGGCCAGCCCGTCGATGGCCGGGCTGAACTCGGGCACGACGAAGCCGCCCCGCCCGTCCGCCGCGAAGATCATGTCCTCGCCGGCGGCGGCCGAGGTGAGGGCGTCCAGAGCCGTGGAGGTCCACTGCGCCTGCACGCCGTGGAAGCGGCACACCTGCTCGGCCACCCGGGTGGTGGTCACCGGCAGCGCCACCTGCCCGCCCCGGCGCTCGGCGGCCACGAGGTCGAGCACCACGAGCAGGGCCCGTTCCTCACCGATGAGCTGCCCCATCTCGTCCACCAGCGCGATCCGCTCGCCGACCGGGTCGAAGCGGACGCCGAACGCGGCGCGGGAGGAGCTGACGAGCTCCGACAGGCGTTGCAGGTCACGGCGGCGCTCGGCCAGCGTCTCGGTCGGCGAGGCGTCGTCGAGCCGGGCGTTGACCGTGAGCACCTCGACGCCGACGCGGCCGAGCAGGGTCGGCAGGACCAGGGAGGAGGTCCCGCCGGCGCAGTCCACGACCACCTTCATGCCGGCGATGCCGCTCATGTCGATCCGGCGCATCAGCTCGTGGGTGTAGTCCTCGACGACGCGCGCCGGGTAGGTCAGCTCGGCGATCTCACCGGGGAAGGCCCGCCGGAACTCCTGGCGGGAGAAGACCCGCTCCAGCTTGCGCTGGGCGGCGGCCGACAGGTCGGCGCCCCGGTCGTCCATGATGACGATGTCCACGCTCTGCGGGTCACCGGCGGTGGTGCGCAGGGCGATGCCGCCGGCCGCCGCGTCGCGGGCGGTGTGGAAGCGCGCCACGGGCAGCGGGGCGGCCTCCAGGTCGAGCACGTTGATGGCGCTGGCGGTGAGCGCGCTGATCACGGCCCGCTTGAGCGCCCTGGCCGCGAGCGAGGAGTCGCGCGAGGTGACGACGTGCGCGCCCTTCTTCAGGGTGGTGGCGTAGGCGCTGGCCAGCCGTACGCACAGCTCGGGGGTGATCTCGACGTTGACCAGCCCGCTGACGCCGCGCGGCCCGAACAGGCTGCGCTGTCCGCGCGACTCCCAGATGACGCTGGTGTTGACGACCGCCCCGGCCTCGATGGTCTTGAACGGGTAGACCTTGACGCCGCTGGAGATGTACGCCTCGGGCTCGATGACGCAGTCGTCGCCGATGACGGCGTCCTCCTCGATGCGGGCGCCGGCCATGACGTCGGTGCTCTTGCCGACGACGCAGCCGCGCAGGTGGGCCCCCGGGCCCACGTAGACGTTGTCGTGGACGACGGCCCGGTGCAGGAAGGCGCCCTCGCGCACGACCACGTTGTTGCCCAGCACGGTGTACTCGCGCAGCTCGGCGCCCGCCTCGATCTTGGCGTAGTCGCCGATGAGCAGCGGGCCCTTGAGCACCGCGTCGGGGTCGACGGAGGCCGACTCGGCCACCCAGACGCCCGGTGACAGCTCGAAGCCGCCGACGTCCAGCCTGACCTTGCCGGACAGGGCGTCGGCCTGGGCCTTGAGGTAGCTCTCGTGGGTGCCGACGTCCTCCCAGTAGCCGTCGGCGACGTAGCCGAAGATGGGGGCGCCGCTCTCCAGCAGGCGGGGGAAGACGTCGGCGGACCAGTCGACGGGCTCCCCCGCGGCCACATGGTCGAGGACCTCGGGCTCCATGACGTAGACGCCGGTGTTGACGGTGTCGGAGAAGACCTGGCCCCAGGTGGGCTTCTCCAGGAAGCGCTGCACGCGGCCCGCCTCGTCGATGATGACGATCCCGAACTCCAGCGGATTAGGCACGCGTTTGAGCCCTATGGTAATAAGAGCTCCATTTTCTCGGTGAAAACGCACCATATCCGACAAATCGATGTCGGTGAGGGCGTCGCCGGAGATCACCAGGAAACGGTCGTCCCGCAGCCGGTCGGCGGCGTTCTTGACGCTCCCGGCCGTGCCCAGCGGGATGTCCTCGGTGGCGTACTGGAGGCTCATGCCCAGCTCGTCGCCGTCGCCGAAGTAGTTGCGCACGAGCGCGGCGAGGAACTGGAGCGTGACCACCGTCTCGGTCACCCCGTGCCGCTTGAGCAGGCGCAACACGTGCTCCATGATCGGCCGGTTGGCCACGGGAAGCAGTGGCTTGGGCTGGTTGGCGGTCATCGGTCGCAGCCGAGTGCCCTCCCCGCCCGCCATGACGACCGCCTTCACCCGATCACTCCTTTGTGGTCGCAGTTATGAGCCGGCGCACCTGAACGGCGTACAACACGCCCGCCCACCAGTACAGACCTGTTCCCCACACAGCGAAAGCCCATCCTGTGACGCGGGCCATCTCGGCATACCACCCGGTGTGGGAGGCGAGGAAGAGGAGCGGGAAGGCGTACATGAGATTGAACATGGCCGCTTTACCGAGGAAGTGCACCTGAAGTGCCCGGTAACCGTGTCTGCGGAGCACGGGGAAGAAACCTGCGACGAAGAGCTCACGCGCGAGGATCAGCGCCACCAGCCACCACGGGATGACGCCCCGCACCAGCAGCGCCAGGATGGTCGCGAACACGTACAGCTTGTCGGCGGCGGGGTCGATGATCCGCCCGAGCTTGCTCGTCTGGTTGAAGGCGCGAGCGATCTTCCCGTCGAGCCAGTCGGTGAACCCGGCGACCGCCAGGACCCCGATGGCCCAGCCGTCCGCCCGGGGCCCGAGAACCAGCCAGAGGAAGACGGGCACGCCGAGGAGTCGCAGGAAGCTCAGCAGGTTGGGAACCGTCCAGATCCGGTCCTCGGCGGAAGTTTCGCTCACGCTGGAGACCCTACTGCGTCGTATCTCCGGGCAGCGGGCCCGTCCGGCCGGTGTTCCCCGGGGCGGCGGACCGTGTGAGGCGTGTCAGGCGCGCAGGAAGGCGTGGGTGCGGCCGACGGCCGCGAAGCCCAGGCGGGCGTAGAAGTCCTTCGGCCAGTCCTCCTCGGCGGCGAGCAGGAAGATCGGCTCGCAGCCGGCCGCCTCGGCGAGCAGGGCCCGCATGAGGGCGCGGGCGTGTCCCCGGCCACGGTGGCGGGTGCCCGTGTGGACGCTCTCGATCTGGGCGACCCCGTCCTGGACGTACAGCTCGGCCCGGGCCGCGATCTCGCCGGACGCGGCGCGCACGCCGCGGAAGCGGACCATGTCGGCGCCGCGCAGCCGCTCCGCCACCCGCCGCGCGAGCTGGTCGACCGCGTCGCCGGAGACGCTCGGCAGGGCTTCGCGCCAGTCATGGCGCACGACGGGCAGCAGCTCCTCCAGCGTCAGGTCCTCGGCCGGGGGGACGTCGGCGGGCGGGGCGCCACGGAAGACCATGACCACGTTGGACTCGTGGTCGTAACCGGCGGCGGTGAAGGCGGGGGCGAGGGCGGCGCCCAGCGCGTCGTCGTCCACGCACACGTAGCGGTGGCCGCGGCCGGCCAGCACCTCGTCGGCGGCCCGCAGCACCTCCCCGGCCCGGACCGGGGCGCCCCCGTCCGGGGCGCCCCCGTCCGGGGCGGGGGACACGACGACGAGGCGGTTGTCGTCGTGGGAGCCGGGGTAGCGGTCGTTCAGCACGGCGAAGCCGCCCGGCACCTCCGCGACCCGCCCGGCCTTGCGCCGGGCGAACGCGTGCGTGAAGGCCAGCACCCGCGCCAGCTCCGGGCCCTGCTCGGCGATCGGGCCCTGCTCGGCGATCGGGCCCGGCTCCGCGATCGGACCCTGCTCAGCGATCGGGCTCTGCTCGGCGATCGGGCCCTGCTCGGCGGTCAGGCCCTGCTCGGCGGTCAGGCCGGGGAGGCGGGGGGAAAGGGCGTCGCTCATCGGGCCGGGCGCGATCGGGCCTCGCGGGCGGTCATCGCGCATCGCGGGCCGCCGCGAGGAAGTCCCGGATCAGGCCGGCGTCCTTGACGCCCGGCGCCACCTCGACGCCGCTCGACACGTCCACCCCCCACGGCCGGGCCGCGGCGATCGCGGTGGCCACGTTGGCCGGGTCGAGGCCCCCCGCGAGCAGCCAGCGGCCCGAGGGGCGTCCCCGCACGGCCGCCCAGTCCCACGGCTCGCCGGAGCCGGGCCGGGGCGCGTCGACGATGAGCAGGTCCTCGTCGTAGGCGCCGCACCGCAGGTCCGCCCCGGCGTCCACGGCCCGGACCAGGGTCAGGCCGAGGTCCTTCAGCGCGGTGAAGTCGGCGTGGGGGTGGTGGCCGTGCAGCTGCACGGCCCGCAGCCCGGCGGCGAGGGTCGCGGCGCGCACCTCCGCCGGGTCCTCTCCCCGGAAGACTCCCACGGTGAGCACGTGGCCGGGCACCAGCGCGGCCAGCTCCGCCGCCCGCTCCGGCGTCACGCGGCGCGGGCTGCGGGTCAGGACGAACCCGATGGCGTCGGCGCCCGCCTCGACGGCCGCCGTCACGTGCCCGGGCTCGCTGAGCCCGCAGATCTTCACATACACACGGTCGAGGTTAGCGGCGCACGCCCGCCCGCGGCGACCACACCCAGACGAGCATGGCCACGATCAGCCCGAACAGGGCGACCCCGTTCGGGAGGTGCGCCCCGAGCCAGAGCCAGGTGACGTGCTGGGCCATGCCGACGACGAGCAGCGCCACGCTCGCCAGCGCGGGCCAGCCGGCGCCGCGTCCCGGCCGCCAGACGAGTACGGCGAGGACGACCTGCACGAGCGCGACCAGGTGGACCACCATCCCGGCCATGACGTGGGACTCGCGCATCGCCTCACCCGCCCCGACCGCCTGGCCGGCCAGGGAGGCGGCGACGAGCAGGGACGCCGCCTGGGCGACGACGACGATGCGCAGCCCGTACAGCAGCCCGGCGGACACCTGTCCGGATCGCCGGGGCCCGGACACCTGAGGCGCGGATCCGTGAGGCACGGGCGCGGTCTCCTGCATGATGTGGTCCTTCCTGGAGGGGTGAGGACCACATGCTGGCGGCCGGGGACGCGGACGGTCGTCAGCCTGCCGGATTATTCCGGGGTCCGCCCGCGGGATGACGCACGGGCCGCACCGGGCGGAAGGAGTCGCCGGCCGGGCCGCCCCGGTGGACGGCTGACGGCCGCCTGGGCGCGGATCACGCGACGTCCTCCTTCGCGCAGAAGCGGCCGGCCGGAGTTCCGGCGGGGTCGTCCCGTGTGCCGGGCAGGGTGGCGGTCAGGCGCCAGCCGCCGTTCTCGCCCGGGCCTGCCGCCAGCGTGCCGCCCAGGGCGCGGACCCGTTCCCGCATCCCGGCCAGCCCGCGCCCCGAGGACGGCAGGCGCTCCACCCGCGCCGGCGGCCGGCCGTTGACGATGTCGACGGCCAGTCCCTTGCCCCGGGCGGTGAGGGCGACCACGACCTCGGTGCCGGGTCCGGCGTGTTTGAGCACGTTGGTGAGCCCTTCCTGGACGATGCGGGCGGCGGAGGCGCGGGCGACGAGCGGGGCCCGGTCCGCGGCCGGGTCGAGGCGCAGGTCGACGACGAGACCGGCCGCGGCCATCCTCTCGGCGGACTCGCGCATCACGTCGGCCGGATCGGCCAGCAGGCCGGGCCGGGCGTCGGGGTCGCGCAGCACGTCGAGCAGGCCGCGCAGGTCCTCCAGCACCTGGTGTCCGGTGTCGCGGATGTCGGCCAGCGCGTCGGCGACCGGCCCCTCGGGGGCCGCGTAGCGGGCGGCGCCGGCCCGCAGCACCATGGCGCCGACGTGGTGGGCGACGATGTCGTGCACCTCGCGGGCGATCCGTTCGCGCTCGGCGAGCTGGTCGGCGCGGACCTGGGCGAGGGCCAGCCGCGCCGACTCCTCCTCCCGCCGCCGCTCGGCGGCGGCCGCGGTCTGCCGGACGCCGAGGTAACGGCCGATCGCGATGGGCGCCACGACCAGGAGCATGAGCACGAGGACGCGGAACGGGGTGACCTCGGTCTCGGACTCGACCACGGCGACGGTGGCGAGCACGCAGCCGGAGGCGTACGCGACGGCGGTCCAGAACCAGGACGCGACCCGCAGCGCGAACACGCCGAGGGCCGTCATCGAGAGGATGAGGCACGAGTTGACGGCCTGGTGGAGGTACTGGTCGGCGGAGACGAGCAGGACGCCCTCGAAGATGAGGACCATGCCGGGCAGCCGGCGGGCCACGCCGAGCGACAGGCCGCCGCACACCGCCAGCAGCCCGACCACCCACACCGGCAGGGAGCCCTGGTCCCACGACGTCCACGTGCTGAGGACCCCGACGGCCACCCCGGCGCCGGCGAGCAGCACGTCGGGCGTGATGTCGCCCGGCTCGAACCGGCTGGATCGGCCGCGCAGGTAGCCGCCGACCAGGGCCGGGAAGCCCGGCACGAGCAGGGTGTACATCCACCAGTTGCCGGCGGGCGGGACGCCGGCGTCGGCCAGGTTGAGCCCGGTCGCGAGGACGGCGGCGGCCACGGAGACGGCGACGGTTCCCGGCCCGGACCGGTAGGCGACGCGGCCGACTGCGACGCAGATCAGCATCTGCGCGGTGTTGGAGCTGTAGGAGCCCACGTGGTCGGCGAAGACGAGGAACGCGGCCAGGTAGAGCGCCGCCCACGGGGGCCGGGTGCGGAGGAACCCCATGGGCAGGCCGGCCAGCACCGCCATCGGGACGGTCATGGCCGGGGGCAGGTCGCCGAACCCGCCCGCCTTGCCCGACAGGAGCAGGTCCAGCGCGATCCCCGAGACCGCCAGCAGCACATCGAGCGCCACGCCACGCCAACGCATGCCCTGCAAACTATCCGGGCGAAGCCGTTTCCCGATCCTCCCCGCGGAGGATGCGGCCTCCTCCAAGTGGCCGGAACCCCGTCCTTCCGGCGGATCAGGCGGCGTCGACCGCGCCCCTACGGTCGAGGCATGTCCAACGACACCGCACTGTTCTTCGGCCAGTTCCTGCGCGACCCGGTCACGGTCGGCGCGCTCGCGCCCAGCTCCCGGCGGCTGGCCCGGTCCGTCTGCGCCCCGGTGCCCGAGCGGGGCGAGCCGGTGGTGGTCGAGCTGGGTCCCGGCACGGGGCCGTTCACCGCGGAGATCCAGCGGCGGCTGGCCGGGCGCGGCCGGCACCTGGCGGTGGAGCTCAACCAGCGGATGGCGGGCCTGCTGGCCTCGCGCTTCCCGGGGGTGAACGTGGTCCACGGCGACGCCGCCGAGCTGTCGCGGCTGCTCGGGGCGCACGGGCTGAGCCAGGCGGACGTGGTGGTGAGCGGCCTGCCCTGGGCCGCCTTCCCCGACGCTCTGCAGCGGCGCCTGATGGGGGCCGTCGTCTCGGCGATGAGCCCGGCGGGCGCCTTCACGACCTTCTCGTACGTGCACGCGATCCCGCTGGGCTCGGCCCGCCGGTTCCGTGCGCTGCTGGCCGAGCGGTTCGAGGAGGTGGTGCCGAGCCGCACGGTGTGGCGCAACGCGCCGCCGGCGTTCGTCTTCCACGCCCGCCGTCCGCGCGTCTGACCGGGCCCGGTGCGGGGAGAGCTTGGTCTCAACCCTCCCGCGCCCCCGGCGCCGGTCCCAGTGCGGCCGTCACCCCACGCGCGTGGCCGGTGCGCGTGGGTCATGCACGGCCGCGGACCACCTGCCGCGGACCGTCCCCGGGGCGGCGTTCTCGGCCTCGGCGGACCGGCCCGTCGTCGTCCAGCGCCGGCGCTTCGGCAGGTCGACGACCTCCTTGTCCTCTATGAGGCTGCGCCTACCCATCGCCGCGGGGACATCACCTGATCAGGAGAAGGACGGGGGCCGTTTGTCGCGCAGCGCCCGCACACCCTCGGCGACGTCGGGTCCGGTGAAGCCGAGGAACTCCATCGCCAGCGAGGCGTCGAACGACGGGCCGGCCATGCGCAGCCAGTTGTTCAGCGCGTACTTGGTGAGCCTGATGGCCTCCTGGGCGCCGGCGGCCAGCCGGGAGGCGAGGCCGAGCGCCGTCTCGTGCACCTGGTCGTCGTCCACGCACAGGCTGACCAGCCCCATCCGCTCGGCCTGCTCGCCGGTGACGGCCTCGCAGAGCAGCAGGTGGTACTTGGCCTTGGCCAGCCCGCACAGCAGCGGCCAGACGATCGCGGCGTGGTCGCCGGCGGCGACGCCGAGCCGGGTGTGCCCGTCGATGATCCGGGCGGTGCGCCCGGCGACGGACACGTCGGCGAGCAGCGCCACCGCGAGCCCGGCGCCGACGGCGGGGCCCTGGATGGCGGAGACGACGGGCTTGGAGCAGTTGACCACGTTGTAGACGATGTCGCGGGCCTCGGCGAAGACCCGCATGCGGGTGGCGTGGTCGCGCGTCATCTCCTCGATCATGGACAGGTCGCCGCCGGCGGAGAACGCCTCGCCCTCGCCCCTGACGACGACGGCGCGCACGGCGTCGTCGCGGTCGGCGTCGCGCCAGATCGAGGCCAGCTCGCGGTGGCCGGTCATGTCGACGGCGTTGAGCCTGCGGGGCTCGCTGATCGTGACCCGCAGCACGCCCTCGGCGGGCAGGTCGACGCGCAGCCGCTCGTACGCCTCGTATCCGGGCACGGGAGATCCGGGAACGATGGATGCGGGACCGGTCACGGCTCCCCCTCCAGGCCGAAGGCGTCGCGCAGGCGGCGGGCGACGAGCTCGCGGGCCTCCAGCGCCTGGTCGAACAGGCCCGGGAACGAGTAGAACCCGTGCACGGCCCCCTCGTAGCGGGCCACCTCGGCGGGCACCCCGGCCTCGGTCAGGCGCTCGCCGTAGCGCTCCGCCTCGTCGCGGAGCACGTCGCACTCGGCGGTGACGATCGTGGCGGGCGCCAGCCCGGTGGCGGACGGCACCCGCAGCGGCGACAGGCGCGGGTCGGCGGGGTCGGCTCCGGGCGCGTACTGCCGGGCGAACCAGGCCATCTCGGCCGCGTCGAGCCCGAAGCCCCGCCCGAACGCGGCGTAGCTCGGCGTGTCCCCGGTCAGGTCCAGCACCGGGGTGACCAGCGCCTGGTGGGTCAGCCTCAGCCCGGCGTCCCGGGCCTGCCAGGCGGCCACGGCGGCGAGGTTGCCGCCGGCACTGACGCCGATCACCGCGACGGAGCCGTCGCACTGGTAGAAGGCGGGCCGGGCGAAGACGTCGCGCACCACCGTCCACGCGTCGTCGGCCGCGGCCGGGAACGGGTGCTCGGGCGCCAGCCGGTAGCCGGCGGAGACGACCACGGCGCCGGTGCGCAGCGCGAGGTCGCGGCCGGTGGCGTCGTCGCGCTTGACGCCGCCGAACACCCAGCCGCCGCCGTGGAAGGAGACGAGCACGGGCAGCGGCCCGTCGCCGCGGTCGGCCCGGTAGATCCGGATCGGCACGCCCTCCGCGGTCTCGTCGCGGACGGAGGCGATGCGGGTGAGGGGGCCACGGTGCGCGGCCATCGGGTCGGCCGCGCGCGCCTCCCGGATGGCGGCGAGGTCCAGGCTGTCCAGGCCGCCGCCGTCGTCCGGCCGGTAGCGCGCGAGGAACTCGCGCGCCTGAGGGTTCAGCGGCATGGTCGGAGCCTAGCGGGCCGCCTCGACGAGCGCATCGAACAACGCGTCGCCCGTGCCCCGCTCGGGATGCCACTGCACGCCCACGGCGAACCGGTGGCCCTGCAGCTCGACGGCCTCGACGATCTGGTCCTCGGCCCAGGCCACGGCCAGCAGCCCCGAGCCGAGCCGGCGCACGGACTGCACGTGCGGCGCGACCACCTCGACGTGGTCGCCCACGGCCTTGCCGAGCTTGCTGGACGCGCTGACCTGGATGGAGTGGCGGGCTCCGGGCTCGCCGTGGCGGTCGTCGCCGAGCGTGTCGGGCAGCCAGGGGATGAGCGTGCCGCCCTGGGCGACGTTGAGCACGTGCATGCCGCGGGCGACGGCGAGGATCGGCAGGCCGGCCTGGACCGCGGCGCGGGCCAGGGCCACCTCGTAGCGGTCGCGGTGGGCCTGCGGCGGGGCGGCCCGGCCGTCCTGGTCCTCCCCGTAGGCGTCGGCGCCGACCTCGGTGCCTCCGGCGAGGACGACGCCGCGCAGGCCGCGTACGTGGTCGGCGGCGGTGTGCGGGGACAGGGGCGGCAGCAGGACGGGCGCCCCGCCGGCGCGTTCGACGGCCTTGGCGTAGGCCGGGGGCGACAGGACCGCCTCCCGCACCCACTCCCCCCAGCGGGCGGCCTCGAAGTAGGCGGTGATGCCGATCAGCGGTCGGGACATGCGATCTCCAGGTGCGAGCAGGAGTCGGTACGGCACGAGTCGGTACGGCGTCCGGTGGTGCGGCGTCCGCCAGGCCATCATGGCGCACGGCGTTTCGCTCACGTCACCCCCGGAGATGGATCCGTCCGGCCGTTCCCGCCCTGCCACCGATAGGGCTTCCTGACAAACCGCGAAATAATCAGAAAATGCGAATGCAATACATATTCACGTTTCGCGTTCGAAATGCGCGCTGCCTTGACTGCGGAGAATAACAGGAGCGTTACGCATAGTTCGGGTTCGCACCGTATCGGCGCGAAACGGTTGTGACGTCCCTGTGGTGGTGTAAGACTCGATTTCCGAGCGATCGGCCGAGCCGGGGCCCGCCGGACGCTCGTCACCCGGAGCCGTCAGGGAGGTGGAACGACACGACCGGAATGCGATTCCGGGCTATGGGGTGGGGTTGATGTGGAAATGTCGTTGAATCCGCGCCTGGTAAAAGAGAGCTTCTCCGTCATCGAGCCCGTGGCCGGCAAGGCGGCCGCGTACTTCTACGGCCGGCTGTTCGCCGAGAGCCCGCACCTGCGCAGCATGTTCCCGCCGGGCATGGACACTCAGCGCGACCGGCTCTTCGGCGCGCTGACCCGCATCGTGTGGAGCCTCGACAGCCCCGACAGCATGGCCTCCTTCCTCGGCCAGCTGGGGCGCGACCACCGCAAGTACGGGGTGGTCGCCGAGCACTACGGCGCGATCGGCAGGGCGCTGCTGGCCACCGTGCGCACGTTCGCGGCCGACATCTGGACGTCCGAGATCGAGGCCGCCTGGGTCGCGGCCTACAACGCGGCAGCCGAGCTGATGATCGAGGCCGCCGAGGCGGACGCCGGGGCGTCGCCCGCCTGGTGGGTCGCGGAGGTGATCGACCACGAACGCCGCACGCCCGACATCGCGGTGGTCACGCTCCAGCCCAGCCAGCGGCTGCCGTACACGGCCGGGCAGTACGTGACCGTGCAGGTCCCGCGCTGGCCGCGGGTGTGGCGGGCGTTCTCCATCGCGAACGCCCCCCGCCCCGACAACACGCTGCGCCTGCACGTGCGCTCCGTGCCGGGCGGATGGGTGTCGACCACGCTCACCCGCGACACCCGCATCGGCGACGCGATCACGCTGGGCCCGCCGATGGGCACGATGGCGGCGCCCGAGCCGGGCTGCCGCGACGTGCTGTGCGTGGCGGGCGGCACGGGGCTCGCGCCGCTGAAGGCGATCGTGGAGCAGATCATCGCCTCGGGCCGCCGCCCCAACATCCACCTCCTGTACGGCGCCCGGACCGCGGAGGAGCTGTACGACCTGCCGGACCTCCTCCGGATGGAGAGCGCCTTCCCGTGGCTGCGGGTCGTGCCCGTGGTCTCCGGCGACCCGGACCATGAGGGGATGCACGGCCACCTGCCGGAGGTGACGCAGCGCTTCCACTCGTGGGCCGAGCACGAGGTGTACGTGTGCGGGCCGGCGGCCATGGTGACCGAGACGGTCCGGCGCCTGCAGGACGACGGGGTGCCGCCGGCCCGCGTCCACCGCGACGTCGTCCACGACGAGCGGTGAGGATCGGCCCGGTGGCGTCACCACCGGGCCACGCCGGCCCCCGGCGGCCCCCGGCCCCGTCAGCTCGCGGCGGCGTCAGCTCGCGGCGGCGGGGCGGCCGAAGGCCGCCGCGGTCTCCTCGTCGTTCGGCCAGAACGTCTCGATGGCCAGCTCCGAGACCGTCACCTCCACCGGCGTGCCGAAGGTGGCGATCGTGGTGAACATCGACAGCACCTGGTCACCGTGGCGGATGCGCAGGGGCAGCAGGATGTCGGCCGGGCCGGGCACGCGGGCCACGTTCAGCTCCACCCCGGGGTAGGTGTAGGCGGCCAGCTCGTCGTGCAGCTCGGCCAGCGCCCCGTGGCCGGACGCCTCGGCCTGGCGGCGGAGCTGGCTGAGCAGGTACGCGCGGACCTCGGCGAGGTTGAGCAGGCGGCCGCCCATCGCGTCGGGGTGCAGCGACAGGCGCATCACGTTGATCGGCTCCTGGAGCAGCTCGGCGGGCACCCCCTCCATGAACATCCCGGCCGCCGCGTTGGCCGCGACCAGGTTCCAGCCGGCGTCCACGACCAGCGCGGGGAACGGCTCATGCCCGGCGAGGATCCGGTCGAGGGCCTGCCGCACCGCGGCCATCTCGGGCGCCCGCACCTCCCGCTCGGGGAACACCGGCGCGTAGCCGGCCGCCACCAGCAGCCGGTTGCGGTGCCGCAACGGCACCTCAAGCTCCTCCGCCAGCCGCATCACCATCTCGCGGCTCGGACGGGCCCGGCCCGTCTCCAGGAAGCTGACGTGCCGGGACGACACGTCGGCCTCGATCGCCAGGTCGAGCTGGCTCACCCGGCGCCGCTGGCGCCAGGCGCGCAGCAGCTCACCGAAGGTCTCCTCTTGATGTACGGCAAGCGCTCCCATGGCGCAAACGTTACGGCACCCGAGGGAAGGGCCGCGATGACGTGTGAGGTAAGGGCGGCTAGTACGACTGGAGCTCGATGAGGTTGCCCTCGGGGTCGCGCAGGTGGGCGGTGCGCAGGGTGGGACCCCAGGCGGGGCGGTCCTGCGGCGGGGCGACGAGCCGGGCCCCGTGGCCGGCCAGGCGGGTGGCGGCGGCGTCCACGTCGTCCACTCTCATCACCAGCATGGACGTGTCCTGGGCGGCGGGGGTCTCGGGCAGGTCCGAGGTGCCGACGGCGGCCGTGATCGCGGCCCGCCCGAACAGGACGAGCCCGGCCTGCCCGTCGATGTCCCAGTTGGCGTACGACGCCTCGGGAAGGACCTTCACGGGCTCGACTCCGTGCAGGTCACGCAGGGCGGCCTGGTAGAAGGCCACCGAGGCGGCGAAGTCGCGCACGAGCAGGCGCGGGTAGAGGGCGTCCATGCCGAAGGTCTCCAAATCAGTGGGTAAGTACCAATGATTGGTGAAACCCTACACTAGGGGGCCATGGAGCCGCCGCCCACCCTGCTCGGGATCACGACGTTCGTGCTGCACAAGGTCGCGGTCGCCGCCCGGCGCGCCGTGGCGGAGGGGCTCGCCGCGGAGGCCGGGCTCAGCCTGTGGCGGTTCGCGGCGCTGGCGGCGCTGGCCGACCACGGCCCGGCGGCGCAGCGCGAGCTCGGTGACTCGCTCGGGCTCGACCCGAGCGACATGGCCCGGCTGATGGACGGCCTGGTGGCGGACGGGCTGGCCGAGCGCGACCGCGACCCGGGCGACCGGCGGCGCTACCGGGCCTCGCTCACCGACGCCGGCCGGGCCGCCCTCGACCGGGGCCGGGCCGTCGTCGCGGCCGTTGAGGAGCGGACCCTCGCCCCGCTCACGGCCGCCGAGCGCTCCGGGCTGCGTGCCCTGGCCGGCAAGCTCCTCACCGGCGAGGCCGCCGCAGAGCAGACCGTCGCAGAGCAGACCGTCAGACAGCGGCCGGAGTGACCCCGTCGTAGTCGACGAGCACGTGCCGCGGCCCGCGCAGCGTGGCGCTGGGCCGGTAGGGCGGAGGGTCCTCGACCAGGCGCGGGTTCACCAGGCGGTTCACGAGCTGCTGCAGGACGATCTGCGCCTCCAGCCTGGCCAGCGCGGCGCCGAAGCAGTAGTGGACGCCGCCTCCGAAGCCCAGGTGCTCGCTGTAGCGGCGGTCCGGGTCGAAGGTGTCCGGGTGGCTGACGTGCGCCGGGTCGCGGCTGCCCGAGGCGAGGACGAGGACGACCGGCGCGCCCGCCGGGATCGTGGTCCCGGCGACCGGGATGTCGGCCAGCGTCACCCGCGACGACAGGAAGTGCACCGGCGGCTCGTACCGCAGCAGCTCCTCAACCGTGGTGATGATCAGGTCCGGCTCGGCGCGCAGCCGCTTGAGCAGCCCTGGGTGGCGCAGCAGCGTGAGCATGCCGTTGGCGATGAGGTTGACCGTGGTCTCGTGCCCGGCGACCAGCAGCAGCGCGGACGTGGCGATCACCTCGACCGGCGTCATCCCGCCCTCCGGCCCCTCGTACGTGGCCATTCCCGACAGCATGTCGTCGCCCGGCGATTCCCGCCGTGCCGCGACGAGGTCGGCGAGGTACGTCTGGAGCTTCGAGGTCGCCTCGGCCCGGGCCCGTTCCCGCTCGGCGCGGTCCGACTCCCCCGGGCCGAGCGTCTCGACGATCGCGTCGGCCCAGGCGTGGAAGCGCGCCTCGTCCGCGCGCGGCACGCCGAGCACCCGGCAGATCACCGTGACGGGCAGCGGGTAGGCGACGTCGTCGACCACGTCGGCGCGGGTGCGGCCGGCCAGGCCGTCGATCAGCTCCGTGGTGATCGCCAGCATCTCGGGGCGCAGCGCCTCGATCCGGCCGGGCGTGTGCGGAGGCCCGAAGTGGCGCATCGCCAGCCGCCGCAGCCGGTCGTGCTCGGGCGGGTCCTGCCCGATGAACGACACGCCGCCCGCCCCGCCGGCCGCGTCCCCCTCGGGCCGATGGGCGAGGTTGCGGCGGTCGGAGCTGAGCCGCGGGTCGTGCAGCAGCTCCACGATCTCCCGGTACGTGCTGACCACCCACGTGCCGTCCTCCCGCCGTGTCACCGGGGTCTCGCGGAGCTCGGCGTACAGCGGGTACGGGTCGGCTCGGCTGGAGAAGTCGAGGATCTGCTCGAAGACGTCGTCCGACGCCTTATCTCTCGGCATTTCGGTTCCTCCCGGGACGGTGGCGTGCGGGCGCGGACATGGTCACTGCTCGCCGTACACGAGCGAGGCGCGGCGCTCGGCGGGGTCGTGGCCGGTCACCACGACGGTGGCGCCCTCGCTGGCGACCGCGCGCTCGGCGACCTCCGCCGGCATCGGCCCCATGTGGCCTCTCATGTCCACATGAGGGAAGTCCGGCGGGAACGGCGCGGCCCGCTCGATGAGCCGCTGGTAGAACTCCAGCCAGATCGCCTGGTCGAAGGTGACCGCGGCGGTGATCCGGCCGCGGTAGCCGTAGACGGCGACGAAGCGGCGCTCGGCCACCGAGCCCTGCGTGACGACGATCTGGTCGGCGAGCGTGGGCACGCCCACCGACTTGACGTTCACGCCGAACTGGCTGGACCAGAACACCGGCAGCGCCAGGTGCGGCCAGCGGTGGGCCTGGTCGCTGACCATGTTGTGCGCGGCGATCTCGGCCTGCGAGACGGCGTTGCCCCAGTGCTCCAGCGACATGAACTCGTAGTGGAAGACCGGGTGCGGGAAGCGCGCGATGTCGCCGGCCACGAACACGTCGTCGGTGACCAGCCCGTTGGCGTCCACCGCGCGGCAGCCCGCGTCGCAGGCCACGCCCCACACGCCGGCGGCCAGCCCCGAGCCGCGCAGCCACTCGACGTTGCGGACCGCGCCGAGCGCGACGACCGCCACCTGGGCGTCCACCGTGCTCCCGTCCGACAGGCGGGCCCGGCGCAGCCGGCCGGCGTCGTCGCCCTCCAGGGCGGTGACGGTCAGGCCGCAGCGCAGGTCCACGCCATGCTCGCGCTGGATCTCGCCGGCGATGCGGCCGATCACGCCGCCCAGGGCGCCCATGAGCGGCGCGGGGCCGCGCTCGACGAGCGTCACGGGCAGGCCCAGCTCGCGGCAGGCCGAGGCGACCTCCGACCCGGTGAACCCGCCGCCGATGACCAGCACCCGCTCCGGGCCCGCCGCCAGCGCCTCGCGCAGGCGGGCGGCGTCCTCCAGGGTGCGCAGCACGTGGACGCCGTCAAGGGCGGCCTCGGCCTCGTCCGGCCAGGGGCGGGCGCGGGTGCCCGTCGCGATCAACACCCGGTCGAACGGCACGTCGCGGCCGTCGGCCAGGCGCACGCTCTTGGCGGCCAGGTCCAGGCCGGTGGCCGGGTTGCCGGGGATCCACTCGGCCTCCACCTCGCGCAGCCGGGGCAGGCGGGCGTGCTCGGCGGGCGCGCGGCCGGTGAGGATCTGCTTGGACAGCGGCGGCCGGTCGTACGGCTCGTGCGTCTCCTCGCCGATCACGGTCAGCCGGCCGGTGAACCCCTCGCGGCGCAGCACCCCGGCCGCCCGGCCGCCGGCCAGCGAGCCGCCGACGATCACGATGTGCCCGTCGCGCCGGACGCTTCCGGAGCCGCCGCCGAGCCGCCGGACGGGCGCCGTCCAGTGCCGCATCGCCATCCGGTCCACGTGCAGCGCCTGCACCGGGCAGGCCGCCGCGGCCCGCAGGACGTGCTCGCGCTGCGCGTCGTCAGGCTCGGGGTCGTAGGCGACGGCCTCCTCGCCGTGCATCGTGAAGACCTCCGGCGCGAGGTAGGCGCACTGGCCGTACCCCTGGCAGCGCGTCAGGTCGATGACCACCCTCACAGGACACTCCCCCCTGTCGGCACGCCGGGACTCCCCCGCCGGGCGCGCCTCGCCGGTCCCGTGGACGTACCCCGCCCGCTCCGTCGCGTAGCCCCCCGCCGGTGACGGGTTGCGCAAAGCCGCTGCTCAGCGCGATCACATCACGCCCCGGGAACGGTCCGGACGCGAATCCCGCACTGCCGGGCGGCCCCGGGTGCGGCGTGACACCATGGCCGGAAGACGGCACAGAGGACGACCAAAAACGACAAAACAGGTCCAAAAGGCGAAGGCCACAGGACGATCGGCCGGAAGACGGCACGGAAGACGGCGCAGCGACGGCGGCGGCGATGGGAGTCTGCAATGAGTGACGCGATGCTCGCGATCGGCACCCGCAAAGGGCTGTTCCTCGCCCGATCGACCGGCGGCGGCCCGTTCGAGGTCCAGCCGATCCGGTTCTCCACGGTCGGCGTCCCCTCGGTGGCGATCGACACGCGCGGCCCCTCGCCCCGGCTGCTCGCCGGCATCGAGTACGGCCATTTCGGTCCCTCGGTGATGTACTCCGACGATCTGGGCGAGTCCTGGCAGGAGGCGTCCCGGCCACCGGTCGCGTTCCCCGACAAGACCGGCGCGACGCTGGCCCGCGTCTGGCAGCTCCAGCCGTCGCCGTCGGAGCCGGGCGTGGTGTGGGCCGGAGCGGAGCCTGCCGCGCTGTTCCGCTCGGAGGACCGCGGCGTCACCTACGAGCTGGTCGAGGGGCTGTGGGAGCACCCGCACCGGCCGCACTGGCAGCCGGGCGGCGGCGGGCTGTGCCTGCACACGATCGTCCCGCATCCCAGCGACCCGCGGGTGATGGGCGTGGCGGTGTCGGCGGCCGGGTTCTACCGCACCGCCGACGGCGGCCTGTCGTGGGAGGCGGCCAACCAGGGCATCCGGGCGCCGTTCCTGCCGGAGGGGCGGCAGTACCCGGAGTTCGGCCAGTGCGTGCACAAGGTGGCGCTGCACCCCGCACGGCCCGACCGGCTGTTCCTGCAGCACCACTTCGGCGTCTACCGCAGCGACGACTTCGGCGGCGCCTGGCACGGCGTGGGCGGGTCCCTGCCGTCCGACTTCGGCTTCCCCGTCGTGGTCGACCCGCACCGCCCCGACACGGTGTACGTGCTGCCGCTCCAGGCGGACGTCGACCGCACCCCGGTGGAGCACCGCCTGCGCGTCTACCGCTCCGACGACGCCGGCGACACCTGGCGCCCCCTCGACCGAGGGCTGCCGGAGCCGCCGGTGCACGTGACCGTGCTGCGCGACGCGATGACCGCCTCGGAGGCGGGCCTGTTCTTCGGCACCCGCGACGGCGAGGTGCACGCCTCCACTGACGGCGGCGAGAGCTGGAGCCTGGTGGCCAGGCACCTGCCCGACGTCCTCACGGTGCGCGCGGCGGTGCTCTAGCACATGGGCACCCGACGGGCCAGACCCGTGACCATGGTCGTGTTCGTGCTCCCCAGCTCGCTGCGGCGCTGGGTGAGCGGCAGGAGCGAGGTGAAGGTGTTCGCCGTCGCGGCCGACTCCGACACCTCGCCCACGCTGGGGTCGGCGCTGGACATGCTGCGCCGTACGCACCCGCTGCTGGAGGAGCGGCTGCGTGACGACTACGGGCGGATCCGCCGCCACATCAGCATGATCGTCTCCGGGGAGGACGCGCGGGGGCTCGGCAGCCTCGACTGCGCGCTGCCGCCGGGCGCCGAGGTGTACGTGCTGCCCACCCTGGCCTGACGCGGGCTCAGACCTTGCGCCAGCCGGGGACCCAGGCGCCGTCCTCCACGACGTAGTCGCCGAACAGGGCCGGAGCCTCCTTCAGCATGAGCTCCCCGATGCGCTGGAACAGCAGCCGGATCTCCTCCTCGGCCCCGACGGCCGTGCGCGCCTCGATGGTGTGCCGCAGCGTGCGGACGTTGGCCGTCCAGACCAGGCCGGTGGCCAGGCCCTCGGGGGCGAAGCGGCGCATGAACGAGGTGCGGTGCTTCTTCTCGGAGAACGGCTTGCCCTCCTCATCCAGCTCGAAGTGGTCGGCCATCCACAGCTGGAAGCGCTCCAGCTCCTCCAGCACCGCCGTGGCCCGCTCCATCAGCTCGGAGTCCTCGCGGGCCCAGTCGGGGAACCAGAACGGCAGCTCGTCCAGGCGGACGAAGCGCAGCGACTCCTGGGAGATGGCCACGCCCGGCCGGTGGCGGACCAGCTCATGCGTCAGGACGCGGCTGACGTTGTGCAGCACGAAGCTGAAGCTGACGTGCTCCAGAACCGAGCCGTGGGCGCTGGCCAGGATGTTGCGGAGGTACTCGTCCTGGTTTTCGCGGATGCGGACCACGTTGGGGTTGAGGCCCGGCTCGAACGAGCGGTAGCAGAGCCGCCCGGCGAACTCGGCGAGGTTCTGCGCGTCGAGGTCGCCGCGGTCGAGCCGCTCCAGCCACCGCTCGCCGCCGACCTCGCCCAGGTAGCGGGCCAGCTCGTCGTAGTCGAGCTGCGGACGGGCGACGATGAAGACCTCGGGTTCGACGGTGCGCATGGCGAGCCCCCGCTCGGTTAGGCGATGTGACGGGCCAAGCAAACCAGGTCGGGCGGCCGGGCGCGAACTCCGGGGTGCCCCACCCGTCCACCGCCGTGCGCGTCGTTCCGGCCGACGTCAGAGGCGGTAGACGCGGCGGGCGTTGCCCGAGCCGATCATGTACGCGACGCGGGCGGCGTCGGGGGCGCTCCACTCCCCCGCGTCGAGCCGCTCCTTCAGCGCCCGGCCCAGGGCGCGCCGGAACGACACGGCGCCGAGGTGGGCGGTCTCGGCCACGCCGGAGCAGCCGGAGCCGAAGAGCTGCTTGTGGAAGGGCGCCAGCTCCAGCAGCTCGTCCACGACCCGCCACGACGCGGCGCCGGTGCGGGTGAGCGCCCGTCCGACGTCCACGTGGACGTGCGGGTACGTGGCGGCCAGGTAGGCGGCCTGGCGGTGAAATGGGTAGCAGTGGAGCAGGATGACGGTCACGCCGGCGGGCTGGAGCGCCTGGAGGAAGCCGGTCAGCAGCGCGGGGTCGGTCCGGTGCGGCGGCGCGTGCCCGGAGTCGGGACCCGCGCCCGTGTGGAGCTGGAGGGGCAGCCCCCGCTCGCGGGCCACGTCGACGGACGTCCACAGCAGGTGCCGCAGCGCCACCGGGTCCGTCAGCGGATCCTTGGGGTCGGCGAGCCGCCGGTTCGCGGCGGCGATCACCGACCCGCGGCTGGGACGGGCCGGGTCGAAGTCGAGGCCGTGGCGGTGCGCGGTGACCGTGCTCAGGCCCACGGCCCTGGCGGCGCGGGCGGACAGCTCCTCGGCCAGGCCGTCCAGGTAGTCGGAGGCCGTGCCCGCCATCTCGGCCACGTCGTGCTCGACCTGCTCGACGCGGACGATCTCGTCGGCCGCGGCCGAGCCGTGCCGCCCCATCTCGGCGGCCGGCAGCAGGTCGCCGCTCTCCGTGCCGGTGTCCACGAGGAACGCCGCCACCCCGGCGGCCCCCAGCAGCCGCCGGTTGACCTCGCCGGCGCCCAGCTCGGCGCGCCGGGCCAGGTAGACCGCGGGCGGGGCGTGCGGCGCCAGATCGAGGACGGGGGCGCACCAGCGGCGCACGGCGACGCCGACCGGGGTGTCGAAGTGCGTGGTGCCGGGCGGCGCGGGCACGCCGCCGCCGATCAGCAGCTCGTACTGGGCCCGGGACAGGTCGTCGCGGCGCACGGCGTCGCAGTGGTGGTCGACCAGCGGGGCGAGCAGCGCTTCACGCACCGTGTCGGGCAGGCCGGGGGGGAGCATGCGGAGACTCTAGGGCGTACGGCCGGGCCGCCGCGCCGCTTTCCGCACACCTCTGCCGCACCGGCCGTTCGGCGTTCCCCACGCGGGCCCGGACGTCGCGGACGCCCGGGCCGCGTGGAGGGCGGCAGGGTCAGCGGCGGGAGAGGCGCAGGACGTTGGCGATGATCTTGGCGCCGGCGCCGCCCTCGGCCGTCAGGATCGACTCGGGGTGGAACTGCACCCCGAACCGCCGGTTGCGGGTGTCCTCGATGGCCATGACGTTGCCGTCCGGCGTCACCGCCGTGGCCTCGAAGCCGACCACGCCGGGCCGCTTGGCGTGCAGCGAGTGGTAGCGCGCGGCGGTGAACTCGGCGGGCAGCCCCTCCAGCAGCGCGCTGTCGCCGAGCCGCGTCACCTGCCCCCGCTTGCCGTGCTCGGGGTAGTCGAGCAGCTCCAGCGAGCCGCCCGCCTGCTCCACCATCGCCTGCAGGCCGAGGCACACGCCGAAGACCGGCAGCTCACGGGCGTAGATCTCGCCGATCAGCGCGGTCATGCCGAAGTCGGACGGCCAGCCGGGGCCGGGCGAGAGCACCACCAGGTCGGGGGCGACCTCGTCGAGCGTCGCCGGCGGGAACCCGTGGCGCAGCGTCACCACATCGGCCCCCTCCTGCCGGAAGTAGTCGGCCAGGGTGTTGACGAAGGAGTCCTCGTGGTCGACGAGCAGCACCTTCATGCCCCGGCCCGGCTGCTCGCGGACCGGCGCGGCCGCCACGGCGTGCGGCTGGTTGACGGCGGCCAGGGCGCCGAGCAGGGCGCTGGCCTTCAGCTCGGTCTCGCGCTCCTCGGCCTCCGGGTCGGAGTCGAACAGCAGGGTCGCCCCGGCCCGCACGGTGGCGAGGCCGTCCTTGATCTGCGCGGTGCGCAGCGTCAGGCCGGTGTTCATGGAGCCGTCGAAGCCGATGAAGCCGATCGCGCCGCCGTACCAGCGGCGGGTGGTCGCCTCGTGGTCCTCGATGAACTGCATGGCCCACGTCTTGGGCGCGCCGGTGACGGTGACGGCCCACATGTGGGTGAGGAAGGCGTCGAGGGCGTCGAACTCGGGGCGCAGGCGGCCCTCGATGTGGTCGACGGTGTGGATGAGCCGGGAGTACAGCTCGATCTGGCGGCGGCCGATGACCTGGACCGAGCCCGGGACGCAGATGCGGGACTTGTCGTTGCGGTCCACGTCGGTGCACATGGTCAGCTCCGACTCCTCCTTCACGCTGGTCAGGAGGGTGCGGATGGCCTCGGCGTCCTCGACGGGGTTGCTGCCGCGGGCGATGGTGCCGGAGATGGGGCAGGTCTCGACGCGCTCGCCGGTGACCCGGACGTACATCTCGGGCGAGGCGCCGACGAGGTGCTCGCCCTCGCCGAGGCTGATGATGAACTCGTACGGCGCCGGGTTGCTGTGCCGCAGGCTGCGGTAGAAGGCGGCCGGCTCGGTGCACACGGCGTGGAACAGCTGGCCGGGCACGACCTCGAACAGGTCGCCGCGCCTGAACTTCTCCTTGGCCGCGGCGACGACCTTGGCGTACTCGCCCTTCGGCGGGTCGGACGGGATCTCGGCGGGCGTGGCGATGGGCGTGGAGTCGCCGGTGCGCTCCAGTCCGCGGGTGCTCGCCCCGTCGACGGTGAACTCGTAGCGGTGCTCGACGCAGGTCTCCCGCTGCCGGTCGATCACGACGAGCCGGTCGGGCAGGTGCAGCACGAGGTCGCGCTGGTCGGCGGGGCGGGCGAGCTCCTGCCTGATCGGCTCGAACTGGAAGGCCAGGTCGTAGCCGAAGGCGCCGTACAGGCCGAGGTGCGGGTCGTCGCCGCGGAAGGCGGCGATGACCTCGCGGATCGCGCTGAACACGGTGGGCCGGCGGCTGCGCATCTCCTCGGGCAGCAGGTCCTCCGACTCGGGGACGAACACCTCGACCCGGTCGGCGGTCGGCTCCTCGACCGGCTTGCCGGCGGCCAGCAGGCACGACGTCACGGCGGGCAGCACGACCCGGCCGCGGGCGTTGAGGGCCCGGGCGGAGATGGTGCGGCCCTTGGCGACGAGCTCGACGCAGGGGTCGACGTAGCCGAACGCCCACCTGCTGTAGCGGCCGGGATAGTCCATGCCGGAGGAGAAGGCGCCGCCGCGCCGTACGTCGAGGGCGGTCACGATCTCCTCGAGCGCGTCCTCGGACACCTCGCGCGTCTCGCGCTCGACGCCGATGCCGCCGGCCGTGACGTAACCGCTGGTATATCCGCTCGTCTCCACAGTTGCTTGCCCCTTGTTGATGTTGCCGTTGATGTTGACCGTCGAAGTGCACTGCCACAACGCCGAACCCGGGGGCGGACACGAGAAAGGCCGCCTACCGGGGCGGCCGTCCGTCGAAGATGTGCGAAACTCGCGCCGCCTAGAAGCGGCGCCACCACTGAAGCTCGACGCGGTTTCGCATGTCCCCAGGGTAGCCGCCGAGCCCAAGATCATGCAACGCGGCGCGCAGCGGGGGCTCCGGCATTCCGTGCCCCTCCGTGCCCCCTCGGCGCCCGCTCCGGCGGCGTGACGGACGGGCGCCAGCCGGAAGGCCGCGTGAAATAGCGGGGGGCGTAGGGGTCCGCGCGGCGGGGCGAACGGCTAGCTTGACAATCATGGAACGCCCCCCGTTAGCCTGGCGGTCGACAACGGTCGTCGTGGCGTGCCTGGTCGCGGTGCTGCTCCTGCTCGGCGACCGGTACGGCTACCACCGTGACGAGCTCTACTTCAGGGTGCTGTCCGAGTATCCCGCCTGGGGCTACGTCGACCAGCCCCCGCTCACCCCGCTGATCGCCCGCATGTCGATCGCGCTGTTCGGCGACACGCTGTTCGCGCTGAAGATCTTCCCGGCCGTGGCGGCGGCGCTGCTGGTGGTGCTGGCCACGCTGATCACGCGCGAGCTGGGCGGCGGGCGCGTCGCCCAGGCCGTGGCCGCGCTCGGCGTCGCGACCGGCGCGTACACGCTGGTGGCCGGGCACACGATGCTGACGCTCAGCTTCGACCTGCCGTTCTGGGCGGCGGCCGGGCTGTTCGCGATCAAGGCGCTGCGCCGGGAGGAGCCGCGCTGGTGGGTCGCGTTCGGCGTGGTGGCCGGGCTGGCGACGTACAACAAGCTGCTGATCGCGATGCTGGCGCTGGGCCTCGCGGCCGGGCTGCTGCTCGCGGGGCCGCGCCGGGTGCTGGCCAGCCCGTGGCTGTGGGCGGGCGCGGCGATCGCCCTCGTCCTGGCCGCCCCCAACCTGATCTACCAGGCGACCCACGACTGGCCGCAGCTCAAGATGGCCGCGGCGCTCAGCGAGG
This sequence comes from Nonomuraea sp. NPDC050383, assembly GCF_044459125.1. Classification (NCBI taxonomy): domain Bacteria; kingdom Bacillati; phylum Actinomycetota; class Actinomycetes; order Streptosporangiales; family Streptosporangiaceae; genus Nonomuraea; species Nonomuraea sp. NPDC050383. The sequence continues at coordinate 51,321 of NZ_JBITIP010000014.1, forward strand.
GCGAGGGCGACGAGCAGCGGCTGATGTTCGTGCCGATGCAGTTCGGGCTGTTCGGGCCGGTCGTGGCGGTCATCGGCGGGTTCGGCTGGTGGCGGCTGTGGAAGGACCGGCGGGTGCGGGCGGTGGCGGTCGCGTTCCCGGCCGCGGCGGTGCTGACCGTGCTCAGCGGCGGCCGGTTCGACTACACGGCGGGGCTGGTCCTGCTGCTGTTCACGGCGGGCTGCGTGAGCGTGGAGGCGGCGGGCGCCGGCCGGGTGCGGCTGGCGGTGGCGTCGCTGGTGGTCAACGGGCTGGTCTGCGCGGTGATCGCGCTGCCGCTGCTGCCCGCCGACCGGCTGGCCGCCACCCCGATCCCGGACATCGACGAGGTGGTGCGCGAGTCGGTCGGCTGGCCGCAGTTCGCCGCCGCCGTGCGGGGCATCCTGGACACGCTGCCGCCCGAGGAGCGGGCCCGCGCGATCGTGCTGACCGGCAGCTACGGCGAGCAGGGCGCGCTGGCGCAGGCCGGGATCCCGCGCGTCTACAGCGGGCAGAACCAGCTCCACCTGTACGGCCCGCCGCCCGAGACCGGCACCGTCGCGGTGGCGGTGAACATCGGCCGGCGCGGCATGTACCGGCAGTACACCACGTGCGAGCAGCGCGCCGTCGTGGACAACCGGGTCGGCGTGGAGAACGAGCTGCAGGGGATGCCGGTGTTCCTGTGCCGGGGACTGAAGGGCTCCTGGCGAGCCGCCTGGCCGCTCTACCAGCACTACAGCTAGCGGGACCACGAACCGCGGCGCGGGCCTTGATCTCCGGGCCGGGCGGGCTCATGATCCGGTCAACGGTTCCCCCAGCGAAGGGCTTCGCCATGCGCCGTTCCCTCCTGTCCCTCCCCGTGGCGGTCGTGCTGGCCCTGGCCGGCGCGGCCGTCACCAGCGCGCCCGCCCAGGCCCGGCCCTGCGGCCTCGGCAACTACTGCGTCACGACCTACTACTCCGACTCCTCATGGACCACCGTGGTCGGGCAGATGGTGGAGGAATGCGAAGGCGGCGGCGGCTCCTGGGGCGTCCGCACGATCTACAAGGACTTCTCGGAGGTGCCCTGCTGACCACGGACGCGGGCAGCGGCGCGGGCTTCCACCTGCCGGGCGGCATCTGTTACTGGTAGGTAATGCGACGCGTGCGGCTCCAGCGTGACCTTCCCGTCCCCATGCCGGACGGTGTGACCCTGATGGCCGACCACTACGCGCCCGCCGGCGGCGGCCGGGCGCCGGTGGTGCTCATCCGCTCCCCGTACGGCCGGCGGGGCCTGTTCGGCTGGATGTACGGGCGGGGCTTCGCCCGCAACGGCTTCCACGTGGTGATCCAGAGCTGCCGGGGCGGCTTCGGCTCCGGTGGCCTGCTCGACCCGATGGCCGACGAGCACGACGACGGCCTGGCGACGCTGGCGTGGATGCGGGCCCAGCCCTGGTACGGCGGGTCGTTCGCGATGTTCGGCCCGTCGTACCTGGGCTACGCGCAGTGGGCCATCGCGGCCGACGCGGGGCCCGAGCTGAAGGCCATGGCGGCCCAGATCACCGCGTCGCAGTTCCGCGACGCCGCCTACGTGGGCGGGGCGTTCGCGCTGGAGTCGGCGCTGAGCTGGACGGCGCTGACGGACGCCATGGCGCGTCCCTTCGGCGGCGCGGCGGCGCTGACCGCGCCCCGGCTGACGCGGCGGGCCGTGCTGTCGGGGCGGCCGGTGGCGGAGCTGGACGTGGCCGCTTCGGGGCGTCCGCTGCGCTTCTACCAGGATCTGCTGGAGCACCACGCCGACCCCGCCGTGCCGTACTGGGACAAGCGCGATTTCTCCCCTAAGGTCGGGCAGGTGGAGGCGGCGGTCACGATGCTCAGCGGCTGGTACGACGTGTTCCTGCCGTGGCAGCTCAAGGACTATCTGGCGATGCGGCGGGCGGGGCGCCGGCCGTACCTGACGATCGGGCCGTGGTACCACGTGGACGCCCGGCACGGGCGGACCTCGATGGCCGAGGGCCTCGCCTGGTTCCGCGCGCACCTCATGGGCGACGCGTCCGGGCTGCGCGCCGACCCGGTGCGGGTGCACGTGACGGGGGCCGGCGAGTGGCGCGACTACCCCGACTGGCCGGTGCCGGGCATGACACCGCAGCGGTGGCACCTCCAGCGGGGCTTCGGGCTGGATCCCGAGGCGCCGCGGGCGGCCGGTCCGGACCGGTTCCGCTACGACCCCGCGCACCCCACGCCCGTGCTCGGCGGGCCGGTGCTGCTGTCGGACTCCCGGCCGCGCGACCAGCGTCGCCTGGAGGCGCGGCGCGACGTGCTGGTCTACAGCTCGCCGGCGCTGCCGCGGGACGTCGAGATGATCGGGCCCGTCACGGCCGAGCTGTTCGTGCGCTCCAGCACGCCGTACGTGGACGTGGTGGTGCGGGTGTGCGACGTGCACCCGGACGGCAGGTCGCTCAACCTGTGCGAGGGCGTACGGCGCCTGAGCCCGGGCTCCCCCGGAGACCCGGACTCCCCTGACGGAGACGTGCGGCGGGTGGTGGTGGAGCTGTGGCCGCTCGGGCACCGCTTCCGGGCCGGGCACCGCATCCGCGTGCACGTGGCCGCCGGCGCGTACCCGACGATCGCCCGCAACACCGGCACCGGGCGGCCGATCGGGCTCGGCGGTCCGATGGTCGCGGCCGACGTCGAGGTCTTCCACACCCCGGAGCTGCCCTCGGCGGTGGTGCTCCCCCGCGTGGCGGTCCCATGACCGGACGGGAGGCACGGCTGTGCGCGCCGGGCGGCTGATGTCGCTCGTCCTGCTCCTCCAGGCGCGCGGCAGGATGACGGCGGCGGAGCTGGCGCGCGAGCTGGAGGTGTCGGAGCGGACCGTCCACCGCGACGTGCTGGCCCTGTCGGGCTCGGGCGTGCCGGTTTACGCCGACCGGGGCCGCGGCGGCGGCTACCGGCTGCTCGACGGCTACCGGACCCGGCTGACCGGCCTGGACCGGGCCGAGGCGGAGGCGCTGTTCCTGTCGGGGGTGCCGGCCGCGCTGCGGGAGATGGGCCTGCAGGGCGTGGCGGCGACGGCCCGGCTGAAGGCCGCGGCGGCCCTGTCGCCCGGCCTGCGCGACGCGCCCGCGACCGCGGCGCAGCGCTTCCACCTGGACGCGCCCGGCTGGTTCGCCCCGGACGACCCGCCTCCCGCCGCCCTGGCGCCGCTGGCCCGGGCCGTGTGGAGCGACCGGCCGGTCACCGCCGCCTACCGCGAGCGCCGCCGCACCCTGGAGCCGTACGGGCTCGTGCTGAAGGCGGGGGCGTGGTACCTCGCCGGCCGGGTCCGGTCCCGGTTCCTGGTCTTCCGGGTGGACCGGTTCGGCGAGGTCGAGCCGCACGAGGGCGTGTTCGAGCGGGACCCTGACTTCGACCTGGCGGCGTTCTGGGCGGAGCACGCGGCGGCCTTCGCCCGCTCCCTGCTGCGCGAGACGGTGACGCTGCGGCTGACGGAGGCGGGGGTGCGGATGCTGCGGCACGTCGCCGACCCGGCCGCGCTGGACGACGCGCTGGCCTCGCTCCAGCCGGACGGCACCCTGCGGCTGGGCGTCGAGTCCGTCGCCGTGGCCTACAGTCAGGTGCTGCGCCTCGGCCCGGAGGCGGAGGTGCTCGGGCCGCCGGAGCTGCGTGCCCTGCTCGCCGGGGCGGCCGCCCGCATGGCCCGGCTGTACGAGCACCAGGAGGAGGCTCCGGGAGATCGACCGTTCGGCGCGGCGCTACGACCACTCGGCGATCCGTGACCTGACCGGAACCCCGGTCTGTCTAAGGTGCGGGGTCGAGAGCTGCTTCTCCTCACGCCCAAGGAGACCGCCTTGCCCGGTGACAAGAGTGACCGCAGCCCCTGGTACTGGCTGCTGCTCGTGCCCGTCGTCATCCCCCTGCTGACGTTCCTCTACAACGCCGACGAGCCGCGGCTGCTCGGCTTCCCGCTGTTCTACTGGCTGCAGATCGCCTTCATCGCCCTCGGCGTGGCGACGACCACGATCGTCTACCGGATGACGAGGAGGCGGCCGTGAGCGCGCACACGACCGAGATCGTCGTCTTCTCGGTGCTGTTCCTGCTGGTCAGCGGGATGGGCTTCGTGGCCGCCCGGTGGCGCCGCCCCACCGACCTGGCCAGCCTGCACGAGTGGGGGCTGGGCGGCCGCAACTTCGGCTCGTGGATCACCTGGTTCCTCATCGGCGGCGACCTCTACACCGCGTACACGTTCGTGGCGGTGCCCGCCCTGCTGTTCGGCGCGGGCGCGGCCGGGTTCTTCGCCGTGCCGTACACGGTGGTCACCTATCCGATCGTGTTCCTCATCATGATCCGGCTGTGGTCGGTGTCGCACGTGCACCGGCTGGTCACGCCGGCCGACTTCGTGCGGCTGCGGTTCGGCTCGCCCACGCTGGCGCTGCTGGTGGCGATCACCGGCATCGTGGCGACCATGCCGTACATCGCGCTCCAGCTCATCGGCATCGAGGCCGTGCTGAAGACGATGGGCGTGGCGGGCAGCGGGTTCCTGAGCGACCTGCCGCTGATCGTGGCGTTCGTCATCCTGGCCGCCTACACCTACCAGTCGGGGCTGCGGGCGCCGGCGCTGATCGCGTTCGTCAAGGACGTCCTCATCTACCTGGTCATCCTCGTGGCGATCATCTACATCCCGGCCCGGCTGGGCGGCTGGGGGGCGATCTTCGACGGGGCGAAGGCCAAGTTCGAGGCCACGCCGGCGCCCGGCGACGGACACCTGCTCAACCCGAACAACCAGCTCCAGTACGTGACGCTCGCGCTGGGCTCGGCGCTGGCGCTGTTCCTCTACCCGCACAGCGTCACCGGGGTGCTGGCCTCCCGTAACCGGGACGTCATCAAGCGGAACATGTCGGCGCTGCCCGCGTACAGCCTGCTGCTGGCGCTCATCGCGCTGCTCGGCTACATGGCGATCAGCGCGGGCATCAAGCCGATCGGCACCGACGTCAACACGGTGGTGCCGCAGCTGTTCGACAAGATGTTCCCCGACTGGTTCACCGGGGTCGCGTTCGCGGCGGTCGGCATCGGCGCGCTGGTGCCCGCGGCCATCATGTCGATCGCGGCGGCCAACCTGTTCACCCGCAACATCTACCGCGAGTACGTCAACCGCAACCCGACCGACGCCCAGGAGGCGAGCGTCAGCAAGGTCACCTCGCTGGTGGTGAAGGTCGGGGCGGTGCTGTTCATCCTGCTCATCGACCCGCAGTTCTCGATCGACCTGCAGCTCATCGGCGGCGTGATGATCCTGCAGACGCTGCCGTCGGTGGCGCTCGGCCTGTTCACGCGGTGGTTCCACCGGGCCGGGCTCATCGCCGGCTGGGTCGCCGGGATGGGCGGCGGGCTGCTGATGCTCTACGGCATCGCCAACCCGGCCACCAAGCACGCGCACTTCGGCGGCTCGGCGTTCCCGCTGGCGAACCTCGGCCTCGACACGAAGATCACCGTCTACGCGGGCTTCCTGGCGCTGCTGGTCAACCTGGTCGTGGCCGTCCTGGGCACGGTGATCGCGCGCGCGGCCAAGGCCGCCGACGGGCCCGACGGGACCCGGCCCGCCGACTACACGGCCGACGAGGGCGACCCCGCGGTCAAGGAAGTGGACCTCGCCGGCTCGACGTGAACCGCCCGGCGTCTCACATTCCGGGATGTTTGGTCACTATTTAGGCCAAACCGTAATCCCATCGACATTGGGCTTAATACCTCCGTAAAGCTAATCTCCTTCCGTTGACCACCAAGTCATGAGCCGGTCAGACGACCGGCTCATGCATCCGTTCCCACGGATACGGCTTAACGGAGGGGTCGAGTGACAACCCGGGAACCCGGGCAGCCCAGCAGCGACCGCAGCCCCTGGAACTGGCTGCTCGTCCTGCCCATCGTGCTGCCCCTGATGACGTTCCTGTTCAACGCCGACGAGCCGCGCCTCATGGGCTTCCCGGTCTTCTACTGGCTGCAGATCGCCTTCATCGTCGTCGGCGTCGCCTGCACCACGATCGTCTACCGGATGACGCGATGAGCGGGCACACGACCGAGCTGGTCGTCTTCGCGGTGCTCTTCCTCGTCGTGAGCGGCATGGGCTTCGTGGCCGCCCGCTGGCGGCGGCCCCAGAACATCGAGAGCCTGCACGAGTGGGGCCTGGGCGGGCGCAACTTCGGCTCCTGGATCACCTGGTTCCTCGTCGGCGGCGACCTCTACACGGCCTACACGTTCGTGGCCGTGCCGGCGCTGGTGTTCGGGGCCGGCGCCATCGGCTTCTACGCGCTGCCGTACACGGTGGTCGTCTACCCGCTGGTGTTCCTGGTGCTGGCCCGGATGTGGTCGGTCTCGCACGTCCACGGGTTCGTCACCCCGGCCGACTTCGTCCGGGCCCGCTTCGGCTCGCCCACGCTCGCGCTGGTCATCGCCCTGACCGGGCTGGTGGCGACCATGCCGTACATCGCCCTGCAGCTCGTCGGCATCGAGGCCGTGCTCAAGTCCATGGGCATCACCGGCCACCTGCCGATCATCATCGCGTTCGCCATCCTGGCCGCGTACACCTACCAGTCGGGCCTGCGGGCACCGGCGCTGATCGCGTTCGTCAAGGACACGCTCATCTACATCGTGATCCTCGCCGCGGTCATCTACATCCCGGCCAAGCTCGGCGGCTGGGGGTCCATCTTCGACGCGGCCCAGGCCAAGTTCGACGCCACCCCGGTCAAGACCGACGGCATCACGCTCAACGCGGCCAACCAGCTCCAGTACATCACCCTCGCCTTCGGCTCGGCGCTGGCGCTGTTCCTCTACCCGCACAGCCTCACCGGCGTGCTGGCCTCCAAGAACCGGGGCGTGATCAAGCGGAACATGGCGGCCCTGCCCGCCTACAGCTTCCTGCTGGGCCTCATCGCGCTGCTCGGCTTCATGGCCATCGCCGCGGGCACCAAGCCGATCGGCACCGACACCAACACGATCATCCCGCGGCTGTTCGACCAGATGTTCCCCGACTGGTTCACCGGCGTCGCGTACGCGGCCGTGGGCATCGGCGCGCTGGTGCCGGCCGCGATCATGTCGATCGCGGCGGCCAACCTCTTCACCCGCAACATCTACCGCGAGTATCTCAACAAGCAGGCCACCGACGCCCAGGAGGCCAAGGTGTCCAAGCTGGTGTCGCTGGTCGTCAAGGTCGGCGCGGTGCTGTGCATCCTGCTGCTCGACCCGCAGTTCTCCATCGACCTGCAGCTCATCGGCGGCGTGATCATCCTGCAGACGCTGCCCTCGGTGGCGCTCGGCCTCTACACCCGCTGGTTCCACCGGGGCGGCCTCATCACCGGCTGGGCGGCCGGCCTGGCGGCGGGCGTGTGGATGCTGTACCTCATCCCGAACCCGGCCAAGGGCAAGGCGCACTTCGGCGGGTCCGCGTTCGCGCTGGAGAAGCTCGGCCTCGACACCCCGATGACCGTGTACGCGGGCTTCCTCGCCCTCGCGGTCAACCTGGTGGTGTCGGTGCTGGCCACGCTCGCCTTCCGGGCCGCCAAGGTGGCCGACGGCGAGGACGCCACCTCGCGCGGCGACTACTTCGCCGACGAGGGCGACCCGCGGGTCAAGGAGCTCGACCTCTCCGCCTCGCACTGACCCGTTCTCCGACCCGGCCCGGGCCCGTCTCCCTCGTGGAGGCGGGCCCCCGCCGTCTGCGGACCCGGCGAAAACCCGTTGCGGGCGGGCGAGCACCGGCCGCAGGCTGGAACGGTGGCCATCCTGGAGGCGACTCGCCTGGCGAAGAGGTTCGGACCGGTCACGGCCGTCCACGACGTGAGCATCACCGTGGCCGAGGGCGAGGTGGCCGCGCTGCTCGGCCCCAACGGCGCCGGCAAGTCGACGACCCTGCACATGCTGCTCGGGCTCATCACGCCCGACGCCGGGACGATCACGATGTTCGGCATGGAGCTGGCCCGGCACCGGATCGAGGCGCTGAGCCGGGTCAACTTCGCCGCCAGCTACGTGGACCTGCCCGGCCCGCTGCTGGTGCAGGAGGTGCTCGACGTCTTCGCCCGCTTCTACGCCGTACGTCGCCCGAAGCGACGGGTCGCGGAGATGATCGAGCTGCTGGAGCTGGGCCCGCTGCGGCGGCGGCGGGTGATGGACCTGTCCTCGGGGCAGCGCACCCGCGTCCAGCTCGCCAAGGCGCTGGTCAACGCGCCCCGCCTGCTCGTGCTCGACGAGCCGACCGCCAACCTCGACCCCGACGCCGGCGACCGGATCCGCGGCCTGCTGTCCGGCGTGGCCCGCGAGAGCGGCGCCGCGATGCTCATCACCTCCCACAACATGCGCGAGGTCGAGCGGATGTGCGACCGGATCCACTTCATGGCCGAGGGCCGCGTCGTGGCCTCCGGCAGCGCCGCCGACCTGGCCGGCCGCTACGGGGCCGAGGACCTGGAAGAGGTGTTCCTGAAGGTGGCCCGCGGATGACGACACCACGACCCGCCCTCCCACCGGCTCCTCCGCCTGCCCTTCCGCTGGGCCTGCCGCCGCTGGGTCTCGCCGCCCGGCGCAGCCGCGTCCTGGGCGTCGTGCTGCGCGACTTCGCCGCGCTGCGCCGCAGCCCGGTCCGCGTCTTCGAGATCTTCTTCTGGCCGACGGTGGAGCTGCTGCTGTGGGGGTTCGTCACGCTGTTCCTGCGTACCCAGCAGGTGCCGTTCGTGGTGACCTTCCTCCTCGGCGCGGTGCTGCTCTGGCAGGTGCTGCAGAAGGGCAGCAACGAGATCTCCATCGCCTTCCTGGAGGACATCTGGTCGCGCAACCTGCTCAACGTGCAGGTCAGCCCGCTGTCCAGCGCCGAGTACCTGGCCGGGCTGGTGCTGTTCTCGCTCGGGAAGGTGGCGGTCGCGGTCACGGTGATGGCCGGGCTGGCCTACGCCCTCTACGGGTTCGGGGTGACGGCCATCGGCGTGGGGCTGGTGCCGTTCATGGGGGTGCTGCTCGTCCTCGGCTGGTCGCTGGGGCTGGTCGGCATCGCCGCCGTGCTGCGCTTCGGCGAGAACGCGCAGGTGATCGCCTGGTCGCTGGTGTTCGTGGTGCAGCCGCTGGCCGGGATCTTCTACCCGGTGTCGGTGCTGCCCGCGCCGCTCCAGACCGTGTCGTGGTTCCTGCCCGCCTCGCACGTCTTCGAGGGCATGCGCACGGTGTTGGCCGGCGGAGCCGTGCCCTGGGACCGGCTGGCCTGGGCGGGCGCGCTCGACGTCGTCTACCTGGCGCTCACCCTCGCTCTGTACGCGTGGGCTCTCGGCTACGCCCGCCGGCACGGGAAGCTGTCGCGCTTCGGCGACTGAGACGTCTCAGGCTGTCGAGACGGCCGGACGGCCGGACCGGCAGGGCCGCCGAGGCGGCCAGCGCCAGGCCGAGCAGCGCGTACAGGCCCGTCGCGCCCGCCAGCGCCCCCGGCGGCTCACCGGTGGGCGCCAGGAGGCGCGGCAGCCGCCCGGCCAGCTCCACCGCGAGGTCCAGCCGCAGCGCGAAGAGCACGCCCACGGCGGCCAGCGGCGCCCCGCAGGCCAGCGCGGCGGACCGCGACAGCCCGCGCAGCAGCGCGGCGAGGACCGCCGCGGCCGCGAGCAGCCCGAGCCCGGCGGGCCCGGGCGCGAAGGAGGTGTAGGCGGTCCGCAGCGCGCGGGCGCCCGCCTCGGTCAGGTAGTACACCACCGGCAGGGCGGCCAGCCCCGCCACCGTCCCGATCACGATCCCGATCACTCCACGTAGCGGCACGCGCACCATGGTCGCGCTCCCGGGTCGCGCGCGGGGCCGTTTCCGGCAAGCCTCCGTACCCTTGGCGGTGGTTCTGGCGGTGGTTAGAGTCGCCATCATGACGATCGCACCGAACAGCGGCACCGGGTCGGGCCCCATCACCCCCGACGGCTCGCCCGTGGAGTTCTACGCGACGCAGCGCTCCCGCGGCGAGCCCGAGATCATCGCCGCCGTGACGCCGGCGGGCGGCACGATCCTGGAGCTGGGCTGCGGCACCGGCCGCATGACCCACCCGCTGGTCGAGCTGGGCTTCGAGGTCGTGGCCGTGGACGAGTCGGCGGAGATGCTCGCGCACGTGCGCGGCGCGACCACCGTGCGGGCGCGCATCGGCGAGCTGCGGCTGGAGCGGCGCTTCGACACGGTCGTGCTGGCCTCGCAGCTCGTGCAGACCGCGGACGCGGAAGGGCGGCGCGCGCTGCTGGAGGCGTGCGCCCGCCACGTGGCGCCGGACGGGCACGTGCTCCTCCAGTGGATGCCGCCGGAGCGGCTGGACGCCTGGGAGGTGGGCCAGGGCAGGACCGAGGACGGCGTCACCGTCGAGCTGGCCGCGCTGGAGCAGCCGGAGCCGGGGCGGTTCACCGCGACCATGCGGTACGAGGTGGACGGGCGCGTGTGGACGCAGTCGTCCTCGTCGTGGCGGCTGTCGGACGAGGACCTGGCGCGGGCGTTGGAGAAGGCGGGGCTGCGGATGCTGCGGTTCCTGACGGAGGACCGGACCTGGGTGGCCGCCGGGGCCCTTACGACGTAGATTTCCGCTTATAGCGGGAAATTACTGGGAAATATTGGAACTCCTGTTACGCTCGCGCCATGGGTGACCGGCTGGACGATCATGGGTGATCGGCTGGACGATCTGGAACGGCGGATCGACGAGCTGCGCGCCGGGGTGCGCCGGGCCATGCGCGCCCGCGACCCGGCCGCCGCCCGGACGCTCCGGGCCGACCTGCGCGCCGCCGAGCGCACCTGGGACGCCCTGGTCTCCGGCGACCTCGACCCGGCACCCGCCGCCGACGCTTCGAGAGAGATCGCTGGTTCCGGGAAGGTCGCTGATTCCGGGAAGGTCACGGGTTCCAGGAGCCGCGGTGGTTCCAGGAGCGGCGGGGGTTCCGGGAGCGGCGGGGGCGGGTTGCGGCTCGTCACCGTGCGGGAGCAGGCGCACCAGGCGCTCGACCTGCTCGGCGTGCCGGCCCAGCCCCGGCTGATCGCGGCCGTGAACGAGGCGTTCTTCGGCGGCTCCCTGCGCGGCGCCCAGCTCACCAGCCTGCGCCGCGACGAGGAGCGCTCGTTCGCCTCCTCCCCGTTCGGCCGCCCGTACTACCTGTGCGCCGCCCTGACCGACCGCCTCTCCCCCGCCCGCGGCCTGCTCGCGGTGAGCGCGTGGCCGCTGGAGCGGCGCATGGTGGGCCCGCTCAGCCCCCGCGTCCACTTCCTGACCTGCGCCGTCGCCGTGGCCCGGCGGCTGTGCCCGGACCCGGGCTCGGAGGCAGGCGCGGGGACGGGCACGGAGGTGGAGCCGGATCCTCAGGTGGAGCGGCTGCTCGCGCGGATGGCGCGCAACATCCCGGGCGGCGCCGCCCACGACCTCGGCCCGCCCGACCCGCTCCGGGTGATCGAGGCGGCGCGGGCCGAGCTGGCCGTACACGCCGGGCGCGACACGCGGGACCGGGCCGAGCTGGCGAAACGCGCGGCCGCCCAGCTCGGTGACCGGGCGCGACTGTTCGGCGCCGCTACGCTGAGCACCGTCGCCCGGGCCGCGACAGGCCGCGCGGCCACCTGAGCACACAGCGACACGAGCACCCAGCGACACCAGCCACAGCGACATGAGCACACAGCGACATGAGTACAGAGCGACACGAGCACCAGGCAGATGAGCACATGAGGGGCAGCCGATGAACCGGCTTGACGCGCTGCGGGGCACGACGCCGCAGAAGCCGCACGACGCGCGCGCCATCGCCGCGCTCGCCGCCAACCCCGGCTGCGCGCGGCGGGCGCTGCTGGACGGCGCGGGCATCGACAAGGACGCCACCGCTCGCCACCTGGGCTTCCCGGCGCCGTTCGGGCAGTCGCCGTTCGCGATCACCCGGGGCAACGCGTTCGAGGCGCTGGTGAAGGCCGACGGGTGCGCCGAGCTGCTGCGGATGCTGCGCGAGCTGCTGGAGCTGCCGGTCGCCGAGGTGGCCTACCACGACGTCGAGAACGTCGGAGCCCACCTGCGCCACGCCCACACGCGGGCGCTGTTCGACCGGGCGGCCCGCGACGGCCACGACTCCGGCACGCTCTACGACCATCCGCTGCTCGGCCTGGAGATCGCCGGGCACACCGCGTTCCTGGAGCCGGACGTGGTGGCGTTCCAGCTCGGCGGCCGGTTCCACATCGTGGAGATCAAGTCGTTCTCGGTGATCGACGGCCAGGCCGACCCGTCGGCGGTGGCGGCGGCGGCGCGGCAGGCGGCCGTGTACGTGCTGGCGCTGCGCCGGCTGCTCGGCGAGCTCGGCCACGACCCTCGGCGCGTGGCGCACGACGTGGTCCTCGTCTGCCCCGAGAACTTCGCCAACCGGCCCGTGGCCACGCTCGTCGACGTGCGCCGGCAGCTCGCCGTGCTGGAGCGGCAGCTCTCCCGCATGACGGGGCTCGACCGGCTGGTGGAGGGACTGCCGGAGGACCTGACGTTCGACCTGGTGCCGGGCGAGGACGGGCTGCCCACCCGCTCGGCGGCCGAGCTGTCCGACGCGCTGCGCCGCACCACCGCCCGGTACGCGCCCGACTGCCTGTCCACGTGCGACCTGTGCTTCTTCTGCCGCGACGAGGCCCGGCAGGAGGGCGCCTGCGACCTGCTGGGCCGTCAGGTGCGCGACGAGCTGGGCGGGGTGGCCTCCGTCGGCGAGGCGCTGGGCCTGGCCGACGGCACCCGCGACCCGGCCGAGGGGCAGGAGGAGATCGCCCGGCTGCTGCGCAACGCCGAGCGCCTGCGCCGGGAGTGCCTCGCGTGAGCCCCGTCCGTGAGGCCCGGCGGAGGTGGGCGGCGTGAGCCTGCTGACGTCGCTCGCGCGGCTGCGGGCGCTCGACGAGGGCGTCGCGCAGCCCATCGCGACCGTGCGGCACTGCCACCTGTCCGAGCGGCCCATGGTGTTCATCCCGCTCAAGCTGTCCGGCGAGGCCGCCGCGCCGCTGGCCGCCATGCTCGGCACCCGCCGCGACGAGCCGCGCCTGCTCGTGGTGACGCAGCCCCGCAACCGCGACCTGCGCTTCGCCTGGGCCGCCGACCTGGCCGCCGAGTTGCTGCCGTACATCGAGGGCTTCCTCGGCGGCACCGAGACGGTGGAGCGCAAGAACGCCGACCCGTACGAGCGCGTGCTCGACGCGCCGCAGCTCGTCGTGCCGAACCAGGCGGGCGTCGGGTTCACCCGCCTGCTCGGCCGCTCCACCCGGTTCCGGCGGGTCGACGGGCCGTACCCGGTGCCGGAGCGGGTGCCGCTGCTCGGCCGCTGGCTGACGTACTTCGGCGAGCGGGCCGCCTACCCCGGCTCGTCGCTGATGACGGCCGCGACCGAGGAGCTGGGGCGGCACTGGGCGAGCGGGCAGAGCGGTCTGGAGGACGCCAACCTGGCCGCGCTGATGGCGTGGATCACCACCGGGCCGAGCGACGACGCCGAGGACCCGCTCGTGTGGCCGCCCGCGGGACCGGCGACCGATCCGGGGTTCGACGCCGAGGTGCTGGCCCCGGCCATCGAGGCCGGCTCGGCCGAGCGCATCACCGAGGCGCTGCGCACCCAGCTCGAACCCACCTGGCGGCTCATGTGGCAGGCGATCGACCTGCTGCGGGGCCTGCCGGAGGGGGCGAGCGTGGCGCAGCGGTGGGAGCAGGACCGCGGCTCGTTCAGCGGCATGGCCGCGCAGATCGCCGAGGGCGCGCCGCCGCAGGCCCGGCGCGACGGCGCGGTCGCCGCCGCCTCCCGCCTGGCCCGCATGGAGCGCGCCCAGGCCGCCTACGAGGTGCAGCGCGCCTACGACGACCCGCTGGTCATGGCCGAGCACCGGCTGACCGGCGAGGCGTTCGCGGGCGAGGTCGTCGAGACCGACCCCGAGCATGCCGAGGGCGAGGGCCGCTCACGCAAGCTGCGCCCGATCGTGGTGGTCAAGACCGACGATCCCGTACGTCTGGCGCCCGGCACCGCGCTCGGCACCCCGCAGCGCCGCACCCAGGGCGCCCAGCTCGTGTCGGCCGGCGACGGCCTGGTCACGGTGAAGATCACCAAGGGGATGGGGCGGGGGAAGACGCCCGCGCCCGGGTCCGTGCCGGAGGTGGGCGAGCGGGTCTGCTACACCTCGCTGACCGACGACTTCCAGGGCTCACCTGCCCTGCCCGAGCCGGAGGCGACCCCGTGGACGCACGGCGGCCCGCCGCGGGAGTACACGCCGAGCGACGAGGACGCCCTGGAGGAGTGGTCGTGACGAGTACCCCGCCCGTCCGGCAGGAGGCGCCCGGTCCGGGTCCCGCGCCGGGTCCCCAGCCGAGTCCCGAGCAGGTCATCCAGGCCGTGCTCGCCGACCTGCCGCGGCATCGCGGCGTGGTCGTCGACTCGCCGCCGGGTGCGGGCAAGTCCACCCTCGTCGTACGGGCGGCGGCTCATATCGCCGCGACCGGCGAGCCGCTGATGATCGTCGCCCAGACCAACGAGCAGGTGGACGACCTGGTGACGCGCATCTGCGAGCGGCACCCGGACCTGACCGTCGGGCGGCTGTCGGCGGGCGGCTACGTCCCGCCGCTGCGGCTGCTGGAGCTGCCCGGCGTCACGGTGGGCACCCGTGTGCAGGACCTCGGCGACCCCGACATCGTGATCGCGACCGCCGACAAGTGGGCGTGGATCTCCGGCCGGACGTGGCCGTGGGCGATCGTGGACGAGGCGTACCAGATGCGCTCGGACAAGCTGCTGCGCATCGCGGGGCTGTTCGAGCGGGCGCTGTTCGTGGGCGACCCGGGACAGCTCGACCCGTTCTCGATCGTGGACGGCGACCGCTGGTCGGGGCTGTCGTGGGACCCGCTGCAGAGCGCCGTGTCGGTGCTGCTGCGGCACAACTCGGACCTGCCGGTCCACCGGCTGCCGGTGTCGTGGCGGCTGCCGGCCTCGGCCGCGCCGGTGGTGTCGCGGGCGTTCTACCCGTTCACCGGGTTCCGGGCGGGCACGGAGCCGCACGAGCGGCGGCTGGAGCTGTCCACGGGCGGCATGGGAACCGTGCACGACCGGGCGCTGGAGGAGGCGGCGCGGTCGGGGTGGGCGCTGCTCGAGCTGCCGAACCGGCACACCGTCCGCACCGACGGCGAGGCGGTGGAGGCCGTGGCGCTGCTGGCGGCCCGGCTGCTCCAGCGGGGCGCGGTGGCGGGCTCGGAGCAGGGCGAGCGACCCGTGACGGCCGAGCGGATCGCGGTCGGGGCGGCGCACCGGGACCAGGTGGCGGCGATCAGGGCCGCCGGGGTGCCGCCGGAGATCACCGTGGACACGGCCAACCGGCTGCAGGGCCGGGAGTACGACGTGACGATCGTGCTGCACCCGCTGTCGGGGCGGCGCGACGCGACGGCGTTCCACCTGGAGTCGGGGCGGCTGTGCGTGCTGGCGTCGCGGCACCGGCACGCGTGCGTGGTGGTGGCGCGGGCGGGCATCGCGGAGCTGCTGGACGCGCACCCGTCGGCCGAGCCGGTGCAGCTCGGGGTGCCGGTGAAGTTCCCGGACGGCTGGGAGGCCAACCAGTCGGTCCTGGACCATCTGGCGGCCCACCGCGTCTGACGGCTCCTCCCCCGAGTCCCGCTGATCCTCGCGGGTCCCGAGTCCCGCTGTCCCGCGGGGGTCCCCGAGTCCCCGGGTCCCCGCGTGGGGAGGCGGGTCAGAGGCGGGCGCGCCAGACGTCGATGACCATGACCGTGCGCATGCCCGCCGACAGGTAGAGGTCGAGGGCGGGCGTGGTGTTGTTGGAGTCGACGTGCAGGATCGTGCCCCGGCGGCCACGGGCGGCGTCGGCGGCGAACGCGTGCCTCAGCAGGAAGCGCCCGAGGCCCCTCCCCCGGAACTCCGGGAGCACGGCGAGCAGCGCGACGTAGCCGCAGCCCTCGTCGGACAGGAACTGGTCGTTGCCGATCACGGTCGCGGCGGGGCGGCCGTCGAGCCGGGCGACCGTGAGCTGGCTCCAGTCGGTGGCGCGGTGCGCGGCGCGACGGGAGTACCAGGTGTCGTAGTCGACCTTGACGAAGCCGAAGTGCTCGGAGAAGGCCCCCTGGTGGACCAGGTGCGCCTCGCGGCGCGCCTCCTCGCTCTCCCCGCTGTGCAGGGTGAGGCCGGCCGGGGGCGCGGGCGGGTCGAGCGGCCCCGCGTGGTCGATGCGCAGCCGGTGGAAGCTGGTCGCGGGCCGCAGGCCGTGGCGCTCGGCGAGGGCGCGCTTGACCTCGTCGGCCCGGTGGATGCCGGCGTCGACCGTGACGCCGTCGTGGCCGCGCTCCTTGGCCAGCTCCCGGGCCCGGTCGAGCACGGTGCCCCACAGGGGCCCCGCCACCTCCTCCCGGCCGGGGCGGACGATGACGTCGACCTCGACGAGGTCGCTGCGGCCCTTGGCGTACGCCCAGGCCCAGGCCACCAGGCGGCCCTCGGCGTCGTGGCGCAGCCAGCCGTCACGGTCGAGGTCGGCGCCGGGCGCGGCGAGGTCCGCCTTGACGTCGTCGAGGGTCCAGTCGGCGTGGCCGATGACCGCCGTGTCGGCGGCCGTCAGGAGCTCGTGGATGGCGGAAGCGTCCTCCGGCCGGGGGCGCCTGATGGAATCCATGGGGGGGATTGTGCCGAAACGGGCGGGGCTCTCGCCTCCCATTTTCCCTCCGTCGATAAGCTGGACGGGTGCTGGACAAGAAGCCGTTGCGCATCGAGGTCGCCACACCCGACCCGATGACGGTGCGGCTCGCGCTCAGTGGCGATCTAGACTACGGCACCGTCTCGGAGCTGGCGGCACTGCCCCTGGCCGATGACTTCCGCCGCCTGGAGGTCGACCTGTCGGGGGTCTCCTTCATCGACTCCTCCGGCCTGGCGGCGCTCATCCGCCTCTACCACCAGGCCGAGCGGGCCGACGCCGTGCTGCGGGTGGTGGCCGTGACGCCGTACCTGCGCAATGTGCTGCGGATGACGGCGCTGGACCGGATCTTCAGCCTGCCGCCCGCGTGAGCCCGCCCACGCGTCCGGGAGCGGCCCGGCGGGCCGCTCCCGGACGACGGCGGTCAGCCGACGGCGGGCTCGGGCTGCTCCGCCGGGGTGGCCGGGCCGCCGCGCAGCGGGATCTCCTTGACGAACGCCGCCAGCACGGGCACGACGACGGCGAACAGGATGGCCCACCAGAACACGTTGGAGATGGAGCCGGCCAGCGCCTCGATCAGGCCGGTCCGCATCTGCGGCTGCATCTGGGACAGCGCGGCCGGGTCCATCCGGCCGCCGCCCTTGGCGATCTTCTCGGCGGCCTGGGCGCCGAACT
This sequence comes from Nonomuraea sp. NPDC050383, assembly GCF_044459125.1. NCBI lineage: Bacteria > Bacillati > Actinomycetota > Actinomycetes > Streptosporangiales > Streptosporangiaceae > Nonomuraea > Nonomuraea sp. NPDC050383. The sequence goes on from NZ_JBITIP010000014.1 coordinate 68,630, forward strand.
TGTCCGTCAGCTCGTCCTGGAAGCCGTTGTTGAAGACGGCGCCGAACAGGGAGACGCCGAACGAGCCGCCGATCGAGCGGAAGAACGTGGTGGCGCTGCTGGAGACGCCGAGGTCCTTCTGCTCGACGCTGTTCTGCGCGATGAGCATGGTGGTCTGCATGAGGAAGCCCATGCCGACGCCGAGCACGGCGATGTAGACGCCGGTCTGCCAGCCCGGCGTGTCCATGTCCATGGTGGACAGCAGCCACATGCCGAGCGCCATGCCGACGCCGCCGATCAGCGGGTAGATCTTGTACCTGCCGGTGGCGGTGATGGCCCGGCCGACGAACAGCGACACCACCATGGCCGCGGCCATCATGGGCAGCAGGAGCAGGCCGGAGTTGGTGGCCGTGGCGCCCTGGACCATCTGCTGGAACAGCGGCAGGAAGTTGATGGCGCCGAACATGGCGAAGCCGAGCAGGAAGCCGATGCCCGAGATCAGCGTGAAGTTGCGGTTGCGGAACAGCTGCAACGGCATGATCGGCTCGGCGACGGCGCGCTCGACCGGGATAAAGATGGCGAGCGTGACGACGGCGACGCCGATGAGGCCGAGGATCTGCCAGGAGCCCCAGTCGTACTCGTTGCCGCCCCAGGTCGTGACGAGGACCATGGCGGTGATGCTGATGGACAGCAGGATCGCGCCGATCCAGTCGATGCGCACCTTGTTGCGGTGCTTGGGCAGGTGGAGCTTGACGGCCAGCACGGCGAGCGCGATCGCGCCGACGGGCAGGTTGACGTAGAAGGCCCAGCGCCAGTCGAGGTGGTCGGTGATGAAGCCGCCGACGAGCGGGCCGGCGATCATGGCGAGCGACATGGCGCCGGCCATGATGCCCTGGTACTGGCCGCGCTCGCGGGGCGGCACCAGGTCGCCGATGATGGCCATGACGTTGACCATGAGACCGCCCGCGCCGAGGCCCTGCAGCGCTCGGAACGCGATCAGCTCCGCCATGCCCCCGTCGGGGCCGCCGAGGACGGACGAGCCGGCCATGCCGCACAGGGCCGACCCGATCATGAAGATGACGATGGAGACGAGGAAGATGGTCTTGCGTCCGTAAAGGTCGCCGATCTTCCCCCAGATGGGAGTGGAGACGGTGGTGCCGAGCACATACGCTGTGACGACCCAGGAGAGGTGCTGGAGTCCGCCCAGCTCACCCACGATCCGGGGCATCGCCGTACCGACGATCATGTTGTCGAGCATGGCGAGGATCATCGCCAGCATCAGTCCCGGCAGGACCACCATGACCTCTCGGCGGCGCCCTCCTGCTTCTTCCATAAGCACACCCCCGGAGTAAAAGATCTTCCTTACTTGCCGACCGGCAAGCCTGCATTAAGGTAGATACTTACTTGCCGGTCGTCAAGTCGAAATAGGTGCACTTTGCGGGAAGACACCCGGACGCGTATCCAGGAGATCGCTCTCAGGCTGTTCACGGAGCAGGGCTACGAGGCGACCTCCCTGCGCGAGATCGCCGAGGAGCTCGGCGTGACCAAGGCGGCGCTCTACTACCACTTCAAGACCAAGGACGACATCGTCGCCAGCCTGGCCGACCTGCGCGTGGCCGAGGTCGAGGAGGTCCTGGCGTGGGCCAGGAGCCAGCCGAGGACACTGGAGGCGCGGCGCGAGATCGTGACGCGCTACGCCGAGGCGCTGCGCAAGCCCCGCTACCTGGAGGTCGCCCGCTTCATGGAGCGCAACCAGACGGCGCTGCGCGACCACCCGAAGCTGCTGCGCCTGCGCGACACGATGCTGGAGCTGGTCAACGAGCTGAGCGACCCGGACGACCCGCTGGCGGTGCGGATCGCCCACTCCATGGCGCTGTTCGCGCTGCACGCGGGCAAGTGGATGCCCCAGGAGGAGTCGGTGTCGGAGGAGGAGATCAACGCGGCGTCCCTGGAGGTCGCGCTCAGGCTCCTGGAGCCATAGGAAGGATCTCCTGAAGCCATAGGGACGATTGGGGTCCACGATCGCGGGCAGGTCTCCAGGCACGCATCCAGACGGGGAGGTAGACAGTGGAGGCAACCATCGCGCTCCGTTTGCCCAGGGATGCGGCGAGCGTCCCCCTGATCAGACAGATTCTCGAGGCCAGCCTCAAGACTCTGGGCGTGGAGCCGCAGATCCGCGACGACATCGAGCTCATGCTCAGCGAGGCGTGCTCCAACGTGATCAGGCACGCCGGGCCCAGCGACGACTACACGGTGAGCGCAGGAGTCCACGACGACCTGTGCACGATCAAGGTCATCGACACCGGCGGCGGGTTCGACCCCCGCAAGGTGAGCCAGGCGTCCGACAGCGCCGAGAGCGGCCGTGGCCTGCAGATCATGCGGGCGCTCGCCGACGACGTCCGCTTCACCAACCGGCGCGAGAAGGGCGCCGTGGTGTGCCTGGAGAAGCGGCTGCGCTTCGCGCCAGGGGCGGCGGCCCGGCCGTTCATGCCCGACTCGGGACTCGCCGCCCACCACGCCCACCAGGCCGTGCGGGGCACGGACAACTCGCTATGACGCTCCGGTGGCCGGCGCAGGCCACCGTCTGGCCGTCAGCCCGGCCATGAGGCCGAGGGTCACCAGGACCACGACCGAGATGAGCAGGACCGCCAGGAACACGAGGGAGCAGGTGATCGCCAGAGAGGCGATCGCGCCGAGTAGTGCCAACATTCGGCCAAACTTTCCCCGCTGAATGGGCTCTAAGCCTTCGGTTCCGGATAGATCGGGCTTTCCGCGAAGCGACGACGTCCTGCTCCCTCTCGTCCGGCCTCGGGAACGCCGCAGGTCAGGAGGGCGGGAGCTCCCGGCGGCTGGGGAGATGGTCCAGGCGGCGCAGGATGACCCCCTCGCGCAGCGCCCACGGGCAGACCTCCAGGCGCTCGACCTCGAACAGGTCCATCGCCGCGTCGGCGACCAGCGCCCCGGCGGCCAGCTGAGCGGCGCGGCCCGGCGACACGCCCGGCAGCGCGGCCCGCGAGGCCGTGTCCATGGTCGTCAGCTTGCCCGCCCAGTGGGCCAGATCCTGACGCGACAGCGAGCGCGAGACGTAGGGCCCCTCGCTGGACGGGGCCGTCCCCGCCACCCTGGCGAGCTGCTTGAAGGTCTTGGAGGTCGCCACCGCGCAGGTGGACTCGCCGTGCCGGACCACGTCGCGGACCGTGCGGGCGATCTCCGCGCGGACGTGCCGGCGCAGCGCGCGCACCTCCTCCGGCGGCGGCGGGTCGGCGGTGAACCAGTCACGCGTCAGCCGGCCGGCGCCCAGCGGCAGCGACACGGCCACGTCCGGCTCCTCGTCCACGCCCGCGGCGATCTCCAGCGAGCCGCCGCCGATGTCGAAGGCCAGCAGCCGCCCCGACGACCAGCCGAACCAGCGCCGCACCGCCAGGAACGTCAGCCGGGCCTCGTCGCGGCCGGACAGCACCTCGATGTCCACCCCGCAGCGCTCGTCGATGCGGGCCAGCACCTGCTCGCCGTTCGCGGCCTCGCGCACCGCCGACGTCGCGAACGCCACGAAGTCCTCGACGCCCTTGTCCTCCGCCAGTTGCAGGGCCTCCTCCACGAACGCGCCGAGCAGCTCGATGCCCTCGGCCGACAGCTCGTTGCGCTCGTCGAGGTGCTCGGTCAGGCGCAGCTCCTCCTTGTGGGAGTAGGCGGGGATGGGCCGGGCGCCTCGGTGGGCGTCGACGACGAGTAAATGGACGGTGTTCGAGCCGATGTCCAGCACGCCGAGTCGCATGTGCATGACGCTACCGGCCTGCGGCGCGCGGAGCGACGCCGCCCCCGCGCGGACGCGGGGGTGAAAGTACGGGTTCCGCCCGGACGGCCATACGCTGATCGCATGTCACGAACCCTGCGACTGTTGATCACCGGCGGCGGCACCGGAGGTCACACCTATCCCGCCCTGACGACCCTGACGGCCGTGCAGCGCCGCCAGGTGCCGCACGACGTGCTCTGGGTGGGCACCGCCAACGGGCTGGAAGCCAGGATCACCGCCGAGCACGGCATCCCGTTCAAGGCGATCACCACGGGAAAGCTGCGCCGCCGGCCCAACCTGCGTGAGCTCGGCACGAACATCGCCGACGTGTTCCGCATCCCGGTCGGCGTGGCCCAGGCGATCGGGCACGCGGCCCGCTACCTGCCCGACGTGGTGCTCTCGACCGGCGGGTACGTGGCGGTGCCGATCGGCGTGGCGGCCAAGCTGATCCGCCGGCCGCTGGTCATGCACGAGCAGACCACGGTCGTGGGCCTGGCCAACCGGATCCTGGCCCGGCTGGCGACGCGGATCGCGCTGTCGCACGAGTCGTCGCTGGAGTACCTGCCGGCCTCCGCGCGAGGCAGGGCCGTGGTGACCGGCAACCCGATCCGGCCGGAGCTGCTGCAGGGCAAGCGGGCCGCCGCGTACGACCTGTTCGGGCTGACGTTCGAGGTGCCGCTGATCTACGTGACGGGCGGCGCGCAGGGCAGCAGGCAGATCAACACGCTGCTCGCCGAGATCCTGCCCCGGCTGCTGCCGCACGCGCAGGTGGTGCACCAGTGCGGGCCGGCCTGGATCGAGGAGATGCGGGCCGTCGAGCTGCCGCCGGAGCTGGCCGAGCGCTACCACCCGGTGCCGTACGTGGGCTCGGAGCTGGCCGACCTGTTCGCCGCGGCCGACGTGGTGATCTCGCGCAGCGGCGCCGGGACGGTGTCGGAGCTGACGGCCATCGGCAAGCCGTCGGTCCTGGTCCCGCTCATCCCGACGGGCGGCGACGAGCAGCGCAAGAACGCCGGCTACCTGATGTCGGCCGGCGCGGCGCGGGCACTGCTGGAGCCGCACCCGACGGCCGACATGCTGCTGGCGGAGCTCATGCCGCTGCTGGCCGACCCCGAGCTGCGCGCGGGCATGGCCGAGGCGTCGCGCAAGCTGGGCCGCGTGGACGCGGCGGACGCGCTGTGCGACGTGCTGCTGGAGACGGCCCACTGGCACGCCTGACGCCGCCGGCCTGACAGGCCGTGTCCCTGGGGTGCGGGTCTCACCACGGGTCCGGGTCCGGGGGCCGGGGTGCGGGGTCGGGGTGCGGGGGTCGGGTCAGCCTTCCAGGTAGCGGAAGGCCTCGTGGGCGGAGCTGACGCTGCGGCGTAAGACGCTTTCGAGCTGATCGGCGTCCTGGGCGAGACGCTCGATCTCCGGGACGGACAACGCGTCGGCGCCCGACTCGGCCAGCAGCTCCTCGTAGCGCGGCAGGCGCGCCCGCAGCTCCTCGATCTGCTCGCGCGCGTGGTAGGCGCGCTCGGCGTCGGCGACGTGACGGGCGTAGCGTTCCAGCGCCTCGACGCGCGCGACCACCGCCGCCTCGCTGGTGGCGAGCGCCCGCTCCAGCGGCTCCACCACGGCCGCGACCTCGGGGGCGACGCCCCGGCCCAGCAGCTCCCGGTGCTCGGAGCGCAGCGCCGACAGCTTGGCGAGCAGCCGGGCGATCTCCCACTCCTGCTCGGGCAGCAGCACCCCGTTGCGCGCGCCGTCGAGCAGCCCCTCGGCGTTGACGTGGGAGCGCAGCACGCCGCCGATGGCCTGCTGGGCGCGGGCCAGCACCGCGCGGGCCTCCTCGTCGAAGTCGACGGGCAGCAGGAACCGGCCGTGGTGCAGGCGCGCCTGCTCGTACACGCCGCGCTCGTACGGCCGGTCGTACTCCGGCAGCTCGCCCATGGTCGTGGTCTTGATGAGGACGACCAGCATGAACGCGCCGAGCAGCACGAAACCGGCGGGCGCGGCCGGGGTGTCCAGCAGCCAGGCCATCAGCCCGAGCACCACGGGCGTGGCGGCGAGCAGCGCCACGCTGGAGGGGCTGCGGCGGCGCGGAGCGGGCGCGGAGACGGGCGGAACCCAGCCCGACCTGATGCGGGTCAGCAGGGGGGCGTTGGCGCGCAGCATTCCGGCGATCTCCGGGGGTACTCCCGGCTCGACGACCACACCCACGCTCAGCCTTGGCACCCTGGCGCCCCCAACGCTCGTGATGTCCGGATACTACGGAACATTCCGCCCGAATGTCAGCCTCGCGAAGGACAGTCCAAGCGAACCCCCCGTGCTCATCCCGCCCGGCGTCGCGTCACGCCGCGGCGATCATCCGGGCGCTACCGTAGGACGTTATGAGATCCGCCCACGTCATGATCGCGGCACCTCTCGTCGTCGTCCTCGCCGGTTGCGCCGGCGTGGCGGACGGGGCGGCGGCGCCCCGTCCGCCGGCCCAGAGCGCCACCCGGCAGGCTCCCCCGGGCGCCACCCCCGAGCCGGCGGCGCCGGGCACCGGCCGGGAGCGGGGGGACGACCCGCCCGCCGCGGCGGGCGCCGACGTGCCCGCACCCGACGCGAGCATCCCCACCGACCCGGCCGAGCTGGCCGCCGCCCTGGAGAAGACCAGCACCGCCCTGTACGCCGCGATCGACCGCTGGACCCGCTCCGGCCAGGAGCGCCCGCCCCAGGACGTCGTGCTGCTCTCCCTGCACCAGCAGCGCGTCTACCGGGTGCTGGCCCGCGACGCCGCGCTGGCCCGGCGCACGGCCGAGCGGCTGCCGGCGCGGCTGGCCGCCGAGGCGCGCGACAACGCCAAGGCCGTCGGCAGCCTCCTGTCGCTGGCCCGCCCCATCAGCGCCGCCCGCCGCAAGCAGATGCGCCTGACCGAGCCGCTGCCCGCCGAGCGGCTGCGCGGCTACATGACGCGGGCCGAGAAGCGGTTCGGCGTCGAGTGGGAGGTGCTGGCGGCGGTCATGCTCGTGGAGACGAAGTTCGGCCGGGTCACCTCGTCCAGCTCGGCCGGGGCCCAGGGGCCGATGCAGTTCATGCCGGCCACGTGGGGGCAGTACGGGCTGGGCGGCGACGTGCACGACGCGCGCGACGCGGTGCTCGGCGCGGCCAACTACCTGAAGGCGTCGGGCGCTCCGGGCGACTACCGGCGCGCGCTGTTCGCCTACAACCACTCCGGCAACTACGTGGACGCGGTCCTCGCGCACGCCCGGCAGATGCGGCGCGACCCGCGCAGCTTCTACGCGTACTACAACTGGCAGGTGTTCGTGCTGTCCGCCAAGGGCGACGTCCGCCTCACCGGCCCCCGCTGAGCCGCCGCCTCCGCCTCTTCCGGAGAGTCCTGAGGGTCCGGAGGGTCCGGGCCGTCCGGGTCACCGCCAGCGCGGCGGCGACGCAGGCCACCGGGACGGCGGGCAGCACGTAGCGGTGGTCGAAGTCGAGCGCGGCCACCGGGGCGACCAGCAGGAACACCGCGAACGCCCAGGGCAGGACCGCCGGGCGGCGCTCCGCCTCTTCCCGACCGGCCGCACCGGGAGCGGTCCGCCTGAGGCGGCCCTCCCCCAGGCCGGCCGCCCCGAGGCCGCCCGCCACCAGGACGACGCCGAAGACCGTGCCGTGCAGGAACCACGGATAGCGGTAGGCGGCCAGGACGGAGGCGTACGGCTCGACGGAGCTCATGCCGTGGATGTCCGTGTCGTACTCCCGGCGGACCTGACCGACCAGCGGCTGCCGCTCCGGCAGCGGCCAGGAGCCGCGCGGGAAGGACGTCGTCGGGTTCATCCGCCGGGGATGGCGCACGGGCTCCCAGGTGAAGGCGAGCGCCGTGTCGCGGGCCACCTCCCGCAGGTAGTCGAGCGGCTGGGCGGCGATGGCGCGCAGCGCGAAGGAGCGGGCCAGGTCGTTGTGGGAGAACCGGTCGCCGGGCAGCCGGTTCAGCGACGCGCCGGGGGCCCACACGTACTCGGAGGCGGCGTCGGCCACGGTGCCGTTCGGGCAGAGCACGGCTTCCTCCGGCGGCGGCTGGATCAGCGAGCAGTCGGCGAACGTCATCGTACGGGCCCACAGCGCGACGCCGTCGGAGCCGCTGAGCGCGAACCTGCCGTGGTGCTGGGCGTACCAGCCGGCGTACGCGACCAGCGGCAGGGTCCCGGCGACGGCCGCCGCGGCGACCCGCCTCCAGCCCGCCCGCCGGAGGAGGAGGTGGAGGACGACGACGCCGAGCAGCGGGGCCGCGGCCGTGCGGGTGAGGCCGGCCAGGGCGATGAGCAGGCCGGCGAGGGCGGCGGCGCGCGTGGAGACCTCCTCGCGCCACATCACCACGAGCAGCGCCGCCACCAGCAGGAAGATCACCTGCAGGTCGGACAGGATCGCGTGCTCCAGCCGCAGGAACGACGGGTCGAACAGCACCGGAGCGGCGGCCAGGGTGGCGCCCCACCCGGGCACCGACCGGCGGCGCAGCAGCGCGTAGATCATCACGCCCACGCCGAGACCCATCGCGTGCTGCACGCCGGCGATCAGCTCCACGCTGTGGAAGGGCCGCAGCAGCCACAGGAACCACGAGTACCCGGCCGGATGGAAGGCGCCCGGCGGGCGCATGTGCACGGCCGTGTCCAGGTAGGTGAACGAGTCGTACCAGTACAGCTGCGCGGTGTCGTAGCCCAGCATGACGAGCACCCGGAGCGCGGCGGCCGGGATGAGGGCGAGGCAGAAGAGGAGATGTCCCTGGCGCCGCCCGCTGACGGGCGCTCCGGGCACGCGCGAGCGAAGGGACGCCGCCAACGCGGTCGCCATGGATGTCCTCCCCGTGGACGGACCGGGCGGATCCGGCCATAGGGAAGGCAGTCCAGCGGGCGGGCGCTAACGTGAGGATCACCGAATTCGGTTATGCCCGCGTTACGCCCGTTGGGCGATACTTCCGGGGTTTTCGCGTCACATGGGGGCAACAGGTGCGTGTTCTGATCGCCGAGGACGAGCGGATGCTCGCCGACTCGATCGCGGAGGGGTTACGCGGGGAGGCGCTGGCGGTGGACGTCGCCTACGACGGTGACGCCGCGCTGGAGCGGCTGGGCGTGCACGACTACGACGTGCTCATCCTCGACCGGGACCTGCCGCTGGTGCACGGCGACGACGTGTGCTCGCGCGTGGTCCAGGGGGGCTGGCTGGTGCGGGTGCTCATGCTCACCGCCGCGGGCGACGTGCGCTCGCGCGTGGCCGGGCTGTCGCTGGGCGCCGACGACTACCTGCCCAAGCCGTTCGCGTTCGAGGAGCTGGTGGCGCGGGTGCACGCGCTCGGCCGCCGCGCCAGGAAGGCCGACCCGCCGATGCTGGAGCGGGCCGGCGTGCGGCTGGACTGGGCGCACCGGCAGGTGTTCCGCGGGGGCAGGTACGTGCCGCTGGCGCGCAAGGAGTTCGGGGTGCTGGCCGAGCTGCTGCGCGCCGGGGGTGCCGTCGTCTCCGCCGAGGAGCTGCTGGAGAAGGTGTGGGACGAGAACATCGACCCGTTCACCAACACCGTCCGCACGACGATGATGAAGCTGCGCAAGAAGCTGGGCGAGCCCCAGGTCATCGAGACCGTGCCGGGAGCGGGGTACCGCATCCCATGAGCATGCGCCTGCGTTTCGCCCTGGCCTGCGCCGGGGTCACGGCCCTGCTGTCCGCGCTCGTGGTGACGGGCGTCTACCTGACCGTGCGGCAGAGCCTGGAGTACCGCAACGGCCTGATCACGCCCAGGTACATCAACGTGCAGGGCGGCCGGGGGTTCTACCGGTTCGACGACTACTACGAGGTGGCCCGTGACCGGGTCATGCAGGTCCGCTCCGTCTACGAGCGCGACACCCTGGCCAACGTGCGCACGATCGGCGCGCTGGCCGCGCTCGCCGCCGCGGGCGCCGCGTTCGCCGGTGGCTGGCGGGCCGCCGGCTGGGTGCTGCGGCCGTTGACCGCGGTCACCGAGAACGCGCGCCGGGTCGCGCAGAACCACGACCTGACCGAGCGCATCGCGTACGAGGGCCCGCACGACGAGCTGAAGGAGCTGACCGACACCTACGACACCATGCTCGGCCGGCTGGCCCGCTCCTTCGACGGCCAGCGGCGCTTCGTCGCCAACGCCTCCCACGAGCTGCGCACCCCGCTGACCATCAACCGGACGCTGGTGGACGTGGCGGTGCGCCGCCCCGACGCCACCGACGACGTCAAGCGGCTCGGCGAGTCGCTGCTGCTCGTCAACGCCCGCCACGAGCGGCTCATCGACGGGCTGCTGGCACTGGCCGAGGGCGAGCAGGCGGTGCTGGACCGGCGGCCGTTCGACCTGACGGACGTGGCCGAGCACGTGCTGGACCTGGCGGCCGACGAGGCGGCCGAGCGCGAGGTGACGATCCACCGGCTGCTCGACAGCGCGCCGACCACGGGCGAGGCGGTGCTGGTGGAGCGGCTGGTGCAGAACCTCGTGGAGAACGCCATCCGGCACAACCACCCCAAGGGCGAGGTGTGGGTGACGACGCGGCAGCGGGCCGAGCGGGTCGAGCTGGTGGTGGCCAACACGGGCCTGCAGGTGCCGTCGTACGAGATCGAGACGATCTTCGAGCCGTTCCGGCGGCTGCACGGCGACCGGCTGCGCTCGGACCGGGGCAGCGGCCTGGGGCTGTCGATCGTGCGGGTGATCTCGGAGGCGCACCGGGGCACGGTGGTGGCCCGGCCGCGCGACGAGGGCGGCCTGACCATCACGGTCGAGCTGCCGTCGGAGCCCTGACGGTTCCTTCCGGGGGCCCGGTCAGAGGGCGCCGGAGATCTCGTCCAGCGCGGCCGGGTCCTCGATCGTGGAGGGCGCGCGGTAGGGGCGCCCGGCCGCGATGTCGCGCATGGTGCCCCGCAGGATCTTGCCGGAGCGGGTCTTGGGCAGGCGGCCGACCACCACGGTCCTGCGGAAGGCGGCGACCGGGCCGATGCGCTCGCGCACCAGGGCGGCGACCTCTCGCTCGACGTCGGCCGGGTCACGGTCCGCGCCCGCCTTGAGCACCACGAACCCGACCGGCAGCTCCCCCTTGAGGTCGTCGGCCACGCCGATCACCGCGCACTCGGCCACGTCCGGGTGGGAGGCGATGACCTCCTCCATCTGCCCGGTCGACAGGCGGTGGCCGGCGACGTTGATGACGTCGTCGATGCGCCCCATGACGAACAGGTAGCCGTCCTCGTCGACGTAGCCGCCGTCGCCGGTCAGGTAGTGGCCGGGGTAGCGGGACAGGTACGACTCGGCGAAGCGGGCGTCGTCGTGGTAGAGGGTCGGCAGCGTGCCGGGCGGCAGGGGCAGGCGGAGGGTGACCGCGCCCTCCACGCCGGGCGGGCACTCCTCGCCGGCGGGGTCGAGGATGCGCACGTCGTAGCCGGGGACGGGCTTGGTCGGCGAGCCCGGCTTGACGGGCAGCAGGCCGAGGCCCGCGCAGTTGGCCGCGATGGGCCAGCCGGTCTCGGTCTGCCACCAGTGGTCGATGACGGGGACGCCCAGCAGGCCGGAGGCCCAGTGGTAGGTGTTCGGGTCGAGCCGCTCTCCGGCCAGGAAGAGATACCGCAGACTCGACAGATCCCATTTTTTGGCGAAATCCCCGGTGGGGTCTTCCTTCTTGATCGCCCGGATCGCGGTCGGCGCGGTGAACAGGGTCCGCACCCCGTGCGTGGCCACCACCCGCCAGAACGCGCCCGGGTCGGGCGTGCCGACCGGCTTGCCCTCGTACAGCACGGTCGTGCAGCCCGCCAGCAGCGGCGCGTACACGATGTAGGAGTGCCCGACGACCCAGCCGACGTCGGAGGCGGCCCAGAACACCTCGCCGGGCGCGGCGCCGAACACGTTGCCCATGCTCCAGTGCAGCGCGACGGCATGACCGCCGTTGTCGCGCACGACGCCCTTGGGGGCGCCGGTGGTGCCGGAGGTGTAGAGGACGTACAGCGGGTCGGTCGCGGCGACGCTCACGCAGCCGGCGGGCTCGGCGTCGCGCACGGTGGCGGCCCAGTCGAGGTCGCGTCCCTCGGTCAGGGTGGCGGGCTCCTGGGGACGCCGCAGGATCACGCAGTGGGCCGGCCGGTGCTCCGCCCGCTCCAGCGCGGCGTCCAGCAGCGGCTTGTACGCGACCACGCGGGACGGCTCGATGCCGCACGAGGCCGACAGCACCACGACCGGGCGGGCGTGGTCGATGCGGACGGCCAGCTCAGCGGCGGCGAACCCGCCGAACACCACGGAGTGGACGGCGCCGAGCCGCGCGCAGGCCAGCATCGCGATCACGGCCTCGGGCACCATCGGCATGTAGACGACCACGGTGTCGCCGGCGCCGACGCCGAGGTCGCGCAGCATCCCGGCGGTCCGCGCCACCTCGTCGAGCAGCTCGGCGTAGGTGTAGGCGCGCACGGCGCCGGTGACGGGGCTGTCGTGGATCAGCGCCGTGCGGTCGCCGTGGCCGGCCAGGACGTGCCGGTCCACGGCGTTGAAGCAGGTGTTGAGCCGCCCGTCGGGGAACCACCGGCCGTCGCGGAAGACGGTCGCGGGCGGCACGTCCCAGTCGACGCCCGCGGCGGCCTCCGCCCAGAAGCCCTCGGGGTCGTCGATGCTGCGCCGGTAGACGGCGTCGTAAGCGCTCACCCTTCGATCAGATCAGCGCGCGGACGCCCGGCGCAACCCCCCGGCCGGGGCGCCGGCGGTCAGGAGGGGGCCGCCGGCTGCAGGTAGATCGTGGTGGCGAGCGGGACCCGGTCGCGGATGCGCCGCTCGGTGTCGGCCAGGGCCCGCGACGCCTCATTCACGCCCTGCTCGGCGGGCATGATCACGCGGGCGGCGACGAGCACGTCGTCGGGCCCGAGGTGCAGCGTCCGCAGCTCGGTGAACGACCGGATCGAGGGGTCGCTGTGCAGGACGTCCTCGATCGCGCCCAGCACCGCGGGCGAGGCGGCCTCACCGATGATCATGCTCTTGGTCTCCCGCGCCAGCGTGAACGACACGATGACCAGGAGCAGGCCGATCGCCACCGACCCCATGCCGTCGAACGCGGTGTTGCCGGTGACGAGCGACAGCGTCACGCCGGCGAGCGCGAACGCCAGCCCGGCCAGCGCCGCGGTGTCCTCCAGCAGCACCACGGGCAGCTCGGGGGCCTTGGCCTCCTTGACGAACCGGGCCCACGACCGCCCGGCGCGCACCTCGTTGGAGTGCCGTACGGCCGTGCGCAGGGACAGCCCCTCCATGACGATCGCCACCAGCAGGACGCCGATGGCCCAGGGCCAGCTCTCCAGCGGATGCGGGTGGATGATCTTCTCGTACCCCTCGTACAGGGCGAACAGGCCACCGCCGAAGAACAGCACCACGGACACCAGGAAGCCGTAGAAGTAACGAACGGCCCCGTAGCCGAACGGGTGCGCCCGGCTGGGCTTGTGCGCCGACTGCCTGCGGCCCAGCATCAGCAGCAACTGGTTGCCGGAGTCCGCGGTGGAGTGGATGCCCTCCGCCAGCATCGCCGACGAGCCCGTGAAGAAGAACGCCACGAACTTGGACACCGCTATCCCGACGTTCGCGGCCAGCGCCGCGAGTGTCGCCTCTTCTGATCCGTCCCTGCTCACGGTCGCCGCCTACCCGCCCGCGCGAGGATCTACCATGGCCCCGGCGCGAATCCGGGTCCGGCAGGTTCGATGGCGGGTTCGATGGCAGGGAAGGCGGCGTCATGGGTGCGGAGAGCCGGATCGAGCGGGCGAGGGAGCTCTACGAGGACGCCGTCTTCCGGGACGACGCCGGCGCCCTCGCCGAGGCGGACCGGGAGCTCGACGCGGTCGAGGCGGACCTCGCGCTGGCGCGCGGCCGGATCGCGCACGCGCGGTACCTGCGGGACCGTGAGGAGGACCCTGACGAGCTGCCGCTGTTCCGGCGGGCCGCCGAGCTGCGCCGCTCGCTCGGCGACGCGCGCGGCGAGGCCGAGGCGGTGTTCTGGCTCGGGACGTACCACCAGGTCGTACGGGGCGACCACGACGCGGCGGTGCCGCTGCTGGAGCGCTCGTACGAGCTGGCCGTGGCCGCCGGTGACGGGCTGACCGCGTCCTACGCGGCACGTCACCTGGGCATCGCCGCGCATGTCGCGGGCCGCCTGGGCGTGGCGCGGGAGCGGCTGGAGGAGTCGACGCGGCTGCGCCGGGAGGCGGGGTTCCTGGCCGGCGTCGCCGCGAACCTCGTCGGCCTGGTCCATGTCGCCGTGGACGAGGGCCGGCTCGGGGACGCCGCGGCGCTGGCCGGCGAGGCGGCCGCGCTCGCCGAGGAGAGCGGCGCCCGGGCCGTGCTGCGCCAGGTGGAGGAGGCGCGCGCCCGCCTGTCGCCGTGAGGCCCTGACCGGGTCGAGGCAGCGGACGACGGTCCTCGCGAGCCGGTCCTCGCGAGCCGGTCCGACAGTACGACGACGGCGCCGGACGGGCGCTCTGCCGCTTTCCGGCAGGGACGGCGTCATCCGTCCGGCGGTTCGGATGCGGGGCGGTGGCCGCAGCGGGCCACGGGTCCGTCAGGATGAGTGCCGTGGCCACCAACGACGACGACACGCTGCCCCTCCAGCCGCCGGTCCGGCTGCCCTCCGAGACCGAGCTGGCCGCGGCCGTACGGACGACTCCGCTGGCGGCGGCGCTGCTGCGCGCGGCGGAGCCGGCGGACGGGACCGGTACCGGCGACGAGCCGCTTCCCGCCGGGGACCCGGAGACCGGGAAGCTGCTCGACGAGGCTGCCGGGGCCCGGGTGGCCGGGGTACTGCGGGAGGGGGACGATCGGCGGGTGCTCCAGACGTGGGCCGAGGTGTGCCGGGACGTCGTCACCCGGGAGGAGCAGGTGTTCCTGGTGCTGGCCCGCATGTTCATGCGGCGCGAGCGGCTGGCCGGCCCGCCCGGCGTCCTGGGCGCGCTGGGGCTGGTCCGGCGGCCCGGACAGGATGGGCAGCCCGCCGTGACCGGCAGGCGGGGACGCAGGGCGGAGAGCGGCCCGGCCGACGCGGAGCCGTACGTGCTCAGTCCCCTGGGGTCCTGGGCGGCGAGGGGCCTGATCAGCGAGGCGTCCGGGCAGGACATTCCCGTCATGGGAGCGTTCGCGGCGCGGGACGCCGCCGCGCTGCTGCTGGGCCTGCGCTCGTACCCGGAGCCGGAGCGGCTGGAGGAGCTCACCGGCTGGCTGGCCGGCAAGGACCGGGGCGAGGCGGCCGAGGAGGTGGGCGCCGCGCTCGCCACGGCCAGCCCGCTGAGCCGGGCCGTCGGGGTGGAGCTGCTGGCCACGGACTTCGGCGACGAGGGCAGGCGGGTGCTGGACCGGCTGATGGAGACGCCGCGGCTCGGCGCGGTGATCGCCGCGCGGCTCGGCCGCGACGAGCGTCCCTCGCCGCCGGAGGAGATCGCGTGGGCGCTGGTGGACATGGCGGCGACGCTGCTGGAGTTCGGCGGCGAGACGGACGAGGTGATCGCCTCGATCGCGATGGGGATGGACGCGGAGGAGCAGGCCGCGACCCTCGCGCTGTTCGCGCTGGGCGACCATCCGTGGACGGCCCAGGTGCTCCGGGTCTTCATCGACCACCACCCGGACGAGCGCGTCTCCGCCGCCGCCCGCAAGGCCCTGCGCCGCCTGCACGGCCTGGCCTCCGTCCGCGGCTAGGCGTCGTACGGCGGGCGCGGACCGGGGCGGGCCGCGGGTAGAGTCGGCGGCGATGACGAAGCACACGATCACTCCCCCCGCCGCCGCCATCCTGGGTGAGGCCCACGTCTGCGACTGCGGCGAGCAGCTGCCCACCCGCATGAGCGCCGAGGTGCACGCCGCCGAGACCGGGCAGTGCACCGTCTGCCTGGGGTCCGCGGAGGAGCAGGTGGCACCGGGGTTCGCGCCGGGCCTGACCCGGGGCTGCACGTCGTGCGCCGCCACCGGCCGGCGGCGCGAGCAGGTCATCTGGCAGCTCGCCCACACCGAGGCCGAGCAGCTCATCACGATGAGCGTCGTCCGGGACGTCGTGGCGGGCTTCGACGGGCCGTTCCACCTGTCGGAGGTCGCCGACGCGGTCCGCGCCGGGCTGGGCGTCCAGGCGGGCCGCCTCCCGGTGGGGCCGAGGGTGCGCGACCTGCTGCTGGCCCTCCAGGCCGACGGCGAGATCACCATGCTGTCGGCCCCCGACGAGCTGCTGGCCGGCACCGACGTGGTCCTCTACCGCGACCCCCGGTGGCAGCGCGCCCGCACCCTCGGGATGTGACCGGGCGGCTGCGTCATGACGTGACCTGGTCGAGAAGCTCGATGAGGTGCTGGTAGGGCTTCCCGGTGGCGCGGGTCAGGCCCAGCTCGCAGGTGCGGTTGACGGAGGCGTGGGCGGTGAAGTCGCCGCTCGTCACCGAGGCGGCCTCGGCCCGGGTGGCGGAGGCGGTCAGCTCCGGGTGGAGCAGGCCGCGGTCGCCGGCGAAGGCGCAGCACTGCCAGCCGTCGGGGACGACGACCTGCTCGGCGACCGCCTCGGCGACACGGCGGATGGCCGCGTCGAGGCCGAGCCGGGTCGAGGAGCAGGTGGGGTGCAGGGCGAGCGAGGCCAGGCGGCGGCCCTCGGGCAGGCCCGGCAGCACATGGTCCGCCACGAACGTCACCGCGTCGAGCACCTGGACGGCGGGCGAGGCCGTGGCGGCGAGCCGTTCGAAGCCCTCGGTGCAGGAGGCGGCGTCGCTGACGACCGGGATGTCTCCCCCGCCGGTGGCCGCCGCGAGCGAGTCGCGGACGCGGCGGGCCATCACGTCGTGGCCTCGGGTGAAGCCCTTGGACGACCACGGCGTGCCGCAGCACAGGCTCGCTATGTCCGTGGGCACGTGCAGCCGCACGCCCGCCCGCTCGGCGAGCCTGAGCAGCGCGGCCATGACGCCCGGCCCGCCGTCCGCCGGGGCGAACAGGGTGTTCAGGCAGGACGGCACGTAGACCGCGTCGGCGCCGGCGGCGGGCGCGGCCCTGCGCCGGGTTCCGCCCTTGGGCAGGTCGCGGCTCCACTGGGGGACGGCGTCGGCCCCGGCGACCGCGCGGGCGGCCCGCGCGGTGCCCTCGACGAGCCCGGCCGGCGCGGCCCCGGCCACGTCCATCGCCAGGTCGAGGGTGCGCGTCACGGCGCCCCAGTGGTCGGCGGCGGCCTTCCAGCCCGCCTGCGCGACGCGGCCGTGCCGCTCCCCGCGCAGCCGCTTGGTGAGGTCTCCGGTGTTGATGAGGACGGGGCAGGCCGTGGCGCACATGCCGTCCACGGCACAGGTGTCGACGGCGTCGTAGCCGTACTCCTCCTCCAGCTCCCGCGCGAGGGCGTGGTCCCCGCGGGCGTGGGCGGCGGCGAGCTCGCGGCGCAGCACGATGCGCTGGCGCGGGGTGGTGGTGAGGTCGCGGCTGGGGCAGACGGGCTCGCAGTAGCCGCACTCGACGCACCGGTCGACCTCGGGCTCGACGGTGACGACGGCCTTGAGGTCGCGCAGGTGGGCCCGTGGGTCGTCGGTGAGGACGACGCCGGGGTTGAGCGTGCCGCCGGGGTCGCAGAGCCGTTTGACCTCGCGCATCACGTCGTACAGCTCGTCGCCGTACTGGCGGCGGACGAACGGCGCCATGACGCGGCCGGTGCCGTGCTCGGCCTTGAGCGTGCCGCCGCGGTCGAGGACGGCGGCGACCATGTCCTCGGTGAAGTCGGCGTAGCGCTCCAGGTCCGCGCCGAAGCGCTCGTTGAGCATGAAGTGCAGGTTGCCGTCCTTGGCGTGGCCGAAGATGACGCTGCGCTCGTAGCGGTGCTTGGCGAACAGCTCGGTCAGGTCGTCGCAGAGGTCGGCCAAGGCCGGCACGGGGACGGCGACGTCCTCCAGCAGGGCCGTCGTGCCGCTGGGGCGGGCCCCGGCGACGGAGGCGTACAGCCCCTTGCGGATGTGCCACAGCGCGGCGCGGCCGCCGGTGTCCCTGCTCAGCCGCGCCGGGGCGGCGAGCTCCAGCTCGGCGAACGCCTGCCCGGCCGCGCGCTCGTGCTCGGCCAGCAGGTCGGCGTCCGACTCCTGCCACTCCACGAGCAGCGCCGCGTGCCGGTCCACGGTCAGCGCGCGCAGGACGTCGTCGGCCCGCGGGTCGGTCTGCGCCACCCGCAGGGACTCGGCGTCCAGCAGCTCGACGGCGGCGGGGCCGGCGGCGACGAGCCGCGGCAGCGCCGCCGTCGCGGCGCGCAGCGTGGGCAGGATGAGCAGGCCGGTGGCGGCCTGGCGGTGCGCCGGGACGGTGCGCAGGACCGCTTCGGCGACGAAGGCGAGCGTGCCCTCGCTGCCGATGACCAGGTGGGCGAGGATCTGCGCGGGCGAGGTGTGGTCGAGGAAGCTGTTGAGCCCGTACCCCATGGTGTTCTTCAACGAGAACTGCCCGGTGATGCGGCGCACCGAGCCGGCGTCGCCGCGGACGCGGTCGCGCAGCCGTTCCAGGCCCTCGGCCAGCTCGGGTTCGAGCGCCCGCAGCCGGGCGTCGGCGTCGGGGGCGGCGGTGTCGACGACGGTGCCGCTGGGCAGCACCAGCACCATCGACTCCAGGGTCTGGTACGTGTTGGCGTGCGTGCCGCAGGTCATGCCGCTGGAGTTGTTGGCGACGACGCCGCCGATCGTGCACGCCGACTCGCTGGCCGGGTCGGGGCCCAGCTTGCGGCCGTACGGGGCGAGCCGGGCGTTGACCTGGCGCAGCACGGCGCCCGGCTGCACCCGCACGCGGGCGCCGCCGTCGAGCACCTCGATGTCGCGGAAGTGCCGCCGGGTGTCGACCAGCAGGTGCTCGCTGACCCCCTGCCCGCTGAGGCTGGTGCCGCCGGAGCGGAACGTCAGGGGCAGGCCCGTGCGCATCAGCGCCGCCACCTGCCCCGCGTTCTCGGGCACCAGGACGGCCTGCGGGGTGAGCAGGTAGTGGGAGGCGTCGTGGGCCATGCCCAGCCGGTCGCTCGCCCGTGACCGGGTGATCGCCGGCACGGCGTTCTCCACGGCCGCCAGGACGGCGGGGTCGGGGGCGCGCAGCCGCCGCGGTTCAGGGTCGGTCACAGTGGTGCTCATTTCCAGGGGTGGTTCTCGTCGCCGTGTCGACCGGGGTCCTATCTCGGGCCCACGACGTTCTGGCGCTGGCTGCCGAGTCCGTCGACGCCCAGCTCCATCACGTCGCCCGGCCGCAGCCAGACCTGCGGCCTGAGGCCCATGCCGACGCCCGGCGGGGTGCCGGTGTTGATGAGGTCGCCGGGCTCCAGCACCATGAACTGGCTCAGGTGATGGACGATGACGTACGGATCGAAGATCATCGTCTTGGTGGTGCCGGTCTGCCGCCGGACCCCGTTGACGTCCAGCCACATGCCGAGGTTCCTGACGTCGGCGATCTCGTCCGGGGTGACGAGCCAGGGGCCGGCCGGGTTGAAGGTCTCGGCGGACTTGCCCTTGGACCACTGGCCGCCGCGCTCCATCTGGAAGGCCCGCTCGCTGACGTCGTTGACGACGCAGTACCCGGCGATGGCGGCCGCGGCCTCCTCCACCGAGTCCAGGTACGAGGTGCGCCTGCCGATCACGATGCCCAGCTCGACCTCCCAGTCGGGCTTGGTGGACCCGCGCGGGATGCGCACGTCGTCGTACGGGCCGACGAGCGTGTTGGGCGACTTGGTGAACAGGATCGGCTCGTCCGGCACGGCCTGGCCGGTCTCGGCGCCGTGGTCGCTGTAGTTGAGGCCGATGCAGAGGATCTGGTGCGGGCGGGCGATGGGCGGGCCCACGCGCTCGCCGGCGAACTCACGGGTGTGACCCGCGGCGATCCGCTCGGCCACCGGCCCGGCCAGCAGGGCGGTGCCGCCCGCGCCGAAGAACTTCTCGTCGAAGTCGGGCGTGAGGTCGGAGACGTCGACGTAGCGGGCGTCGTCCACGCGGACGACGGGCTTCTCGGCGCCGGGCGCGCCGATGCGCATGAGGTACAAGGTGATCTCTCCGTGGGTTCAGGATCGGGACGACGGCGTCACGCGGCGCGCCTGGCCGGGCGCCGCGCGGTGGACCGGGACGGGCGCCGGGGTGGGCGTCGTTCGGTGCGCCGGGATGGGCGTCATGTGGTCCGCCGGCCGGTGACGATGGCCTGGATGGCGGGCAGGTCGTCGACGAGCCGCCGCAGCGGCGTGCGGTAGGCCAGGCCGCTGACGCTGACGGCGCCGCTGGGCACCGTGGGCGAGGTCAGGTAGGCCGGGACCGCGACGCAGTTGACGCCGGGCTCGTTCTCCTGGTCGTCCACGGCGTAGCCCCGCTCGCGGATGCGGACCAGCTCGGCGTGCAGCTCTCCGACCGTGCCGATCGAGCGCTCGGTGGGCCGTTCCAGCCGCCGGCCGGCGACCCAGCCGCGTACCGCGTCCTCGTCGCGTAGGGCGTCGGCGAGCAGCATCTTGCCGACGGCGGTGCAGTGCGCCGGGTTGCGGCCCCCCACGACCGAGGTCAGCCGCACCGCGCCGGCGGGCGGGTCGAGCTTGGAACGGTAGACGACCGAGGCGCCGTCCAGCACGGCGTAGTGCGCCGTCTCGCCGTAGCGCTCGCACAGCGCCTGGAGGACCGGGATGATCCTGACGTGGTCCGGCCGGGCCTCGTGGTGCTCGAAGGCCATCCGCAGGAACTCGTCGCCGAGCACGTAGTGGCCGTGGCTGTTCCTGGACGCGAACCCGGCGCGGCGCAGCGAGGCCAGGGCACGGTGGACGGTCGGCTTGGGGCTGGCCACGGCGCGCGCCATCTCCTCCAGGGCGATCCCGTCGGGATGCCGGGCCAGCTCGGCCAGCACCGCCAGCACGCGATCGGCCCCGACGAGCCGGGGCTCGGCGTCGCTCGCCGCGTCGGCGAGGCCGGTCACCACGTCGGACATATTCCGGATGTTAGACCATCGTTCCGAAATCTGGAAGCTCGCCCCCGAACCGCCGCCCCCGCCCGGCGCTCGAATCAGTGGGGCTGCGGCGAGTCGGGGGTGGCGGTGGGTCAGGCGCGGCAGAGGATCTCGCCGTGCAGGACGGACAGCCAGCCGTCCTCGGCCGCCGCCCACTCGCGCCACCCGTCGGACATGCGATGCAGGTCGTCGCGGGTGGCGGCGCCGGTGGCCAGGGCCTGGTCGGCCATGGCGGAGCTGAGGATGCGCTCCGCCCACATGCCGCCCCACCACGCGCGGTCCTCCGGCGTGGCGAAGCACCAGGTGGACGAGGTGGCCGTCACGTCCTCGAACCCGGCCGCCCGCGCCCACGACAGCAGCCGCCGCCCGGCGTCCGGCTCGCCGCCGTTGCCCCGCGCGACCCGCTGGTAGAGGGCCATCCAGTCGTCGAGCGCCGGCACCCGGGGGTACCAGGTGAAGGCCGCGTAGTCACTGTCGCGCGCCGCCACGAACCCGGTGGGCTTGGCCACGCGCCGCATCTCGCGCAGCGCCTGCACCGGGTCGCCCACGTGCTGGAGCACCTGGTGGGCGTGGACGACGCAGAACGTGTCGTCCGGGAAGTCCAGCGCGTGCACGTCGGTCACGGCGAAGCCGGCGTTGGCGACGCCGCGGGCGGCCAGCTCCGCCTTGGTGATCTCCAGCGCCTCGGGGGTCACCTCGGACGCGGTCACGTGCCCCACCCTGGACGCCAGGTCGGCGGTGATGGTTCCCGGCCCGCTGCCCACGTCGAGCACCGTCATGTGCGGCTTCAGCCACGGCAGCAGGTACGCCGCCGAGTTCTCGGCGGTGCGCCACCGGTGCGAGCGCAGCACGGACTCGTGGTGGCCGTGCGTGTATACGGCGTCCATCAGAACTCCTTCGTCCCCGTCCGGCCCCATGACCGGCCCGACGCGACAACCGTAGCGGCTGTCTCATGATGAGAGAAGATTCGTCTCGTCATACGAGATTTCGGCGGGATGGCGGCACCCCGGCCGCCCCCTCCGGTCCTGTCCGGCCGTCGCGGCGGTCCGCCGGCGTCGGGGCGGGTGGATCGACGGCTGTATTGACGGGTGGATCGACGGGTGGATCGACGGGTGGATCGACGGGTGGATCGTCGGTGGGGGTCGCTAGGGTGGGCGGCATGGTGACGGTCGAGGATGTACGGCGGCTCGCGTCCACCCTGCCCCGGTCGTCGGAGCACCTCATCAGGGATCGGGTGAAGTTCCGGGTGGGGTCGATCGTCTACGTCGCGTTCTCGCGTGACGAGACCGTGATGGGTTTCGCGTTCCCCAAGGAGGAGCGAGAGGCGCTGGTGGCCGCCGAGCCGGACACGTTCATGATGCCGGACGAGCGCGACCTGCGATATCACTGGGTGCTCGTCCGGATGGCGGCCATCGACCTCGACGAGATGCGCGAGCTGGTCGTCGAGGCGTGGCGGATGGTCGTGCCGAAGAAGGTCTACGCCGCGTACGCGGCCGGTGTCCGCTGACCCCGCGCGCTCCCCCGTACGGCCGCCCGCGGGGAGGGCTTCAGCGCAGGCCGCGGTACAGGTCCGCGGTCAGGCGCGTGACGCGGCGCACCGAGGAGCTCCACGTGCCGCCCGCCGGGTGCGCCGTCAGGACCGCGAGCACGTACCTGTCGTCCTTGCCCGCCAGGCCGGTCGTGTGCAGGACCGGCCGTCCCAGGTCCGGCACCCCGGAGCCGCGGGCGCGCAGCGGCCCGGCTGAGGTCGAAGCGTCCCGCGCCACGGCCGGGGCCCCCAGCGCCGCGGCCGGGACCGAGGCCGGCGCCCCCTGCGCCGCGGCCGAGTCCGGCCCGCCCAGGGTCACGGCCGAGGCCGACGGGGCGTGGGTCGCCGGGGGTGCTGACGAGGCGGCGCAGCGTACGGGCGGCACCGACCCGAAGCCCGACCAGCCCTGCTTGACCGCCCACGGCCGGGGCACGGCACGCGGGATGCCGAAGTACTGGTCGAAGCCGTCGCTGCCGCACGGCGTGGCGGCCCGCAGGTGACCGAGGATCGTGTCGCGGACCCGCGGCGCGGCCCGGTCGAGCAGGTAACGGTAGACGCGGACCACGTCGTACGCGCTGAGCGAGGTGTAGCCCCAGAAGCCGGGCTTGGAGGCGGGCGGCGGAGCCGTGTCGGACAGCCCGAGGCGGCGCGCCTGCCGCGTGATGACGGCGCCCTTGCCGGCCCGGTCCCACAGCGTCGAGGCGGCGTCGTCGTCGCTGGAGCGCAGCATGATCTTGAGCAGGCGGGCGTCGGCCGGCGCGACGGTCCTGCGGGACTCCAGGTAGTCGATGGCGAGCAGGATCTTCACCACCGAGGCCGAGCGGAACGCCCGGTGGGCGTTCCTGGTGGCCACGATCCGCCCCGTGCCGCCGGCCTTCCGGTCGAACACCACCCAGGCGGCGGTGGTCCCGGCCGGCACCACGGGCGGCACCACCGACGTACGGGACACCGCAAGAGCGGCGGACACGGAGGGGACGGCGGAGGCGGCGGCGGGCGGGGCCGACACGCAGCCCGCGGCGAGGGGGACGGCCGCCGCCACGGCGGCCCACGGCTTGATGCGCATCCGCCATACCTACCAGAACCGCCGCAACCACCGAAGATCGCGGCCCACGAGCTGCGTTGATATCAGGTTCCGTATGACGCGGCCGGTGGCGCAGTCTTGGACAGGCGGAGCCGGTTGTGGTCGGATGACCGCCATGCCCCAAGAGAACACCACGCGGAGCCATGCCCGGCTGACAGGCCTCGTCCGCCTGACCGGTGCGGCGGTGGCCGCAGGCGTCCTGGTCGCGGCCATCGCGCTGCCCGCCGTGGGCGGCTCCGGCGCGGTGGTGGTCTCGGCGGCCGAGGAGCTCGGCCTGCGGCCGATGGAGCTGGAGGAGCCGCCGCTGCCGCAGGCGTCCACGGTGTACGACGCCAAGGGCGGCCGGATCGCCCAGTTCTTCGCCCAGGACCGCAAGGTGGTGCGGCTGGACCAGATCTCCGAGATCATGCGCAAGGCGATCGTCGCCATCGAGGACGACCGCTTCTACCAGCACGGCGCGATCGACATCGAGGGCACCGTGCGTGCCCTGGCCAAGAACCTCAGCTCCGGCGGCGTGAGCCAGGGCGGCTCCAGCATCACCCAGCAGTACGTCAAGCAGGTGCTGCTCAACTCGGCCGACACCGAGGAGGGCAAGGAGAAGGCGCTGGAGGCCAGCTACGCCCGCAAGCTCAACGAGCTGCGCTACGCCATGGGCGTGGAGGAGAAGTACACCAAGGACGAGATCCTGGCCAAGTACCTCAACATCGCCTACTTCGGGGCGGGCGCGAACGGCGTGGAGGCGGCGGCCCGGCGCTTCTTCGGCGTGTCCGCGGCCCGGCTGAACCTGTCGCAGGCGGCGACCCTGGCCGGCGCCGTCCAGAACCCGAACCTCACCGACCCGGCCACCGGTGCGAAGGCGCGCAAGCTGCTGCTGGAGCGGCGCAACACGGTGCTCGGCCGGATGGCGGAGCTCGGCGTGATCACGCCCGAGCAGGCGGCGGAGGCCAAGACGGCCAAGCTCGGTTACAAGGGCATCCGCCAGCCCAACGGCTGCCAGGCCAGCTCGTATCCGTACTTCTGCGAGTACGTCCGGTACGAGCTGCTGACCAACAAGGCGTTCGGCAAGACGCAGCGCGCCCGCGAGGAGGCGTTCCGCCGGGGCGGCCTGCGGATCACCACCAGCCTCGACCCCAAGGCGCAGGCCGCCGCGGACAAGGCCGTCAAGAAGTACGTGCACGCCTCCGACCGGGCGCTGGCCTCGGAGGCGCTGGTCCAGCCCGGCACCGGCATGATCAGGGCCATGGCGGCCAGCAGGCCGTTCGGCAGCGACGCCAAGAAGAACGAGATCTCGTACAACCCGGTGGCCGACGTGCGGCACGGCGGGCTGATCGGGTTCCAGGCGGGCTCGACGTTCAAGACGTTCACGCTCCTCACGGCGCTCAAGCAGGGCATGAAGATCGGCGACGGCATCAGCGTCGGCGGGTCCTACTCCGCGCCCTCCGCGTCCTCCTTCAAGGACTGCAAGGGCAACTCCATGGGCATCCCGTCGTGGCCGGTGACCAACGACGAGGGCACGGGCGGGTTCAAGACGCTGGCCACCGGCACGTGGGGGTCCGTCAACACGTTCTTCGTGGCGCTGGAGCAGCGGGTCGGCCTGTGCGAGACCGTGCAGACGGCCAAGTCGCTGGGCATCCGGCGGGCCGACGGCAAGGACCTGCACGAGGTCGAGACGTTCACGCTCGGCATCAACGAGATGGACCCGGTGACGGTGGCGTCCGCCTACGCGGGCATCGCCGCCCGGGGCAAGTACTGCGCGCCGCTGGCCATCACCAAGGTCACCGACGTCGCCACCGGCCGGTCCACCTCGTACGCGCCGCAGTGCCGGCAGGCGCTGGACGCGGGCGTGGCCGACGCGGCGGCGAACGTGCTGTCCGGCGTGTTCACCCAGGGCACGATGCGCGGCGTCGGCGGCATCGGCCGGCCCGCGGCCGGCAAGACGGGCACCACCGACGGGTACGCCAGCGCGTGGTTCGCCGGGTTCACGCCGGACCTCGCGGGCGCGGTGAGCATCGGCGACCCGCGCGGCTCGCAGCGGTACAAGCTGACCGGGATCACCATCGGCGGCCAGTACTTCGGCTCGATCCAGGGCGCCTCCGTGCCCGGCCCGATCTGGAAGGACACCATGATGGCGGCCCTGAAGGGGACGCCGGCGACGCCGTTCACGCCGGTGGACACGGCCCGCTTCGGCGGCTGCGGCTCCTCCTGCGCGCCGGTCCGCGAGCAGGCCCCGGACGACGACCAGGAGCCCGCGGACGACGACGGGGTCATCGACGACACCCAGATCGCGGACCTGCCCGGGGGCGGCACGGCCGGGCCCGGCAGCGAGGGCGAGACCGGCACCGAGGAGGAGACCGGCACCGGGCCCGAGCCCGGGGTGGTGCTCAGCCCCGACCCCCGGGGGTAGGTTGCCAGGGGAGCCGCCTCTGACCGAAGGAGCCTGATGCCCATCTCGACGGCGTACGTCCCCACCGACCGCCCGGAGCGCTACATCAAGCAGCTCGTCTCCCACCTCGGGCGCAAGGCCACCACGACCCTGTCCACCGACGGCCGGGCGACCATCGCCCTCTCGCACGGGGAGTGCGTGCTGGCGCCGGCCGGGGGCGCCCTGGAGATGATCGCGACCGCGGCGGACGCGGAGGCGCTGGCCGGGGTCCAGGACGTCGTCACGCGGCACCTGCTGCGCTTCGCCACGCAGGAGGAGCTGCGCACCGAGTGGACGGAGCCGGTCGCGGGCGACGAGCTGGAGATCCTCTCCCCCGTCGCCGGCGACTACCTGCTCACGCACTGCACCCAGCCGGACGAGCTGCTCCGGGAGCTGGTGGCGCGGACCCGCGAGGCCACCGGCGGCGCCGCCGGCATGCAGATCTCGCATGACGAGGGCGCGTTCCTGTCCCTGCTCGTCCGCATGACGGGGGCTCGCCGGGCGATCGAGGTCGGGGTGTTCACCGGCTACTCCTCCCTCTGCGTCGCCCGCGCCCTGCCCGAGGACGGCCACCTGCTCGCCTGCGACGTGAGCGAGGAGTGGACGTCCATCGCCCGCGAGTACTGGGAGCGCGCGGGCGTGGCGGACCGCGTCGAGCTGCGGATCGGGCCGGCGCTCGACACGCTGCGCGCGCTGCCCGCCGAGCCGGTCTACGACTTCGCGTTCATCGACGCCGACAAGCCGAGCTACCCGGCCTACTACGAGGAGATCGTCTCCCGGCTGCGCCCGGGCGGGCTGATCGTGCTCGACAACGTCTTCCAGGGCGGCCGCGTGTTCGACCCGGCGTTCCAGGAGGCGAGCCAGGTGGCGATCCGGCAGGTGAACGAGCTGATCGCCCGGGACGAGCGGGTGGAGTCGGTGATGCTGCCGGTGCGCGACGGCGTCACGCTGGCCCGCAGGCGCTGACCACCCGCTCCACCCGCTCCACCCCGGGAGGGCGCGGTCAGGCGCCGACCGGCTCCGGGTTGTGGGCGCGCAGGGACAACCGGTCGTTCTCCACGTCCACCATTACCCGGCCGCCCTCGGCGACCTCGCCCGTCAGCAGCATCGCCGACAGCCGGTTGTCCAGCTCGCGCTGGATGGTGCGGCGCAGCGGCCGGGCGCCGAACTCGGGCTGGTGGCCGCGCTCGGCCAGCCAGTCCACGGCCGCCGTGGAGACCTGAAGGTCGATGTCCTGGCCGCGCAGCCGCTGCCGGGTGCGCTCCAGCAGCAGCTCGACGATCTGCCGGAGCTCCTCGCGGTCCAGCCGCTTGAAGATGATCGTCTCGTCGATGCGGTTGAGCAGCTCGGGCCGCATGGAGTGCCGCAGCAGGTCCATGAGGCGCTCCTCCAGAGCGGAGCCGATCAGGGCGGGGTCGTCGCCCGAGTCGAGGATGAGCTGGGCGCCGATGTTGCTGGTCATGATGACGATCGTGTTGGTGAAGTCGACGGTGCGGCCCTGCCCGTCGGTCAGGCGGCCGTCGTCGAGCATCTGCAGCAGGATGTTGGTCACGTCGGGGTGGGCCTTCTCGATCTCGTCGAGCAGGAGCACCCCGTGCGGGCGGCGGCGGACGGCCTCGGTGAGCTGCCCGGCCTCCTCGTAGCCGACGTAGCCGGGAGGGGCGCCGACGAGCCGGGAGACCGTGTGGCGCTCCTGGTACTCGCTCATGTCCAGCCGGACCATGTGATCCTCGCCGCCGAACAGGGCCGCCGCCAGCGCGCGGGCCAGCTCGGTCTTGCCGACGC
The DNA here is from genome assembly GCF_044459125.1 of Nonomuraea sp. NPDC050383. NCBI lineage: Bacteria > Bacillati > Actinomycetota > Actinomycetes > Streptosporangiales > Streptosporangiaceae > Nonomuraea > Nonomuraea sp. NPDC050383. Next base: position 96,139 of record NZ_JBITIP010000014.1, read on the forward strand.
CGGTCGGCCCGAGGAACAGGAAGCTGCCGATCGGCCGGTGCGGGTCGGACAGCCCGGCGCGGGAGCGCCGGACCGCCTCGGCGATCGCGACGACCGCCTCGTCCTGGCCGACGACCCGCAGGTGCAGGTGCTCCTCCAGCCGCATCAGCCGTTCGCGCTCCTGCTCGGTGAGCTGGCGCACCGGGATTCCGGTCCGGCGGGAGACGATCTCGGCGACGTCCTCGGCCATGACCTGCGGCGCCTCGTCGCGTACCTGCCGGGCGCGCTCCAGCTCGGGGCGCAGCTTGCCCATCTCCGACGACAGCTCCTTGGCCCGGTCGAAGTCCTCGGCGGCCACGGCCTGGTCCTTGTCGCGGCGCAGCGCGTCGAGGCGCTCCTCCAGGTCCCGCACGTCGGTGCCGGGAGTACGGGCGCGCAGCCGTACCCGGGCGGCGGCCTGGTCCATGAGGTCGATGGCCTTGTCCGGCAGGAACCGGTCGGGGATGTACCGGTCGGACAGGATGGCGGCGGCGTGCAGCGCCTCGTCGGTGATGCGCGCCTGGTGGTGGGCCTCGTAGGCGTCGCGCAGGCCACGCAGGATCTCGATCGTCTCCTCGACGGTCGGCTCGGGGACGAGGATCGGCTGGAAGCGGCGTTCGAGGGCGGCGTCCTTCTCGACGTTCTTGCGGTACTCGTCGATCGTGGTGGCGGCGATGACGTGCAGCTCGCCGCGCGCGAGGGCGGGCTTGAGGATGTTGGCGGCGTCCATGCCGCCCTCGGCCGAGCCGGCGCCGACGAGCGTGTGCATCTCGTCGATGAACACGATCGTCCGGTCGGCCTGGGCGCGCACCTCGTCCACGACCTTCTTGACGCGCTCCTCGAACTCGCCCCGGTACTTCGTCCCGGCCACCATGCCGGTCAGGTCGAGCGCGACGACGCGGCGGTCCTTCAGCGGGTCGGGCACGTCGCCGTTCACGATGCGCTGCGCGATGCCCTCGACGAGGGCGGTCTTGCCGACGCCGGGCTCGCCGATGAGCGCCGGGTTGTTCTTGGTCCGGCGCGACAGCACCTCCAGGGCCTGCTCGATCTCGTCCTCGCGGCCGACGACCGGGTCGATGCGGCCCTGGCGGGCCTCCTCGGTCAGGTCCCTGCCGAACTGGTCGAGCGACGGCGTGTCGCTCGCGGGGGCCCGGTCGGGCCGGCGTGGCTCGTCGCCGTACGCCATGGCGCGCTGGAGCTCCTGGACGGAGACGCCCTCCTCCTGGAGCAGCCGGGCGGCGCTGGAGCCGGGGTTGGCGGCGAGGGCGAGCAGGAGGTGCTCGGGGCCGATGTAGGAGGAGGCGAGGGCGCGGGCGATGCGCTGGGCGTCGAGGAGGGTGCGTTTGAGGCCCGGGGACAGCGTCGCGGGCGGCTCGCCGGCGGGCTCGCCGGGCGTGGCGGCGGCCTCGGCGCGTTCGCGCAGGCGCTCCACGTTGACGCCGGCCGCCTGGAGCAGGGCGCTGGTCCGCTCGGCCCGGGTCAGGGCGTCGAGCAGGTCGAGCACGCCGAGGTCCTCGGCGCCGCGCCGCCCGGCGGTCTCCATGGCGTCGGCGAGGACCTGCCGGGCCGGCTCGCTGAGCAGCCTGCCGATGTCGACGCGCTGCACACTGGGCCGGGCGGGGGGCCACGCGTCGCCGAACATCCGTCCGGTGAGTTCCTCGAACCGCTTGAACGGGTCTCCCCCGAAGAGCGACATATCCGACATTACGGGTCCCTTCTCGCGCACTGAGGGAACCCTTAACCGGGGACGCCGCAAGCCAAAGCCAACCCCGAGCCGCCGAACGGCAAAACCCTGACGGCCCCGGACCCGCGGCTCGGCGCGGGGAGCGGCTCAGCGCACCGAGGCGATCGCCTCCGGGATCGGCGTGTCGCCGGAGACCAGCTCCAGGACCCGGCCGATCGCGGCCCGCTCGCGCAGCAGCTCGGCGAGCACGGCGGCCACGTCGTCGCGGGGCACCGTGCCGCGCGGCACCTCCGGCGCGAGCCGTACCCGGCCCGTGCCCGGCTCGTCGGTGAGCCCGCCCGGCCGGACGATCGTCCAGTCGAGCCCGCGGCGGCGCAGGTCCTCCTCGGCCGCGGTCTTGGCCGTGATGTACGCCGTCCAGACCTCGTCGCTTCCCGGCGCGGGCGGCCTGCCCGCGCCCATCGAGGAGACCTGCAGGAACCGGCGCACCCCCGCCCGCTCCGCCGCATCGGCGAGCAGCACGGACGCGGCCCGGTCGACGGTGTCCTTGCGGGCCACGCCGCTGCCCGGCCCGGCCCCGGCGGCGAAGACCGCCGCGTCGGCGCCGTCGAGGATCGCCGCCAGCTCCTCGGCCCCGGCGCTCTCCAGATCACAGACCACGGCCCGCGCCCCGGTGGCCTCGACGTCGGCCACGTGCGCGGGGTTGCGCACCAGGCCGATGGCGGCGCTCCCGAGCAGCCGCCCGAGCCGGAGCGCGATCTTCCCGTGACCGCCCGCGATGATGATCCTCATCCGCTCATGGTGTCATGGAAGCATGAGTGACTTCCCGCAGGCCCCCACCCCGGCGTTCCTGTTCGACCTCGACGGCACCCTGATCGACAGCGTGTACCAGCACGTGATCGCCTGGCGGCAGGCGCTGTCCGGGATGGGCATCGACCTGTCGGTGTGGCGGATCCACCGGCGCATCGGGATGAGCGGCGGGCTGTTCGTCAGCGCGCTGCTGCGGGAGACGGGGCTGAAGCTCACCCAGGAGCAGATCGACGAGCTGCAGAACACCCACGCCGACGCCTACACCGAGCAGCTCCGCTCCGTCCGCCCGCTGCCCGGCGCCGCCGAGCTGCTGGCGGAGCTGTCCTCGCGCGGCGTGCCGTGGGCGATCGCCACCAGCGGCTACGCCCGTACGGCGCGGTCGGCGCTCGGCATGCTGGGCCTGCCGGAGGACACGCCGATGGTCACCCGCGACCTGGTACGCCGCGCCAAGCCGGACCCTGACCTGTTCCTGGCCGGTGCGGCGCTGCTCGACGTCGATCCGGCGCATGCGATGGTGGTGGGAGACAGCGTCTGGGACCTGCTCGCCGCCCGAAGGGCGGGCGCACTCGGGATCGGGCTCCTGTCCGGCGGGTACGGCAGGGACGAGCTTGAGCGCACGGGAGCCTTCCGGGTGTACGCCGATCCGGCGGACATGCTGGACAGGCTGGACGAGCTCGGCGTGCGCGGCACCGACTGAGCGGGTGCGGCCCGGAGCGATCGGCGTGGCGGGGAATATCCGGTCGAACTGACGAGGCTTGACCGTGCGTATCCCCGATAGAGGAGCTGAAAATGGACTTGGCAGACATCGGCGTCACCGGTCTGGCGACCATGGGACGCAACCTGGCCCGCAACCTGGCCAGGCACGGCTACGCGGTGGCCGTGCACAACCGTTCCACGAGCCGCACGCAGCAACTGGTCAAGGAGTTCGGCGGCGAGGGCACGTTCGTCCCCGCCGAGGAGCTCTCCGGCTTCGTGGCCTCCCTGAAGCGGCCCCGGCGGGCGATCATCATGGTGAAGGCCGGTGCGGGCACCGACGCGGTGATCGACCAGCTCGCGGAGCTGATGGAGCCCGGCGACATGATCGTCGACGGCGGCAACGCGCACTTCGCCGACACCCGGCGGCGCGAGGCCGCGCTGCGTGAGAAGGGCATCCACTTCGTCGGCACCGGCATCTCCGGCGGCGAGGAGGGCGCGCTCAACGGGCCGAGCATCATGCCGGGCGGCTCCACGGAGTCGTGGGAGGCGCTCGGGCCGATCCTGCAGGACATCTCGGCCAAGGTCGACGGCGTGCCGTGCGCGGTGCACGTGGGCCCCGACGGCGCCGGGCACTTCGTCAAGATGGTGCACAACGGCATCGAGTACTCCGACATGCAGCTCATCGCCGAGTCGTACGACCTGCTGCGGCAGGCGCTCGGCGCGACCCCGGCCGAGCTGGCCGAGGTGTTCCGTGAGTGGAACCGGGGCGAGCTGGACTCGTACCTCATCGAGATCACCGCCGAGGTGCTGGAGCAGGTCGACGCGGCCACCGGCAAGCCGTTCGTGGACGTGGTGGTCGACCAGGCCGAGCAGAAGGGCACGGGCCGCTGGACCGTGCAGAGCGCCCTCGACCTGGGCGTGCCGGTCACCGGCATCGCCGAGGCGGTCTTCGCCCGCGCCCTGTCGGGCCACCCCGAGCAGCGCGCCGCCGCCGCGGGCCTGGAGGGGCCGAAGCTGTCGGGCGTCGGCGGGCGCGAGCTGATCGAGGACGTGCGGCAGGCCCTGTACGCGTCCAAGATCGTCGCGTACGCGCAGGGCTTCGACCAGATGGCCGCCGCCTCCAAGGAGTACGGCTGGGACCTCGACCTGGGCGCGATGGCCACCATCTGGCGGGGCGGGTGCATCATCCGGGCCAAGTTCCTCGACCGGATCCGCTCGGCCTACGACGCCGACCCGTCGCTGCCGACGCTGCTCGCGGACCCGACGTTCGCGGCGGCGCTCAACGTGGCGCAGGACGCCTGGCGGCGGGTGGTCACCACGGCCGTCCAGATCGGCGTGCCGACGCCGGGCTTCTCCTCGGCGCTGGCCTACTACGACGGGCTGCGCCGCGACCGGCTGCCGGCGGCGCTGGTGCAGGGGCTGCGCGACTTCTTCGGCGCGCACACGTACCTGCGGGTGGACCAGGAGGGCGCCTTCCACACGGACTGGTCGGGCGACCGCGCCGAGCGTCCGGCGTAACCGTACGGCTCGACCTCGGGTGCCGGACGCGCCGCGTCCGGGGGCTCGAGGCCGGGCGGGCCGGGTCTGGCGGGACCCGGCCCGTCGCTGTGCTGTTCCGGCGCCTCCGCCGGGTCTTCGCCCTCGGGGCGGTCAGGCCGCCGAGACGCAGAAGGGGTGGCCCTCGGGGTCGGTGAACACCGTCCACTCGTCCTCGCCCGGCTGGAAGTCCGGCACGGACGCGCCCAGGGCGACCAGCTCCCCACGGGCGACGCCGACGTCCGGCACCTGGAAGTCCAGGTGGAGGTGCTTGTCGCCGCCCGGCCAGCCGGGGCCGCCGCCGTAGCCGTCCACCCGCTGGAAGGCCAGCGTGACGGGGCCGCCCTCGACGGTGGCGTAGTCGGCGTCGCCCTGGCCGAGCCGCCAGCCGGTGGCCTTGGCGTAGAAGGCGGCGAGCGCGGCCGGGTCGGCGCAGTCGAAAATGATCGTGGAAAGAGTCGTCATGCGGCCCAGCCTGCCGGTCGCGGACGCCACGGTCTTGAACATCCTTGCACCCCGGCCACGCCGCCGGGATTGTCGTACCCGGGGCGTAGCGTGCCGGGGGTGCGTACAGGTGTGCGGCTCGGGGGCGGGCCGGGGTTCACGGTCGACGCGGTGACCTGCGTCGACGACCATCGCGGGTGGTCGCCGGCCGAGGTGGGGTCCGCGTACCTGCTGGTGCTGGTGCGGCGGGGCCGGTTCCGGCGGATGGCCGACGGCCGGGGCGCGCTGGCGGACCCGACGATGGCCTACCTGGCGCTGCCCGGCGAGGAGGAGCGCTTCGCGCACCCGGCGGGCGGCGACGTGTGCACCTCGCTGCGCCTCTCCCCTCGCCTGTGGCGGGTCCTCACGGGTGAGCGTGGCCGGCCGGCCCGCCCGACCGTGTACGTGGACACCCGCCTCGACCTGGCCCACCGACGCCTCCTGGCGGCCACGCGGAGCGGCGACCCCGCGTACGAGCTGACCGAGGCCCTGCTGCCGCTGGTGGCCACCGCCGTCAGCCGCACGGCCCCTCCCCCGCCCGCACCCCGGGGCGCCGGGTCCCGGCCCGGACCGCCGGCGGGCGCGGTCGTGGAGGCGGCGCGCGAGGCCATCGCCTCCGGCCATGAGGCGGCGGCCGGGCTGCTGTCGCTGGCCGAGTTCCTCGCCGTCTCGCCGTACCGGCTCAGCCGGGCGTTCACCCGCGAGCTGGGCGTCTCCCTCACCTGCTACCGCAACCGGGTGCGCGTCGGACGGGCGCTCGACCGGCTGGAGGCCGGGGAGGAGAGCCTGGCGCGGCTGGCGGCCGATCTGGGCTTCGCCGACCAGGCCCACCTGACCCGCACGGTACGCCACCACGCCGGCCACACCCCCGCCGCCCTGCGCCGCCTCCTGACGCCGCCGCGCGCGGGCGATCCGTGGAGAGCCTAGGATGCCCACGTGCACGATCAAGGTGAAGACCCGCGACCCCTCCGCGGCGCGGTGCGTGAGATCCACTCGACGGCCCAGGCCGCCACGCTGGCCTACTCCCCCGACCTGGACGGCCTGGCCGACCCCGGCGAGATCGTCTGGGCGTGGGTGCCGTACGAGGAGGACCCGGCGCGGGGCAAGGACCGTCCGCTGCTGGTCGTCGGCCGTACCGGGCGGAGGCTGCTCGGCGTCATGCTGTCCAGCAAGGGCGACGACGGGCCCGACTGGGTGGAGGTCGGCGCCTGGGGCCGTGACGGCAGGGTGTCGCACGCGCGGCTGGACCGGGTGTTCGTGCTGGACGAGGACGACATCAGGCGTGAGGGCGCGGTGCTCGACGTCGACCGCTTCACCCGGGTGGCGGCCCGCCTGATGAAGCTGTACGGCTGGTCCGCGGGACGATGACGCGGCACGTCGCGTTCGAGCGGGTGCACAACTTCCGGGATCTGGGCGGCTACCGCACCCGGGACGGTCGCGTGCTGCGCTGGGGCCGGCTGTACCGGGCGGACTCGCTGGCCAAGCTCCGGGGCGCCGACTGGGACCGGTTCGTGGAGCTGGGTGTCCGCACGGTGATCGACCTGCGCTACCCGTGGGAGATCGCGGCCAAGGGGCGGGTCCGGCGTCTCGACGGGCTCGCCTACCACAACCTCAGCGTCGAGCACCGCCCGTACGACCAGGCGGCGCTCGGCCCGGACGTCGACCCGGCCCGCTTCCTGGCCGACCGGTACGCCGAGGTGGCCTACGACGGCGCGGCGGAGCTGCGGCGGGCGCTGGAGATCATCGCCGCGGACGACAACGCGCCCCTGGTGTTCCACTGCGCGTCCGGCAAGGACCGCACCGGGCTGCTCGCCGCCCTCGTGCTGGCGCTGGCCGGGGTGGACGAGGAGACCATCGTCGCCGACTTCGCCCTCACGGAGCTGGCCTCGGCGCGGCTGATCGCGGACTGGCGCGCCGCGCACCCGGACCGGACCTTGGTCTGGCCCGGGTACGGGCGGGCGCCGGGTGACATCATGAGGTTCTTCCTGGCGGACCTGGCCGCCGCGCACGGCTCCGTCGAGGGGTACGCCGCGGAGCGCCTGGGGGTCGGAGGCGACCTGGTGGAGGCGCTGCGCGGGCACCTGCTGGAGCCGTGACGCGGGCGGCGCGGATCACCTCTCTTCCGCCACCCCCGTCCTGGGCGCCGGGACGCGTCCGGCCCTGACGCGTTCCAGCGCGTGAGCCGTCGCGGCGACGGCGAGCGCGAGAGCCACCAGCGCCGCGCTCACCCAGAGCGGCGAGCGGTAGCCCAGCCCCGCGCCGATCGTGACCCCGCCGAGCCAGGGGCCGGCGGCGGCGCCCACGTTGAAGGCCGCCGTGGCGAAGCTCCCGGCCAGCGTCGGCGCTCCCGGGGCCGCGTACAGGACCTGGGACACCAGGGTGGAGCCGACCGCGAACGACAGGGCTCCCTGCGTGAACACCAGCACCGGCACGGCCGCCGGCCGGCCGGCGGCCGTCGCGAACACCGCCCACCCCACGACCAGCGCCGCCCCGCCGGCCGTCATGAGGAGCCGGGGACGGCTGTCGGCCAGCCGCCCGCTGACGGTGACACCGGCGAACGAGCCGAGCCCGAACAGCACCAGCAGAACGGGCATCCACGCGGGCGCGATCCCGCTGACGGTGGTGGCCAGCGGGGCGAGGTACGTGAACGTGCAGAACGTGGCGCCGTTGACCAGCGCGGCCAGCAGGAGGAGCACCAGGAGCCGCGGGTCGCGCAGCGCCCGCGCCTCACGGCGCGCCGCGGCGGGCCGGCCGCCTCCGGCAGGGCTGCCGCCCGCCCCGGCCACGACCGTCTCCGTACGGGCCGCAGCGGCCGGGACGGAGCGCAGGACGGCGACGACGGCGGGCGCCGACAGCAGGGCGACGGCCCAGAACGCCGACCGCCACCCCCACAACTGCCCCAGCAGCGCCCCGGCGGGAACCCCGGCGACGCAGGCCAGGGTGACCCCACCGAGGAGGATGGACGTGGCGCGGCCCTTGGCGGCCGGCGGCGCCAGGGCGGCGGCGGTCGCCACGGCCACCGCGAGGAACCCGGCGTTGGCCACGGCCGCCGCGAACCGGGTCACCAGCAGCACCTCGAAGCCGGTGGTGACCGCGCCGAGCACGTGGAGGAGCAGGAACGAGAGCAGGAACACCAGCAGCGCGCGGCGGCGCGGCCAGCGCAGGCTGAGGACGGCCATCAGGGGCGCGCCGACGATCATCCCGGCGGCGAACGCCGAGGTGAGCGCTCCGGCGGCCGGGACGGACACGTTCATGTCGGACGCGATGTCCGGGACGAGGCCGGACAGCATGAACTCGGACGTGCCCATGGCGAACACCGCCAGTCCGAGCAGGTAAAGGGCGAAAGGCACGGCGAAACTCCGCAACGATGTCTCGTGATCGATTCGTCAGGTGAGCGGAGGCGGGCCGGCCGCGTTCGACGAGCGCCGTCAGCTCGGCACGCCCGGGCACAGGGGTGCCCGGGCGTGCCGAGACGGCGGTCGGGTGATGTCGTGGTTCGAGGCGGACGCGGCCCGCGCTACGGCGATCCGGTGGCGACGGCGACCACGGCGGCCACGGCGGAGGAACCCTCGGGCCGCATCGGGCGGGAGGGGTGCCGGGCAACGTGGGAAGAGGCCACCGGACGACCGGCGGCTAGCGTCTTGACGCCTCGGGGCTGGACATGAGGCCACACCCTAGTGACGCCGCGCCGGACGTGTCCACCCGTTTCCCGGGGCGCGTCCGCGCCAGGTGGTCTCATGCGGGCCACCAGGCACGGACCCCCTTCGCGGGTCGCTCCTAGAGCCCTCGTACCAGGGCGACGGTGAAGGGCAGGGTCGGCGTGCCGTCCCCCAACGGGCCGCCCTTGTCGAACTGCGAACGGACGACGTAGAGACCGTCCGGGTGCCAGGCCAGCGTCGTGGGGAGCTGGAGGGCCTCGTCGGTCACCCGCTTCTCGACCCGTGCGGCCGAGCCGTCGCGGGCGACGCGCCACCGGCTGATGGCGTTGACGGTGTTGTGCACCACCCACAGGGTTCCGCTCCGCAGTTCGAGCCCGTCGGCGTGGACCATGTCGCCTCCCTCCAGCGCGACCTTCCGGACGGCGCGGGTGGCTCCCGTGGCTCTGCCGGCCAGGTCGATGCGGTAGAGGCCGCCGCCGGTCATGTCGGCGGTCAGCAGGTAGCGGCCGGCGGGGTCGACGACGATCCCGTTCAACGTGTACGTCCCGGAGGCGACGGGTCCGGGCAGGTCGCTCAGGTCCGCGTACGGCGTGAGCGGCGCCCGACCGCCGCGCGCCCGGGCGAGCTGGCGCGGGGTCACCCGGTAGACGACGGCCCGCACGCTGTCGGTGAGGTAGGCGCTGCCGTCCGGCCCGACGGCGACGTCGTTGACGAATCGCGGCTCCTCCCCCGCGACCTCGAACCGGGCGAGCAGCGCGCGGGTGCGCATGTCGTAGACGGCGACGCCGCTGGTGGAGTCGGTGACCCACAGCCGGCCGGCCCGGTCGGCCTCCAGCCCGTTGGCGGTGTGCCGGCCGTCCGCGCCGGCCGGCAGGAACGTCTCGGCGACCCGGTCTCCGCGCGTCATCCTGAACACGGTCCCGTCGGTGAACGATGCGGCGTACAGGTCACCGGTGCGCGGGTCGGCGGTGACGCCCTCGGGGTAGACCCGGTCGCCGGGCAGCTCGAAGGCGGTGGAGATCTCGACAGGGGCGGCGGCGGTCGGCGCGACGGGAGCGGCCAGCGCGGTGGCATGGGCCTGGGCGGCGGTGACGCCACCGGTGAGCAGGACGGCCAGGGCGGTGCCCGCGACGCCGGCGGAACGGAGGAAGGACATGAGACCCCATAAGGTGTTCGCTTATTTGAACGCTTACATACGATAGTTAGAGCTCTAATGTTCGTCAACGCCTATCCGACAGGGTCGTTAACATGCGGAGATGACGTCAATGCCCGCGCCCGAGCGTCTGGGATTCCATCTCAAGCGCGCGGAGCAAGCGCTCAACGCGGCCAAGAACGCCGTACTCAGGCCCGCCGGCCTGACCGTGCCCCAGTACGCCGCGCTGCTCCACCTTGAGGAGAACCCCGGCATCTCGGCCGCGGCGCTGGCCCGGGCGTGCGGCGTGACGCCTCCGACGATGAACACCGTGCTCAAGAACCTCCAGGAGCAGGGACTCATCGAGCGGACACCGCACGAGTGGCACAAGAACATCCTGGAGACCCGCCTCACCCCGAAGGGCGAGCGGGTGATGACCGCCGCCGACTCCGGCGCCGTACGCGTCGAACGGGGACTCGCCGCCGCCTTCAGCGATGAGGAGCGGGAGCTGCTGGTCGCCCTGCTCTCGCGCTGCGTGGAGCATCTGGAGAAACCCCAGCCGGAGCCCTAGCCGAGACCGCGCCCGCCGCGCCCGAGGACGTCCGCATCGACGTCGGCGGAGGCCGCGGGGTGCGATCCGCTCACGAGCGGTGTCACTCCTGGATGAGGGCCAGCGCACGACGGGCGGCGTGCTGGTACCGCTCGTCGGCCCAGACGTCCCAGGACGTCACGCGGGCCCGGCCGTTCGCGATGAGCTCCAGGTACGGTACGGCGTGCTCGGCCGCGGGGCCCATCATGCCCAGGGCCTCGACCGCGCGCAGCCCGGAGGCCGGCCCTCGGTGGCCCGCGGCGGGCAGGGGCCTGACGGTGATGGCGTTCAGCAGCGGCGCGACCAGCCCGTCGCTCTCGCCGGTGATCGCCCACAGCGCCCGCGCCGGCGCCACCTGGTCGGCCTGTCCGCCGCACTCGGCGTCGTGGAGCTGCTCGCGCAGGACGGGGACCGCGATCCCGGCGGCGGGGCCGAGCTGTTCGAGCAGCGGCGCGATGTCGTCCGCCGCATGAGGTCCGAGGCGGGCGAGGCGCTCGGTGAGCAGGGTCGCCGCCTGTCCCGCCTGTCCCGGCTCGCCGGTGATCCGCCATGCCGCCCAGGCCGCCACGTGCCGGGACTCCTCGTCGTCGAGCAGGGCCAGCACCCGCGGCAGGACCTCGGCGGCCGCCGGTCCGACCGCCCCGAACAGCGGCAACGCGACGGAAAGACGCACGCCGGTGACCCGGGCGGCGATCGCCGGCACCACCGGCGCCGCGACCTCCCCCCACGAGACCAGCGCGTCCATGCAGTCCACACCCTGCATGCCGCCACCACCTGAGGGTGACGAAGGGCCGAGCAGGGTTCGCAGGGCCGGTGTCAGCGCGGGCGCGTGCGCCACCATGGCGGGGATCATGTCGGAGACGTCGAGATGCTTGACGTGGCCGTACTCGTCGAGGAGGGCCGCGACGAGCCAGGGCACGCAGCGGCCGTCACCGAGCCTGGCGAGGCCCTCCACAGCGGGAGCGGCCACCTCCGGCCACGGCTCGGCGGGGTCGCCGGTCAGCATCCCGGCCAGCAGGTCGGCCTGCGCCGCGGCGGCCTGCCCGGACTCGGAGATCACCCGGACCGCGTACACGAGCGAGTCCCGCCGGCCGCGTTCGCGCCTGCGTGGTCGCGCAGGCGCGTCCGCGATGAGGTCCCGCACGGTGTCGGCGAGCATCGGCAGCAGCTCCGCCGGGGACGCCCGCCAGGCGCCGATCGTCTGGCGGGCGGCGAGGAGGGCATGGTCTGTCTCCCGCTGCTCCGGGCGGCCCAGCAGCTCCCGGGCCAGGGCGTGATGCCAGCGCTCGGCACGCAGGAGAGCCGACCCGAGGGGCGTCATGCCATCGCCGTGCCAGGGGATGCGGTGGACGACCCTCCTCGGGTCGGCCTCCGCGTCGGCCAGCAGCCTGATCACCGCTTCGCTCGGCGGTGCCGCTTCGGGTGCGGCCAGGGCCCGCCCCGCGGCCGCGGCCGCGCGTACGTCAGGCTGCGCGACGCCGGCGGCGAGCAGCCCCGCGAACCAGTCCGCGTGCTCGGCCGCCGCCAGCCATGCCACGGCGAGCACGCAGGCCACCGCTCCGGTGTCGCCCGCCCGCCGCGCGCCCTTCTCGGCTCGCGCCCGTAAGGCCGGGACGCTGCTCGGCGCGGCCTCAGGCAGGCAGGCCAGCAGCCGCGCCGCCGCCACCACGACCTTCGGCGCGACGTCGTCCAGCGACAGCACCAGCGCGCCGGCGCACTCGACCATGGCCGCACGCGCCAGTGCCGCGTGATCGGGCTCGGGCCCGGCACGGGGGTCCCGGAACGGGTCACGGTGGGGGGCGCTGAGCGCGATGTCCGTCATGAGGTTCAGGACCAGCTCCCGGTGCGGCTGCCTCGCGACCCCGGCCGCCTCCACCAGGTACGGCACGAGGCAGGGGGCCGCGCCGACGACCTCGCGGGGCTCGAAGGTGGGGAGGAGCCCGTGCCAGAGCCGCCGCACCGGCGACTCCGCGCGACCGCCCGACGGCGCCGCCGCGATCTCACGCAACAGGCCGGGCACCGAACCCGTGCCACCGAACCCGAGCCGCTTCCACGGCACGTCCTTTACGCCCTCGAACACCACATCACCCTCTCTACGCCATCGTCCTATGATCACCGGCCCTTGGGGGCGAAGACCCTGTCGTCAGCGGGGTTGTCGCCCTGTGTCGGCTCGTCCATCCCGGCGGACCTGCGGCGGAGGGTTCCGGTCGCCTGGGTGGGCCGTTCGCGTCCTTGTCCGGGGCGGTCGCCGGGTGGTGGTCCGGGTCGGGCTGGAATCATGGCGGCATGCGGGTCGTAGTGATCGGAAGCGGGATCGTCGGGGCGAGCGCGGCCTACCACCTGAGCCGTCGCGGAGCGGACGTCATCGTGGTGGACGCGGCGCTGGAGGGGCAGGCCACGGCGGCCGGCGCGGGGATCGTGTGCCCGTGGGTGGACCATCCCGGCGACGACGCCTGGTACGCCCTGGCCCGCGAGGGCGCGCGGCACTACCCCGAGCTGGTGGAGGCGCTGGGCGAGGACACCGGGTACGAGCGGGTGGGGGCGCTGCTGGTCGCCGAGGATCCGGCGGAGCTGGAGCCGGTACGGGCGCTGCTGGAACGCCGCCGGGCCGGTGCGCCCGAGATGGGCGAGGTGACCGTGGTGCCGGACCCGTCGCGGCTGTTCCCGCCGCTGGCGGCCGGGTTGAGCGCGCTGCACGTGCCGGGCGCGGCCCGCGTCGACGGCCGTGCCGTACGGGACGCGTTGCTGCGCGCGGCGGTCCGGCAGGGGGCCGAGGTCCGCACCGGCACGGCCACGCTGACGGCGGAGGGCGAGGTGCTGGTGGCCCCGGGGGCTGCGGCGTCGTCCCATGACGTCGCGGGCCTCCCGGCGGACCGTCTCCGGGAAGGGCGGCCCGGGGAGGGTGGCGCGTTCGGGGGCTCGGGGACGGGCACGCCGGGGCGGGTGGAGACGGACGGCGGTGGGTCGTGGCGGCAGGCCGCGCCCCTCTCCGCCGATCGCCCCGCGCCCCTCTCCGGTGATGGCACCGCGTCCGGCTCCGGCGATCGCCCGGCTGCTGGCTCTGAGACCCGTGGTCGGGAGGCCGCTGCTGGGGAGGCCGCCGGTGGGGAGACCGCCGGTGGGGAGGCCGCTGCTGGGCAGACCGCCGGTGGGCAGACCGCCGGTGGGCAGACCGCCGGTGGGGAGGCCGCCGGTGGGGAGAGGGTTGCGGCTGATGTGGTGGTCGTGGCGGCGGGGGCGTGGACCGGGGTGGTGTGCGGGCCGCTCGGGGTGGAGGTGCCGGTGTTCCCGAGGCGGGGGCAGATCGTGCACGCGACCCTCGACGGCGCCGACACGGCCGGGTGGCCGATCGTGCTCCCCCACAACGGCCCCTACCTGCTGGGGTTTCCGGGTTCGCGGGTGGTCGTGGGGGCGACGGTCGAGGACGTGGGGTTCGCGCCGCGCGTCACGATGGGCGGGCTGGACGAGGTGCTGCGCGCCGGGCTCCGGCTCGCGCCCGGGCTGGCCGGCGCCACCATGGCGGACGTGCGGGTGGGGCTGCGCCCGGTGCACGCGGGCGGGCAGCCGCTCGTGTGCCGCGCCGGCGAGCGGGTGGTGGTGGCCACGGGGTTGAGCGCGTACGGGCTGACGGCGGGCCCGTTCGCGGGACGCCTCGCCGCGGACCTCGCGCTGGGCGAGCGCCCGCCGCTGGACCTGTCGCCCTATCGCCCACGTTGATATGCGAAGATCCACAGGGGTGCGGCGCGGCTCTCGCGGCCTCGCCGCGCCTGGGGCACGAGCAACCGCTCGCGGGGGTGCCGCCGGGCAGCGGGACGGCGACCGGTAGGTTCGTCCAACCGGTGGCGGTCGCCGCCCTGGTGACGTGCCCGGGCTCGCCGCGCGCCGCGAGCGTCAACGGCGCCGGCTACGTCATCGACGGCGGAACGATCAAGGCAGCATGAATCTATCGCGATATATCGTCGAAATCGGGAACACCACGGGCGCCCCGCTCGGTTGAGCAGGACGGAACATACTTCCAGGGGAGAGTGAACGGATGGCGGCACTGCGGACGGCACGACGGATCCTCATGGGCGGGGCGGCCCTTGCCGCGGCGGGGTGGGCCCTGCGCGACGTACCCGCGGAACTGGGCGTGCGGCCCCTGAACTCGGGGCCCGGGCGGGCCGAGCGGATCAGGCGCTCGCCGCAGTTCAGGGACGGCGCGTTCGTCAACACCATGCCCGAGGGTACGGAGGTGCTGAACACCCCGCCGGCGAACATGCTGGGCGAGCTGGCCAAGGACCGCGACCAGCGCCGGCCGGCCGGGCCCGTGCCGCTGCGCGTCCCGCCCGCGGGCGAGGCGCCGCCGGACGGCGTGCGCGCGATCTGGTACGGCCACGCCTCCACGCTGGTGGAGATCGAGGGGCGGCGGGTGCTGTTCGACCCCGTGTGGAGCCGGCGCCCCTCCCCCTCGCAGCTCGTCGGGCCCAAGCGGCACCACCCGGTGCCGGTGCCGCTCGCGAGCCTGCCGCTGGTGGACGCCATCGCGATCTCGCACGACCACTACGACCACCTCGACATGGCGACGGTCCGCACGCTGACGGCCACGCAGAAGGCGCCGTTCCTGGTGCCGCTGGGCATCGGCGCGCACCTGGAGCGCTGGGGCGTGCCCGCGTACCGGATCATCGAGCTCGACTGGGAGGAGGAGGCCGAGGTGGCGGGGCTGCGCTTCGTCGCGACGGCCGCCCGCCACTTCTCCGGGCGCACGCTCGCCCGCAACGACACGCTCTGGGGCTCGTGGGTGGTGGCCGGGCCGACCCGCCGGGTCTTCTACGCGGGCGACTCCGGCTACTTCGAGGGTTACCGCGGCATCGGGTCGGCGCACGGGCCGTTCGACCTGACCCTCATGCCGATCGGCGCCTACAGCCCCGCCTGGCCGGACATCCACATGAACCCCGAGGAGGCGGTCAACGCCCACCTCGACCTCGGCGGCCGGGTGCTGCTGCCGGTCCACTGGGCGACGTTCACGCTGGCGCTGCACCCGTGGGCGGAGCCGGTGGAGCGGCTGTGGCGGGAGGCCAAGGCGCGCGACGTGTCGATCGCGGTGCCCCGACCCGGCGAGGCCGTGGACCCCGACGCCGCCCCGGCCGTGGACGGCTGGTGGGAGACCCTGGCCTGACGGCCTGACCTCGGAGGCCGGGGCCAGATGACCGGAGATCCCGCCGTACAGTCACTGCATGAGCAACCTGGAGCGGGACCCCGGCGGGATGGTCCGGTGCGGCGCGGCGGACGGCGGCGCGACCGAGCTGCTCACCGGGAGGGAGGTGCCGCTGGGCGGGCCACGCGCGATGCGCGTGAGCAGGACCCTGCCCGGCGTGCACCGCCGGATGATCGGCGCGTGGTGCTTCGTCGACGCCTACGGGCCCGAGGTGGCCACGATGCGCGTGCCGCCGCACCCGCACACCGGCCTGCAGACCGTGAGCTGGCTGCTGTCGGGCGAGGTGCTGCACCGTGACAGCGTGGGCAGCCTCCAGGTGGTACGCCCGGGGCAGCTCAACCTGATGACCGCCGGGCACGGCATCTCCCACTCGGAGGAGTCGGGCGAGGAGCTGCTGCACGGGGTGCAGCTGTGGGTGGCGCTGCCCGGCGAGGCCCGGGGCATGGAGCCGGGGTTCGAGCACCACGCGGAGCTGCCGCGGGTGTCCGGGCCGGGCTTCGGCGCGACGGTCGTCATGGGGTCGTTCGCCGGGGAGAGGTCGCCGGCGACGGCCCTCACGCCGCTGACCGGGGCGGAGGTCACCGTGTCGGGGACGGCCGAGCTGCCGCTCGACCGGGGGTTCGAGCACGGGCTGCTGCTGCTCGACGGCGAGGTGGAGCCGCTGGAACGGGGGCCGCTGCTGTACGTGCCGCCGGGCCGTACGAGCCTGACCCTGCGCGGGGACGGGCGGGTCCTGGTGATCGGCGGCGAGCCGTTCGCCGAGGAGATCGTGATGTGGTGGAACTTCGTGGGGCGCGACCACGACGAGATCGTCGCGTTCCGCAAGGAGTGGATGGAGGGCGAGGGGTTCGGGACGGTGGAGGGGTTCGACGGCGATCCGCTGCCCGCGCCCGTCCTGCCCGGCACGCGGCTGCGGCCCCGGGGCCGCAGCCGTTGAGCTCACCTCCGGACGTGGGAGAAGATCACGTCCATGGCCTCGCCGGGCTAGTAGACCGAGATGTGCGGGTGGTCGTAGTGGTTGGCGGTGGCGCCGCCGCGGTCGGACATCATCCGCCAGGTTCCCCTCCGGGCGTGCCAGATGCGCTGCCGGTAGATGATGTACATGATCCCCAGCCGCTGGGAGTTCTTGATCGCCCAGGCGGCGATCTCGTTGCCGCGCGCCACCTCGGCGGCCGTCGGCATGGCGCCGCCGCGGCTCAGCATGAAGTCGCACGCCCGCCCGAGCGGGTGCTCGCCGCCGTCCTGGATGGTCCGGTAGCAGCCGATCCCGAACGGCACGTCGAAGCGCTCCTGGACGAGGGCCTTGACCAGGCGCATCCGGGGCGTGATGTGGTCGGGCCCCTCGGGGAGCTGCGGCACCCAGGTGCCGTCCGAGCGGCGCACCCCCGGCGCCTGGTAGAGCTGGTCGATCTTGTCCTTGATCCTGTCGATCTGCTTCTGCGCCTTCTCCTTGCTCCCGGCCAGGTCCTCGATCTGGTCGGCCAGCTCGGCGGTGCGGGCGGCGGCCTCGGCCTCGGCGGCGGCGTGCTCGTCCCTGACCCGGGCGAAACCGGTCAACCTGGCGTGCTGCCGGTCGGCGAGGTGGCGGGTGAGCGCGAGCCGGCCCAGCAGCGCGCCCGGGTCCACGCTGGAGATCAGCTCCTGCTCGCTGGGCACGGCGCCGGTGTACTGGGCGACGGCCATCGCGCGCAGCTCCGACGACTCCCGGTCGAACACCTCCTGGGCCGCGGCGAGCCGCGCCTTGGCGGCCTTCTCCGCCTTCTCGGCCTTCTCGTGGGCGATGCGGCCGTTGTAGTAGTCGGTGATGAGCCGGTCGGAGTCCTTCTGCAGCGCGGCGAGCTCCTTCTTGAGCTGCTTGACCGTGGGTTTCGGCGCGGCCTGCGCCGGGCGGGCGAGGGGCTGCGCGGGTGCGGACCGTGAGGCCGGCTCGGCCTGCGCCGGCTGGCCCGTCATGGTCCCCGCCAGAGTCAGGACCAGCGCCAAGGGGAGGTGGAGGGTTCCGAGCGGGCTGCGCCGCCGATCGGCGGGGGACGCAACCGCCACGCTTCTCCTTCGGCCGTGCCGCAGGGCGGAGCCGGCCGAAATCCGTGACGGTCCGGCGAACGCCCTCTTACCGAGGGTAGATATTAGGGGATCACACCACTCCGCCGGGAATCGCCGCGTTCGTGACGGCTGACACGGCCGGGTGCGCGACGGATGAGACGGCGGCTCGCCCGGCGGCGGCTCGCGCGACGGCTGACACGGCCGGGTGTGCGGCGGGTGAGACAGCGGCTCCCTCGGCGGCGGCTTGCGCGGGGGCGTAGAGGGCTCCGTCGGCGGGGCGGCCGTTCCAGATGGCGAGGGCCGCCGCGAGGGCGGCCACGGTGGCGAGCAGGAGCCCGCCCGCGACCGCCCGCCTGGCCGTGGGACTCAGCGCGGCCTGGAACGGGTCGCGCGGCCGCCGGGGCATGGGGGCCGGTGGCGCGGGGGCGTCGTGGTGGCCGGACGGGCGTGGGGACGCCTCTCCGTCCTGCCCCGTCAAGACTGGTCCCGTCAGGTCGCGTGCGCCGGTCGAGCCGCATCGGCCTTTCGGCTTGCGTGGACCCTTGACGTGGTTCGGCCCCGTCACGTCGCGTTCCGTCACGATGGCGGCGCACCTCCCGACCCGATATCCGATCCTTTTACGCGATAAAGATCCTGATGTCGGGACGTTACCTCTCAGTGACGCCGCGTGTCGAGGCACGAGCCTGCCGCACCCGTAACCTCGACATGATGGGTATTTCCCCTTGCGCGAACCGCCGAGTGCTGCCTCACGCGGCCCGGGTGGCGGCTGTGAGGAGGCGGCGCACGTTGGAGGCGGCCGTGCGGCCCGCGCGGTTCGCGCCGATCGTGCTGGCCGACGGGCCGTAGCCGACGAGCTGGAGCCTGGGCTCGGCCACCACCTGGGTGCCGTCCACGGCGATCCCGCCTCCCGGCTCGCGCAGCCGGAGCGGCGCCAGGTGGTTCAGGGCCGAGCGGAACCCGGTGGCCCAGACGACGGCGTCGGCGTCCTCCTCGGTGCCGTCGGCCCACGCGACGCCGTGCGGGGTGAGCCGGGCGAACATCGGCAGCCGTTCCAGCGCGCCCTTCTCCATCGCCTCGCGGACGACCGTGGAGTAGCCGAGGCCGGTCACGCCGACGACGCTCTGCGGCGGCAGCCCCGCACGTACCCGCTGCTCGACCTGGGCGACCGCCTCGCGGCGGGCGTCCTCGCCGAAGTCGTCGTCCCGGAACAGCGGCGGGCGGCGGGTCACCCACAGCGTGCTCGCCGCGACGCCGGCCAGCTCGGACAGGACGTGCGCGGCGGAGCTGCCGCCGCCCACCACGACCACCCGCAGGCCCCGGAACTCCTCGGGCCCCCGGTAGCCGGCGTAGTGGAGCTGCCTGCCCCGGAAGTCGCGGGCGCCCGGATAGTACGGCCAGTGGGGACGGGTCCAGGTGCCGGTGGCGTTGACGACGGCACGCGCGGCCCACTCCCCCGCGCCGGAGGCGACGGTCAGCCGCTCGCCCGGACCGCGCGTGACGGCGCTCACCGCGACCGGGCGGAGCACGCGCAGGCCGAGACCGCGCTCGTAGGAGTCGTAGTAGGCGGGCACCACGGCGGCGGCCGGGCGGTCGCCGCCGGCCGTCCGGTCGCGCCTGCTGCCGGGCAGGTCGAAGACGCCGTGGACCTTGTCCATGGTCAGCGTCGGCGACCGGTGCCGCCACGCCCCGCCGGGCCCTTCGGCGGCGTCCAGGACCAGGGGGTCCAGGCGGAAGCGGCGCAGGAAGTACGCGCTGGACAGTCCCGCCTGCCCTGCGCCGATGACCACGACGTCGATCTCCTCCACGCCCCTTGCAACCACGCGCTCCCGCCGGCTCTTCCCCCGTGCTCAGGGACGCGGCGCGCCGAGCGAGGGCACGGTGTTCGGCAGCGCGATCCGCACGGCGGCTCCCCTCTCACCGGATCGGGGCGTGGTGGGACGGGGCGCCGTCACCGTGCTTCCCGTCCGTACGGGGGACGTGGGGCGGTCGCCGAGGCGAGGAAGCGTTCGTACGCGGCGTCGTAGGCGGTGGCGAGGGCCGGGTCGCGGGGCAGGGCCTCGCGGGGCAGGACCGGGACGTCGTCGAGGGAGCCGCCGGCGTGCCCGGCGATGAGGGCGGCGCCCGCGCACACCGCGTCGCCCGCCGGCACCACCTCCACCGGCGGGGCGGACACCGCCGCCTTGACCCGCATCCACAGCGGGACCCTGACCTGCCCGCCGAACACGGCCAGCCGCCGGACCTCCGTCCCCGCCAGCGCGGTGAGCTCGGCCAGCGTCCAGCGGGTGTGCAGGCAGGTGCCCTCGATCGCGGCGGCCAGCAGGTCGCCGGGCCCGTGGCCGGCGTCGAGCCCCGACAGCGTCACGCGCCGGCCGGGGTCGGGGGCCGGCGCGGCGCGCCCCCGCAGGTACGGCTCGGCGATGACGCCCGTGGGCAGAGCCACGTCCTCCAGCAGGCCGGGCAGCGCGGCGTACCGGTCGGCGGCGGAGGAGGAGGGCAGGAGGAGGGCGAGGAGCCAGTCGAGCAGCGCGCCGCTGCTGGACAGGCCGCCGACCAGCATGACGTGCCGGCCGTCGAGGGACGGGTCCGCCGTGATCCCGAGGTCCAGGGCCGCCCGGGGGCCCGGCGGGGCGGCGGCCGGGACCATGACGGCCTCGGCCGTGCCCAGGGAGTCGCCCGCGTCGCCCGGACGGCGGACGCCGGCGGCCCAGCAGCCCACCGCGTGGTCGTGGCCGGCGATCACCACCGGCGTCCCGGCCGCCACCCCGTCGAGACCGGCCACCGCGCCGCCGACCGGCTCCACGGCGTGCGCCGGCGGCGGCAGCCGGTCGGGGCCGAGGCCGGCGAGCGCGAGCAGGCCGGCGTCGTACGCGCCCTTCGCCGGGTCGTAGGCGAGGGTGCGGGCGGCGAGCGTCTCGTGGGTGCGCAGCGCGCCGGTGAGCGCGTGGGCGACGGCGTCGGGCGCGCCGGCCCACCAGCGCATGCCGTCCAGTACGGCCGGCTCGTGGCGGCGCAACCACAGCCACTTGGCCAGCGGCGTCTTGGCGGTGGCGCGGTGCCCGGTGACGGCGAACAGCGCCACCTCGTCACGGGCCAGCTCGGCGGCCTCCTCGGCGCCTCGGGGGTCGGTCCACCAGATGAGCGGGGTGAGGGGGCGGCCACCGGCGTCGAGCGGCACGCCGGTCTCGGCCATGCCGGTGACGCCGATGGCCTCGGGCGGGCGTCCGGTGCGCTCGGCGCACCGGCGCAGGCCCCCGGCCACGGCCGCCACCAGGCCGGGGAGGTCGCGCGGGGTGGGCCGCCGGTCCTCGGCCAGGCACCGGCCGGTGTCGTCGTGGAAGGCGACCTTGACGTGCGTCGTCCCGACGTCCACACCAGCCAGTGCCCGCATGGCCGGGAGCCTACGCGAGAGCGGGCCGGGCGTAGGAGCCGCCGATCCACGCCTCGTCCACCCGCAGGCGGGCGGCGGCGTGGGTGCTGACCTTCTCCAGCCGCACGTACCGGGCCGTGGTGGCGGGCACGTCGATGAACTGCACGCCGCGCTGGTTCGGCAGCGTGCCGGTCTTGATCGCGCTGCCCCAGGTGGAGCCGTCGGAGCTGACGTACACCCGGTAGGAGTTGATCCGGGCCGAGTTGGCGGCCGGGTAGGTGGTGGAGTCCTCGCGCTGGTTGAGGCCGATGTAGCGGATCGGCTTGGCGCTGCCGAGGTCGAAGCGGAGCGACACCGGCTCGGCGGAGCCGGCGTCCCAGTAGGTGAGGTAGTCGCGGTCGCCGGCGTGGGAGGCCGGGTGGCCGCTCGCGGAGGCGGACGCGGACAGGGTGACGCCCGAGAGGATCCCCTCCCGTCCGTTCGAGACCACCTTGAACACCGTGTCGTACTGGTCCCACGAGGAGACGCCGCTGAGCTTCAGCGAGCCGTTGGACTGGGTGAAGGAGACGGCGGCGCCGGTGCGCAGGTTCGTGACGGAGGCGATGCGGTAGCCGTTGTCGCGCAGCGACAGCGTGCTCCCGGACGGGCGGGTGAGCACGTGGACGTAGTGCAGGTTCGGGTCGGCGCGGCTGACGGTGGTGACGCCGTGCGCGCCCGAGTTCCAGAAGCCGGGATCGAGGCCGCCGTTGAGGTAGCCGCCGCCCTCGGTGCCGCCGATCGACTCCCAGATGGCGCCGAGGTAGCCGTCGGCGAAGGTGTTGAACGCCTCCTGCGCGGGCGGCATGCGGCCGGCCTTCATCGGCGTCTCCGCCATGAGGGCCTTGACGGACGAGCCCACGTTCGTGATCAGCCGGCCGAGCGTCAGCCGCTGGTCGACTGCCTGGTCCGACCCGCCGTACCACCAGGGGCCCGCGGTGGGCAGCTTGAAGTCGGCCTCGGTGAGCCGGGGCAGCGCCGTGTAGACCGCCTGCGGGTAGTCGTAGTCCGGCGTCATGCCCGTCTTCTGCTCGTTGCTGATCATGTCCATGATCGGCGTGTCCTCGTTGTTGTTGGACAGCGTCATGTCGGGACGGTCGCGGCGGATCCGCTCGTACAGGCCGTTGCGCTCCCAGTAGGCGTTGTCGTTGTCGATCCAGAAGCCGGCCAGCTTGGGGTAGCGGGCCATCTGCTCGACGAACAGGTCGTAGCTGTACTCGCCGAACCCGTCGCGGGTGTGCAGGTCGACGGTGTGCCCCTTGTAGGCGGAGTAGGCCGCCGAGTCCAGCCACGACTGGCCGGCGGACAGGCCCTCGTTCCACCACTGCGGGTCGTCGGTCATGTAGTGGATGACCTTCAGCCCGCGCGCGTCGGCGGCGTCGATCAGCTCCCCGAGGAAGTTCCTGCTCGTCCGGCAGGAGCCGGGGATGCCGGAGGGGTACGGCCGGGCGTAGCCGAGCCGGGAGTGGAAGGTGGCCAGCACGATGTACTGGGTGTGCAGCTTCCTGGCCTCGTTGACCCAGTAGTCGGGCTTCCAGCCTCCGCCGGTGACGGCCGACTCCCAGGCGGAGCAGCTCGTGTGCTGCGGTGCGGTGCGCATGCCCCAGTGCAGGAACAGGCCGCCGACGGCGGAGCGCAGGAACGCCTGGCGCGGATGGGTCAGCTCGGCCCGGGCGGTTCCCGCGACCAGGAAGGTGAGCAGGAGGGCGAGCACGGCGGGTAACGCCATGCGGCGGGATCGGCTCATGGGCGGCTCCTCAGGAGGACGGGGGTTGACGATGGGCCGGGAGCCGGGTCGACGGCCGGTCCCGTGACGCGCCGCGCCCTCGACCCGTCGGGTCCGGGGAGGTTCATGTGACGGCCTTGTACGCGCGCAGGTTCGTCAGCAGCAGGTGGCAGTCCTGGAGCGAGCCGGAGGTGTCGCCCAGCGAGCGGTAGATGCCCCACTTCGGGCGGACCCGGTCGCCGAGGAACGTGTCGACGCCGGTCTTGACCGCGTCCACCACCGTGGCGCCGCCCTTGCGGACCACCCAGCGCACCCCGCCGGCGCCGCCGTCGCCGATCCTGAGCTCGTAGTCGATGTCGATCCACGTGTTCTGGAGCGGCGTCAGGTCGGTTCTGCCGACCAGGATGTCCGGCTCGAACACCTTGTGCTCGATGGTCTGCGCGCCGTTCACCCGGCGCAGCGAGGTGACGGTGATCGGGCCGGTGCCCGTGCCCGGCATCTTGGTCTGGAAGATGTGGGTGAAGGTGGTGGTCGCCTTGAGGGTGCTCGGGATGTACATCGAGTAGGTGACCCGCCACAGCTCCCCGGACTTCCACTTCAGGTAGCCGCCGCTGGTGCGGTTGCC
The DNA here is from genome assembly GCF_044459125.1 of Nonomuraea sp. NPDC050383. Lineage (NCBI taxonomy): Bacteria > Bacillati > Actinomycetota > Actinomycetes > Streptosporangiales > Streptosporangiaceae > Nonomuraea > Nonomuraea sp. NPDC050383. The sequence continues at coordinate 119,737 of NZ_JBITIP010000014.1, forward strand.
GGTGACCTCCTGGCGCTGCCTGTCGGTGCTGGTGTCGCGGTCGGCCAGGTGCATGGTGAAGCGGTAGTCGTTCCCGTCGGGGCGGATGTGCGGCTGACCCGCCGGGTGCGAGTCGGCGCGGTCGTCCTCGACGGTCTCCCACGCGTTCATGCCGTCCGAGGACGCCGACGGTGACCACAGGAGCTGCCAGCGCATCCCGGACGGGAGCAGGCCGGCGGCGCGGGCGGCCCCGGCCGCGCGGGCCGGGACGGCGGAGAGGGCGGGGGTGAGGGCGGCGGCGCCGAGGAACGCGCCGAACCGGCGTCGTGAGATGTCCATCTGTCCTGCCTCGGGTTGATGTCTCGGAGATTCTCAGGGGTTCTTTCAGGGGGTGGTTCCGCGGCGGTCAGCGGATGTCCGTCCTGCGGATCACGTCCGCCGCGCCGCTGCCGTTGTTGTCGGAGTTGGTGGAGCCGAACCAGATGGCGCTCGCGTTCGGCACCTTCTCCACCACGCGCAACCGGCCGTACGTGCCGTTGAAGTACGAGTTGACCGTGGAGACGTTCTCGCCGTTCAGCACGATGCGCCACAGCCGCTGGCCGCGCAGGGCCGCCATGAACACCGTGTCGTTGACGATGGCGATGCCGCTGGGCGAGGCCTCGGAGACGCTCCAGGTGTACTTGGGGTTGGTCATGCCGGAGGTGCCGCACGTCCCCTCGCAGGTGGGCCAGCCGTAGTTCTTGCCCGGCTGGATCAGGTTCAGCTCGTCGCGCGAGGAGTTGCCCAGCTCCGAGGACCACAGCCGGCCGGCGGAGTCCCAGGCCAGGCCCTGCGGGTTGCGGTGGCCGTAGCTGTAGACGCGCGTGCCGAACGGGTTGCCGGGCGCGGCGGCGCCGGTCCTGGTGATGCGCAGGATCTTGCCGTTGAGCGAGGCGAGGTCCGGGGCGTTGCCGGACTGCTGGGCGTCGCCGGTCGTGACGTACAGGTAACCGTCGGGGCCGAACCTGATCCGGCCGCCGTTGTGGTACCTGTTCTTGTCGATGCCCTGCAGGATCGAGGTGTAGCCGCTGAGCGCGGTGCCGTTGAAGGTCATCCTCGCCACGCGGTTGCCTTCGGCGGCGGTGTGCATGAAGAACACGTCCTGGTCGGAGGCGCCGTTCCAGGTCTTCGACATGGCCACGCCCATGAGGCCGCCCTCGCCGTCCGTGGTCTGGACGTTGGGGACGGTGCCGACCTGCGTCTTGGCGCCGGCGGCGGTCACCTTGTACACGCGGAAGGTGTCGCGTTCGGTGACGAGGGCGAACGAGCCGTCCGGAGCCCAGGAGACGTCCCACGGCACGTCCCAGCCGCTCGCCACCGTGGTGGGCGGCTGCGGGACGCTGCCGCACGCGCCGGTGGTGAAGCTCGCGGACGCGGCGCTCGGGGTGGAGAGCTGTCCGGCGGTGTCGCGGGCGACGACGTCGAGCTGGTACGTGTGGCCGCACTCCAGCGGGACCGTCGCGGTGGTGACCGGCGGGGTGCCGGTGACGGTCTGCAGGACGGTGCCGCCCTGGTCGCGTACGAGGTAGGCGCGCACGCCACCGTCGTCGGTGGAGGCGGCCCAGGCGACGGTGGCGGAGGTGGGCTGGACCCCGGACACCGTGGGGCGGCCGGGCTGTGACGGCGGGTCGTCGGCCGGGGCGGGCAGCGTCCGGCAGTTCGCCTCGGGGCTGCTCGCCGACACGTTCCCCGACGCGTCGCGGGCGAAGACGGAGAGCTGGTAGGCGAAGTCGGGGTTCAGGCCGGTCAGCGTGTACGGCGGGGCGGTCGTGGTGGCGATCTGCGTGCCCTGGTGGAAGATGTCGTAGGCGACCACGCCGATGTCGTCGGTCGAGGCCGGCCAGTCGAGCCGGAGGCTGTCGTCCGTGATGTCGCCGCACACCGGGCGGCCGGGCGGCGTCGGCTTCACGGTGTCGGCGGAGCCGCTCACGCGCAGCCGGTCGAGGTTCGGCCCGCCGCCGGCGGTGGTGGCGGTGGCGCGGACGGTGTTGGCGCCGGCGTCGAGGGTGGCGGTGACGCTGATCTCCTGCCACGTCGTCCAGGCGCCGGTGACGGGGAAGGACCGGCTCGCGGTCACCTGGACGCCGTTGACGGTGACGCTCATCGGACGGTCGGTGCTGGTGCCGTTGGCGAACCGGAAGGCCAGGGTCTGCGGGCCGGCGGCGGCGGCGCTGACGGCGAACTCGACGTACGAGCCGGTCACGTTGTCGTAGTTGACGAAGCCGGAGCCGGTGTAGCCGGCGTGGTTCGACTCGACGACGCCCTGCGCGATGGTGGCGCTCTCGGCCTGGTAGTCGGTGAAGGCGCCGGCCGGTGGTTCGACGTCGAGGTAGTCCCAGTTCGGGTTGCCGCCGGCGGTGGAAGCGGTGGCCCGGACCTTGTTGGGCCCGGCGACCAGCGGGACGGTGAGCGTGGCGGTGGCCCAGGTGTCCCAGTTCGCGGTCGCGGCGAACACCCGGCCGGCGGCCACGACGGTGCCGTTGACGGCGATGTCGCTGGGCCGGTCGGCGGCGGTGCCGTTGGCGTAGCGGAAGGACAGGGTGGCGGTGCCGGCGGCGGGGGCGTTGACGGTCCACTCGGTGAAGGAGCCCGCGACGTTGTCGCCGTTGACGAAGCCGGCGCCGGAGTAGCCGGTGTGGTTGGACTCGACGGCCCCCTGGGAGACGGTGGCGCTCTCGGCCTCGTACCGGGAGGCGGCCGCGGTCGCCGCGGTCGCTGCGGTCGCCTCGGCCGCCTCGGCCGCCGCGGTCGCCTCGGCCGTGGGCGGCGGCGCGGCGAGGAGTCCGGCGAGGAGGGCGAGCAGGGCGACGGCGGCGCGTCTCCGGGGCCTTCGTAAGATCATGGGGCGCTCCTGCTGAGGGGGTGATCGTGGGGCAAAGATGGGAGCTTTTCATGGTGTTCCCACAAATAGTCACGACCGTCAACAGATTTCAGATCTTGGAACGCTCCATCTTTTAGTAAACTTTCCTAATCCGATGTCGATGGTTGGCTGATAGACATCCGATGTAAGGCGACTTGGACACGAGAAGGTCCCTGATGTAGCGCTTTCAGGATGCAAAGGTGGGATCTGTCTTCGCCGGGATCGGCCGAGCGTGAGCCAGGGCCTTCGCACGTACGGCGGGTTCGTTGCCCATGCTGCCTCACCGCGAAACTGGTGCCTGGTGAGACATAGGATGTCTCATCAGGCGAATGCGCATGCGGTTCAGCAGACCCAGCCGTTCACCCTGCCGGTTCCTCCACGCGTCGGGTCCAGCGACCAGTCGTGCTCGGTCCAGGAGAACGAGCGGCACAGCGGCCGCGGCGAGGGCGGCCCCGATCAGGCAGACCGAGGTGAGAGCCGCCCCTCGCGTGAGTGCGGCGGCCGCCAGGACGGGGGTGATGCTGATGCCCAGCTGGAATGCCGACATGGTGGCACCCGCCAGGGTCGGCGCGTCGGCCGCGATGGCGAAGACGCGTCCGTGGACGGCGGGGTTCAGCACGAACGCGGCCACGCCCATCAGGAACACCGTGGGCACCACCGCCCAGACCTGCTGGATCGCCACCACCATCACCGCCGGCAGGATCACGATCGCCGATGCTCCGGCGAGCAGCGCGAGGTGAGGGCGCTGATCGGACACGCGGCCGCCGACGGACAGACCGACGAAGGCGCCGACCCCGAAGAGCGCGAGGATCGCCGGGATCCGGACGCCGGGGACGGCGGTGATGGCGGCGAGCATGGCTGCCAGGTAGTTGAACGTGATCATGTACGCGGCGGTGGTCAGGATCGTGATCGCGTAGATGCCCCAGAGCGCCGGTTTCCGCATCGTGGCGAGCTCCCGCGCGACACTCGGCCGGGTGGGCCGGTCAGCGCCTGAGCCGGCGGCGGGGAGCCCGAGGTGGCACCCCACGATCCCGGCGACCGTCAGGGCCACGACAGCCCAGAAGCCGCACCGCGCCATTGGACGAAGTGGCTGAGCAGCGTGCCCGCGGGACCGCCGACGACCATGGCCACGCTGAGCCCGCTGACCACGACTCCGGAGGCGCGGGCGTTCCGGTCCGGCGGCACCAGGCTGATCGCGGTCACCGCGGCGACAGCGAAGAAGCCCGCGTAGGCGATGCCCGAAACAGCCCTCGTCAGCAGCAGGACCTGGTAGTCCCCCAGCAGCCCGGCGACGATGCCGGCCGCGAAGAGGCCCTGGGTCGCCACCAGCGCGGTACGGCGAGGCCACCGCAGGCTCAGCACGGCGAAGGGCGGCCCGCCGACCACGACACCCAGCGCGAACGCGGTGATCAGGAACCCGGCCGATGCGAGCGTGACGTCAAGATCGGCGGCCACCGCCGGCAGTACGCCGGCCAACAGGAACTCCGCACTCCCCATCGCGAACAGGCTGAATCCGAGCAGGTACACCCCTGCGGGCAACCTGCCGGCGGCAGCCTTCCGGGACGTCTCCACGGTGGTGCCGGCCATCACCTCACCCCCGCGACGCCGAGCCCATGAGGCGAGACGGCGGCGGACAGCTCCCGTTCGAGCAGCCGGCCGGTCATATCGGCAGCGGCGGCCGAGCCCGCGCCCCCCAGCACCTCTGACATCGATCCGCTCGTTGACTCCGTTATTGTTTGCATGCGAATCACCTCCGCCGAAAGGATCGGCAGAGTAGCTCGGAAACAGCAAAATTCTTTGCTGATTCCGGGACACATGGGTTGACTGCCCCCATGGACGACCACCCGAGCGTCAGTGCCGTGATAGAGCAGATCGCCCTCGACTGCGCCGCGCCCGCGAGAAGAAGGGCATCAACCTGGCCGACCTCGCGCGAGCCACCGGCATCTCGACCAGCACGCTGTCCCGGCTGGAGTCAGCTCAGCGCAGGCCGAGCCTCGAGCTGCTGCTGCCGATCACCGCGGTGCTGGGCATCCCTCTCGACGAGATCGTCGCCGCACCCCGGATACTCGACCCGCGCGTGCCACAGCAGCCCACCAGAAAGGACGGCCGGGTGCTGATCCCGTTGTCGCGCCAGCAGGGAGAGCCACGGGCGTACAAGATGACCATTCCAGCGCACGACGAACAGCCCCACCTGCGGACCCACGCGGGCTACGAATGGCTCTACGTGCTGCGCGGCCGGCTCCGCGTGAGACTGGGCGATCACGACTTCGTCATGGGAGCCGGCGAAGCGGCCGAGTTCGACTGCCAGATCCCGCACTGGTTCGGCGCCGCCGGACGCGGCAGCGTCGAAGTGCTCAGCCTCTTCGGCAAGCAGGGCGAACGCATCCACCTCCGCACCTCCCGGCGCTGACGCGGGAGCACGTGGCGGCGCGTGAGCCGGGTCGCGCTCCCCCGAGTCGACCGATCAGATGCAGTACGAGGTTCGCGTGGCCGGGCGGACCGTACGTCGTCAAGAAGGCCGGATCTACTGCGGCAGCGGCCCACGCCGTGCCCAGCTTCGTCTGGATCTGCCCGGCATGCTCGCGATGCGTCGGTTCCCGCTGCGCATAGAGCTTCAGACACGACGCGTCCGCGATCCCCAACTGCTCGGCCAGATAGCCGATCACCTCGGTTGGCACCCCGTCGAGCGGATCTGCCAGGAACCGGCCGATGTAGCGCACGCTGGTCAGCTGGACGGCGAAGCCGAGCTGGTTGTGCGGACCCCTTTTCTTCCTGATCAGAGCCTTGTCCGCGTTGTCCAGGAAGAGTTGTCCAGGAAGAACAGCTTCTCCAGCTTCGCACGTCCTGGCGCACCGGCAAAGCGCCCGTACCGGGCGGCCTCGCCATCGCTCAGGAAATCCACCGGCATGAACGCAAAGTAGGGCCACGCCCTACACACCGTTACCCGAGCGATCGAAGCATTACCACTTGACCGCCAACCGATCACTTTGCTCGCGCAGCCCCCCATGGCCCAACCGCGACGATCGGAGGTGAAGTGACGCCCTTGGCTCCCTTCCCTTTCCGAAGTACTTGGTATTGATTCCGGCGTTGATGGTTTTGACCGGGACCACGAACCGCCCGTCGGCGGAGGCGAGCTCGCCGCCGCCCCAGGCCTTCGCCAATCCCAGGCCGGAGTGATGGTCCACCAGGGCGGCGTTGGCGGCGATGAGGGCGGCGCGCAGGTAGTTCTGTTCCACCCAATACAGCCGGTCCAGGGCGAGGGCGGGTTCACCTTCGGCGGCCATCGGCCGCATGCCGACGTTCATCGCCTGGCCGACCAGCACGGCGGCGACCGAGGTGATCATGTCCTGTCTGCGGGAGGGCACGTCTCCCGACACGTGCGCGAAGGGGTCCAGGCAGCCGGTCCAGGAGTGCACCTCAAGCAGGGCTTCGGGAGGTCCACGATGGGCATGCGGGCATCGATGTCGGCGCGCAGCGCGGTGAGGGAAGCGGGCTCATCCAGGCGATCCAGCGGGGGCGACAATGAAGTCGCCCCCGTTCCACCGAGCAGCTCACGCCGACCGGCGGTCTTTCGCGATCACGCCCAGGAAGGGCGAGCGGATGGCATCAGGCCGGCTTCCAGATAGGGGGCTGGTGGGCTCTGTAGTCCTGGGCACGGGTGGTGAGTTCTCGGAAGAACACCGGTGGAGGTGTGACCTGGCCCTCGCGCCCGATCGGGGAGGGTGCCAGCGGTATGAGCAGGTCGGTGTTGGGTGAGTGCAACCACAGGGCCATCTGGTAGAGCTCGGGGATCCGCAGCAGTCGAAGGTCGAACCCGGCCAGTTGGAGCTGCGGCAGGGCTCGTGCGGCTTTGACCGCGGTCACGGTGGCTCCAACGGACGAGCCTCTGTAGAACGTCGGCGGGAAGGTGCGTTCCGGCGTTTCGGAGATTTCGGCGCCGGCGAGCACCTTGCCGCCGGACTCCAGCAGGAATCGCCAGCCCACCGGCTGCGCCGCTTCCAGGCCGCCGCCGGCCTCGATGTCTCGCACGAGAAGTGCGAACACCCGATGTGGGGTGGACACCTCCACGTCATCTGGGGCGATCTCGCCCAGCAGTTTCGGGCCGTCTCCGCTGGCTCTGGCGATTTGGCCGAGATGGGAGCGCGTTTCGTCGCGAATCCGTCCCGGCGGTTCAGGCGTGTTCAACGGCATTGCGAAGCTCCCTGAGGCTAGTTGCGCCGAGTCTTGAAGGTCCTGTTCCAGGTGCCGTTCGGGCCGCCCGGGTAACCGCCGAAGAGCGTCTCCCATGCGATCCACATGATGGGAGTGTCCTCCATGCCCTCGTATACGCCCCGCGTGTCCTCCCACGGGTCATGCACCCATACGTGCACCAGTTCGCCGGTCTCCGGGCGGTAGCTGTACCCCCAGATGTTGACGACGTGGCCGGACAGGCCGCCACCCCAGCCGATGTTCATGATGATCGGCCGTCCGGCGTCTATCTCCGCCTTGACCTCGTTCTTCGTCAGCTCCGTGAACCTTCTGATCCCCACCCACCCGCCGCCCATCCATGTCTGGTCGACGCGATGCCTGTCACCTTCGGCGACCGGGACCTGAATCCCCGCTTGCTGCAGCGGCCCAGCATCCGGCCACCAGCCCTGGTTGCAGTCCCCGCGTAACTCCTCGCCCGGGCAGCAGCGGAACGGTCGCTGGGCGGCGAACCGGGAGTCGTCCCTGTTGAGGACTGCGGCGGCGAAGCTGCACTGGGTCCAAACCTGCGCGTTGGCGTAGAAGTTCGCGACGCTGATCGTGGTCGCGTTCCAACACCAGTATGTTTGTTGCTGGTATTGAATGCTGCGCCAGTATGTCGAGCCGAGGCTCTTTATCATGACGCTCTCGTCTAATTGCGGCATTCGGTGTCGCCCCTTCGCTACGCCGGTTACGTCGTCGCCGTCTTCGTGCTGATGATCAACGGCATTCTTCGGTTATGGTGCGCCGTCCTAATGGCGCCTTGAGTAGGGGATGCTGAGCCCGCGATAAAAGCCCCCTTTGCCGTGTCTCCGAGAACCTCAGCGTTTCCCCTCGCGCGGACCGCGTCAATGCGCCCGCATGTCCACAACCGGCCGCCCCTGCTGATTGACGCCGCACGCCCGTTCATGTCGTCGAACAGGAGGTCAGCGAGATCCGGAACAGGATGCGGCAACCAATTGACTGCTTTGCTAGGTTCTTGCCTGGAGAGCAGATCCGTTGGCTGTCGCTGAACTCCATGGCGATCCATGGGATACAGTCACGCCTCGTTCCTGACCATCGAGAGACTGAGACGCGTCGAGTTCGGTGGGACGGTTGCGGCTGGCCCGATGTGGACAGCGCGCGGCCCTAATTCTCCTGGACGCCGGCATTTTCGCTGAAGGCCTCACCGGTGCCCAGAGAGGTCGGATGCCGGATGGCGCGATCTGGGACGGACCACCAGGCCCGGTCCGCAGCATCTGAACAAACTGGCAAGGGCCATGTAGAGCTCACCCGTCCCGGATCCCGGCGCAGCAGATCGCTCCGCCTGTAGCGGGCAATGACAGGGCCGGCGTGGGCGCGGCCCGCCGCGACAGCCCGCGCATCCTCTGCTTTCGGGGTATGCGTCAACGGTTGTCGGTCGCCCGCTACCTTTTCGCGCGCTTCAATGCCGGATGTTCTCCATCTCGGGGGCAGACCAAGTACGAGAGAAGGGGGCAGTGAGGCGCTGAGTCCCTGGTCAGAGCGTTGGGGCTAGGCCGGCGGAGGAACTTTGGGGGGTCATCGAGGCAGCTTTGCGAGCCGGGAAGCCCTCTGGTGAGTCTCATGCTCCCCGGCTCGTTTCAGCTCGGCAGCTGCTTTACCAGGTGTGACCTTCCCGGAGGAAGCGCCACAGCCGGTCGGAGGAGTTCTGGTCCCGGTTGAGGTAGAGAGTATCCCAGCTTCCTGACCCCTGATAGGTGTCCAGGGTCAGCGCGACAGCGGTGTTGACCCGGGGGCGGAAGGCGCCCCACCCGGTGGGCTGACCGATGTCGGACTCCTCCGGACGACGTGACCAGTCCTGCAACTGCGAGCCGTTGCAGGTACGGATCACGACCTTGGTGCCTGCCACGGGGCCGGCGATGGCGGGTTGCAGGCACTTGTTGGCCGCTTCGTTCTTGATCACGTAGTGGCCGTCCGCCTTGACCTCGTAGGTCCACTTGGCGGTGCGGTAATTCCAGCCCGGGTGACGTAGGGAGATCGCCTCGGCTCCCTCGGCGACGCTGTCGCCGAGGGCGGCCAGGCGGCTGCCGTCCATCCGATTGATGAACTCGCGGTTGGTCTGCGGCTCGGCATGCGCGGCGGGCGTGACTGTCAGCAAGGTGAGAGTCGAGGTGGCCGCAGCTGCGGCGAGCATGGCCATGCGGCCGGTGACGGACGTCACAGGGATGCCCCTTCTCTAGGAGAATCGGAACGGCCCGGGCCAAAGGATCAACGCGCGCAGTTACTGAAAGTAGCAGTCAAGCGCATTGAGTTACAGCATCCACGCTGCCTGGCGAGGGATGAGCGCGCCAGCACGGTTAATCACTGAGCCCTTTTCATCCTGAGTAGCGGCCCTCTTCGATGAGCTGCAGGACGAGGATCGCCTGCACGAGTGCGGTCGCTCGATGCGGGCAGCAGCGCAGCTTGGTCAGCACCTTCCAGCTCTTCAAGGTCGCGACGGCGCGTTCGCCGATGGCGCGAATGCAGGCGTGGGCGCGGTTGACCTCTCGCTGCCCGCGAGACAGCCAGGGAGAGCCGGATCAGCAGCTAGAAGCCAGAGCATCAACGGGCCCCCAGCTCTGCCAGTCATGCCTGGGGACGGCGTGTCGTATTCGGGCGATTCCGGCATAGCCGCACCGCATAACTTCATACCCGCCCCACGTGGGAGCGAAGCGACCCCCCAGGTCATGCCCTGGGGAGCACTACGCGCCGAGGCCACCAAGATCTGGGCCGCTCTCGCACGGCTTAGCGCGCAGGCCCCGCGGGTGCGCTACTCCGCGGACAGCGGGCTGACCTTCCCTGCTCGCTACGAGCGGCCGGTCACCGCGCGAAGATCGCCAGCTTGATCCATTCGTCGCGGCGGTTGCGGATCGTGGTGGCCGAACAGGTGGTGTCGGCGATGGCCAGATAGGAGCAGCCGAACCGGAGCACCTGGATGAGCTTGTCGAACACGATCCGATCCTTGATGCGGCGGCGGTGCACGCCGAGTGTGTGCGCGGGGTCGAACTCGGGCCGTGAGGGGAGCAGGGCGGAGAACTGGACCCACAACGGCTCGATAAGCCAAGCGGGGATGGCAGGCACGGATGTTCTTCGTATAGGCAGCAGATCCGGCCGTCTTGCCGTGGATGGTGCGCTCGCCCAGCCAGAAGGTCCGCGGCACCTCATAATTAGGTGACCCGCTCGTCTGCGGTGTCGCCAGGCGCCGCCAGCCAGGGCATGCGGTGGACAAGGCTGTCGCGCAGCCGAGTGAGAGTGGCGATGCGCTCCTCCAGCTCAGCCACCCGCTGCGCGGCGACGGCGTTGCTGCCGGCGCACGGCGGCGCGTAGCAGAACACCTCGGGCAACTCAGCGTCGAGGTAGTCCAGGAACGACTTCACATCTTCGACGGTGAACCCGCAGGCCAGCAGCTCACGAATGTTGCGGACGCGGAGGGTTGCACTGGGCTCGTACACGCGATACCCCGCGGTCGTACGGCCGGACTCCAGCAGGCCCTGCTCCTCGTAGTAGCGCAGGGCACGAGTCGTGGTCCCGGCCTCCGCGGCCAGTTCACCGATGAGCATCACAGGCACCTCCGAGTCCAACCGCACGACTTCACGTACACATCAAGGTCAAGTCCCGAGCCGGACCACCGTCTTCCCGGTGTATGCGCCCTCCACGAGACCGAGGAGGGCCTGCGGCGCGTTCGCGAGCCCGTCGATCACCGTCTCGTCGTAGACGATCGCGCCTTCGCTCAACCAGGTACGGAACTGCGTGTCGAACTCCGGAGCACGGTCAGGATGATCGCTCATGGTGAAACCGCGCATGGTGAGACGCTTGCCGATCACGCTGAGCAGGTCGCCCCGCCCATCGTCAGGACGGCTCTTGCCCTGCTGGTTGAGGGCTCCGCACAGCGCGATGCGACCATGCGGGTTCATGACCTCGATCGCGGCCTGCAACTGTTCGCCGCCCACGTTGTCGAAGTAGACGTCGATGCCTTCGGGGGCGGCCTCGCGCAGCCTGTCCACGATCGGGCCGTCGTGATAGTCGAAGGCCGCGTCGAACCCGAGTCTGCCGGTCAGACGGGCGACCTTCTCGAGTGATCCGGCGCTGCCGATCACCCGGGACGCCCCCTTGAGCCGGGCGATCTGACCGGCCATGTTTCCAGTCGCTCCAGCCGCGCTGGAGACGAAGACGGTGTCGCCGGGCCGTAGCTCCGCGGCATCCGTGAGCCCGACATACGCGACCAGCCCGGAGCCAAGGTAGATAGAAGGAGTCGAGTAGGCGTTGCGGTCAACGCGGCGAAACAGCCCGGCCCGCGCCACGGCGTACTCGCGCCAGCCGAACCGATGCATCACCAGGTCGCCTGCGCCGAGCGACGGGTCGGCAGAGGCCACCACTTCACCGATGGCGGCTCCGTACATCACCTCGCCGACCTCATAGCGGGGCATCGGCAGACCAGAGACCCCCGCGATCAACATGAGCATGCCGGGCTCGAGCGACATGAACAGATTGCGGACCACTACCTGACCCACCACGGGATCAGGGACGGCGACCTCGGCGATCTCGAAGTCGCCAGGAGCGGGCAGACCTGCCGGGCGTGCGACAAGCCTGACCTCCAGTCCGGTGCGGGAGGTGCCGGAGAACATTGTGCTTTCCGAAGGTTCGTCCATGCCGACGACGGTAGGGTTTGACCCATACGTGAAGGTCAAGCCGTTCGTCCGGTGACGGCCCAAGGACATGCCAGAAACTCCACCGGATCCTGGCCTGCACGGAGCGTGGACAACTAAACGACCTTGAAACTGCGTGCCCGTGCAACCTCCCACCCCAGTCGAGCCGCCTATCTGCGGAGGGCGGCCGAGCCGGGGCACTAGCGCGTGGCGAAGGCGACTGCCGTGGTGGAGGCGATCAAGGTGGTCACCACCACCATGATCAGCACCGAGCCCAGCGGGCTGCGGCGTTCGCGGGCCGGGGCGGCCTGCTTGCGGGATGGGTGGAACGCCGCCCGGGTGGGCGTCGGCTCCGGCTTCGGGGACGTGGTGGGGGAAGGCACCGGTGCCTCGGTTCGTACCGTGTGGCGTGCCGGGGCGCGGACCGGGGCCGAGCTGCGTATCGGTGAGCTACGGACCGGGACCGGGGTCCGGGTGGGAGTGGGCCGGCGGGTCGGCGTGGCCCGGGGCGTGGGGGTGCGGGTCGGGGCCGGTGGCGGCGTGAGGGTGGGTGTCGGTCTGACCGTGGGAGCGGGCGCCGCCCGGGGCCGGCGGCACGATCCGATCTCGACGCTGACCACCGGCGGCACGTCCACGCAGACCGGTCCCGGGGGCGGGCCGCAGGAGCCGATGTGCACGACGGCCACCGGCAGGTCGGCGCACACGGCGAGCCCGCCGCCTCCGTGGTCGCCGCCCAGGAGGTCCAGCACGCCGCCTCCGTGGTCGCTGCCCGGGTCGTCCAGCTCGTCCTCCAGAGGGTCGGCCGCCAGGCGCAGGTCCGCCCGCACGGCGGCCGGCCGGCCTCCGCTCCCGGATCGGCGGGCTCCGGCCACGTGATCGGCAGATCCTCGGGTGCCCCCCGATGACCGTGCCGCGCTCAGGCCCCTCCCCTCGGTGCCGCCGACCCGCTCGTTGCCGCCGGCCCCGTCGTTGCCGCCGGTCGCCTCGCGGGCGCGGGCGGAGAGCGGCGCCAGGGCGTGCCCCGGCATGCCGGTCAGGTGGTCGCCACCGGCCGGCGATCCGGAGGTGGCGGCCGCCGTGCCGGCCGGTGGCCGGTCGGTGGACGGCACGCCGGTGCCCGGTCCGGGGGCCGCGGCGAGAGGCGCGCCGGCCGTCTCGGAGGCGGGCTCGGGCAGGGGGGCGGCCGTGGCCGGGGCGCCCACGTACAAGGCCAGCAGGACGCCGGCCAGGAGGAGCGGCGTGCGCCGGGCGCCCACGGTCACACGCCTCCGCCGATGCGCGCGAACTCCTGCAGCGCCGCCTTGAACGCGTCCGGCCCCACCGCCAGCGGCCCCGCGAACACGTGCGCGATGTCCCACGTCAGGTATGTCCCGAAGCCCAGCAGCGCCGCCATCGCCACGAGCGGGGCGAGAGCGACGCCGCGCGGCCGGGCACCCGCCAGGAACGGGAAGACGATGACCACGATCCCCGTGAGGATCGTCAGGAAGAGCAGCCCGGGCGGCGGCGTGGAGGCGGCGTCGGCGGCGCGCTGGGAGCGGGCGGCGGCCAGGTCGGCCACGTGGTCGAGCACGGTGGCCCTGGCGTCCTTGGCGTCGTCGTCGTCCGTCACGATGGCGGCGACCCGGGCGCGCAGCGCGTCGAGCCGCTCGGTGCCGACCGGGTGCATGCGCCCCTGCTCCATGGCGGGCCACTCGTCGCCGACCACGAACGTGACGTAGTCGCGCAGCGCGCCGCGGACGAGGCCGGGCGCGGTGCCGGGCAGGCCGGAGGCGGCCCAGTAGGCGTCGACGGCGGCCTGGCTCTCGGCCTGGGTGTTCTGCCGGGCGGCGTCGGCCGTGGTCCAGGGCACGATGATGGCGATCGCGAACACCAGCAGGAACAGCGCCGACAGCATCGAGCCCGCGTGGCCGGCCGACGGCCCGTCGGGCTGCCGGTCGTCCTCGCCGCGGCCGGTCATCCTGTACGCGAGCGCGGTGAGCGCCACCACGCCCACCGCCGCCGCGATCGCGAGCGCGTACGCCACCATAACGATCTCCTGTCGCCCTGCCGGATACGGAATGTCACTTGACTATCACAGTCCGCATTCAAAGGTGAAGTCGTGATAACCGGAAAGCAGGGCGCGGGAGGCGGCGGGCCGTCCGGCGGCCGGATCGACGCCCGCCGCACCCCTCCGGGGCGGGCGGCTGGACGGATCGACCACGACGCCGTTCTGACTGTGCCATTCGTCCAGCCGCGTTCTCCTTGTCAGGAGAAGACCAGGATCATGCGGCGGGTGGAGAACCTTCTTAACGACCGCTCGTTCGTCATGGTGAGCTCGACCGCCAGCGCGGTGGACCCCGAGCAGCCCACCGCGTTCCGCTACCGGGAGTCCGACGGGGTGGTGTGGGGCGACTACGACGGCGACACCGTCACGCTGGGGCGCTTCGTCGGCAGCCGCGAGGGCGACGTCGTGACCATCACGTACGTGCACGCCCTCAAGGCCGGCGGCAGGGCCTCCGGGCAGAGTGTCAGCCGCGTGGAGCGCGAGGAGGACGGGCGCCTGCGCCTGGTCGAGGAGTTCCAGTTCGAGGGGGACGACACGCGGCACGTGAGCGTGTGCACCGAGGTGCCGTCCGCCTCCTGAGCGGTCCGCCTCCCGACAGGTCCCTCCCGCGACGTCCGGGGAGGGCCGGTCAGGTGTCCTTGCGGAGGGCCGCCCGGCCCTCCGCCGCGCCGACGAAGCGCATCTTGCCGAGCGGCACGTCCCCCGGAGCCTCCTGAGGGGCCCGGCGGGCGGGCCGCGCGGTGCGCGCGTCGCGGTCGCTCGGCAGCACGTACGGCCGCCTGAGCACCTCGTCCAGGATGAACACCGTCTCGGTCGCCTTGACGGCCGGGATGTTGGCCAGCCGGTCCGTCACCATGGTGTGGACCTCGGCCACGTCGGCCACCCGCACCTGGATCATCGCGTCGTGCTGCCCGGTGGTGATCGCGCAGTACTCGACCTCGGGCATGCGGGCCAGCTCGGCCCGGAACTGCTTCCACATCTGCTGCCGCACGGTGACGAAGATGAGGGCGGTGATGCCCAGGCCGGTGCGGACGTGGTCGATCTCGGCGGTGAAGCGCTTGATGGCGCCGTCCGCGCGCAGCGCCTCGAAGCGCGTGTAGGCGTTGGCGCGGGAGATGCCGACCCGCTCGGCCAGCGCCGACACCGAGATCCTGCCGTTCTCGCGCAGGACCTCGAGGATCTTCATGTGGACGGAGTCCAGTTCGAGACCGATGCCGATCCGTCCAGACGGGCCGCCAGCGCCGCCGCCATTCCTGGAAATATCACTCATTGCTACCCCTTGCCTATTTATATACGTCTTGGCGACCACACGGCTCCTGGACGTTCTGCCAGACAATCCTGGACACCTTTCGACTGATCGTCCAACTGATCGTCCACCTGGAGGACCCTATGGCGACCCGCTCGCAGACGGCGGCCGTACTGCTCGCCGGTGCACTCGCTCTCGCCGCCTGCGGCAGCGGCGGCTCCGGTAAGAGCGGCGGCGGCCCCACCGCGCAGGCCGGCGGCGGCAGGACCCTGGTCATCGACACGTCGTTCGACCTCAAGACCGCCGACCCCGGGCGCACCTACGAGCCGACCGGCCTGATCGTCGGCAAGGCCGCGTACGAGACGCTGCTCACCTTCGACGGCTCCGACGTGACCAAGCCGGTCCCGGCGCTGGCCGACTCCTACAAGCTGTCCGCGGACGGCAAGGTCCTGACGCTCACGCTGAAGAAGGGCGCCACGTTCGCCGACGGCTCGCCCGTCACGGCCGACGACGTGGTCTTCTCGCTGACCCGGGTGCGCGACCTGAAGGGCACCCCCTCGTTCCTGCTCGACGGCGTCGAGGTGGCCAAGACCGACGACTCCACCGTCACGCTCACCTCCAAGCAGGCCAACCCGGCGCTGCCGTACATCCTGCCGAACCCGGCGCTCGGCATCCTCAACAGCAAGCTCGCCAAGGCGCACGGCGCCACCGCCGACGCCCAGGACAAGGCGGAGCAGTACCTGAACGGCTCCTCCGCGGGGTCGGGCCCGTACGAGATCGAGTCGTTCAACGTGAGCAGCCAGGTGGTGCTCAAGGCGAACGGCAAGTACTACGGCCCCAAGCCGTTCTACGACAAGGTCGTCATCCGCAACGTCGAGGCCGCCACGCAGAAGCTCAACGTGCAGCGCGGCGACAGCCAGGTGGCGCTCAACCTGTCGGGCGACCAGGTGACCGGCATGCCGGCGAACCTCCAGGTGAAGAAGACCGCCTCGGCCAACGTCATCTTCCTGCTCGTCAACCAGGACTCCGGGGTGAGCCGGACCACGCCGAACCCCAAGTTCGTCGAGGCGGTGCGCAAGGGCGTCGACTACGCGGGCCTGCTGGAGCTGGCCGGCGAGGGCGCCACGCAGGCGCCGGGCGTGATCCCGTCGCAGCTGCTCGGCGCGCTCGGCGCCGACCAGGCGGCCAAGCGGGACGTCGAGGGCGCCAAGGCGGCGCTGGCGGCCAGCGGGGTGGGCAACCCGACGGTCAAGCTGGAGTACCCGAGCGAGCTGACCGTGAACGGACTGTCGTTCCAGCCGCTGGCCGAGCGGATCCAGGCCAACCTCAAGGAGGTCGGCATCACCGTGGACCTCCAGCCGGCGCCGGTCACCACGGCCCTGGACAACTACCGCAACGGCAAGGAGGAGATGGGCCTGTGGTACTGGGGCCCGGACTACCCCGACCCGAGCGACTACCTGGCGTTCCTGCCCGGCAAGACGGTCGGCCTGCGGGCCGGGTGGAAGGCCGGGGCCGACAGGACGGTCTCGACGGCCGGTGACAAGGCCGCTGCGGCGGTCGGCGAGGACGCGCGCAAGCAGGCGTACGCCGAGATGCAGACGCAGCTCAACGCCACGGGCCCGTTCGTCCCGCTGATCCAGCCGAGCCAGAACATCGTGACGGCCGCGTCCGTCGCCGGCCTGGAGTACCACCCGGTGTGGACCGTCGACGTCGCCGACCTGACCGGTAAGTGAGGCTCGTGACGTGTCAGCCATGACGTCCGTCAAGGAGACCGCGGACGCCGCGCCCCGGGTGCGGCGGGGGCGCGGCGGGCATCCGCTCGCCCGCTTCCTGGTCCGGCGGATCCTGACCGCCGTGCTGCTGGCCCTGGGCATCACGCTGGTGACGTTCGTGCTGACGAACCTGGTGCCGGGCGACCCGGTGGCCGCCAACCTCGGCCAGCGGGCGCTCGGCGACCCGGCCATCGTGGCGCAGTGGCGCGCCGAGCACGGCCTGGACAAGCCGCTGTGGGAGCAGTACGTGATGCACCTCGGTGGTCTGGTCCAGGGCGACTTCGGCGTCAGCCAGCAGAGCCACCGGCCGGTCGCCGAGGACCTGGCGCAGTTCGTCCCGGCGACGCTGGAGCTGGCGGGGGCGGCGATCGTCGTCTCGCTGGTGCTCGGCGTGGCGTTCGGCGTGGTCGCCGCGCTGCGCCGCGACCGGCTGCCGGACCATGTCCTGCGGGTGCTGAGCCTGGTCGGCATCTCGGTGCCGACGTTCTGGCTGGCGCTGGTGGCGTTCTACGTGTTCTTCTACCGGCTGCAGATCACGCCGGGCAGCGGCCGGGTGGACCCGGCGATCGGCGAGGCCCCCGGGGTCACCGGGCTGCAGACGGTGGACGCGCTGATCGCCGGCCGGTGGGACGTGTTCACCTCGGCCGTCGGCCACCTGATCACCCCGGCGCTCGTGCTGGCGCTCTACACGATCGGCCTGCTGACCCGGTTCACCCGCTCGGCGGTGCTGGAGGTGCTCGGGCAGGACTACGTGCGGGCGGCCCGCGCCAAGGGGCTGCCCGGCCGGGTGATCCTGTTCCGCTACGTGCTGCGCTCGGCGCTGGTGCCGATCATCACGGTGGCGGGCCTGGCGTTCGGCAGCCTGCTGTCCGGCACCGTGCTGGTCGAGGCGATCTTCGCCTGGCCGGGCGTCGGACAGTACGCCTACAAGAGCGCCACCACCCTCGACCTGCCCGCCGTCATGGGCGTCGGCCTGGTCGTGGGCGTGGTCTACCTCGTCATCAACCTGATCGTGGACGTGCTGTACGGCGTCATCGACCCGCGTGTGAGGCTCCAGTGAAACGCGATCCCCTGGCCCGCAGGGGCCTGCTCGGGCGGCTGCCCGAGGCGTGGCGGCAGCCGCTGGCCGTCGTGGGCGCCCTGGTCGCGGTGGTCTGGCTGGTTGTCGCGCTCGCGGCGCCGGTCCTGGCGCCGCACGACCCGCTCGCGCAGGAGCTGCCGCGCCTGGCCCCGCCCGGCCCCGGGCACTGGTTCGGCACCGACCAGCTCGGCCGCGACATCCTCAGCCGCGTCATGTACGGCGCGCGGGTGTCGATCCCGCTGACGCTCCTCCTGGTGACGCTGTCGGTGCTGATCGGCGGCCTGCTCGGCGCCTGCGCCGGCTACTTCGGCCGGTGGGCCGACGAGACGATCATGCGGGTGGCGGACCTGGTGTTCGCCTTCCCGACGGTCATCCTGGCCATGGTGGTGGCCGCGGCGCTGGGCGCGAGCCTGGTCAACGCGGTGCTGGCCGTGCTGGTCGTCGCCTGGCCCGCCTACGCCCGCGTCACCCGCGGCCTGGTGCTCGGGGTGCGGGAGCGGGAGTTCGTGCTGAGCGGGCGGCTGCTGGGCTTCTCCGCCTGGCGCTCGCTGCGCGTGGACGTGCTGCCGAACGTCACCGGCCCGGTCCTGGTGCTGGCGACGCTGGACATCGGCACCGCGCTGCTGCTGCTGTCGGGCCTGTCGTTCCTCGGCCTGGGCGCCAAGCCGCCGTCGCCCGAGTGGGGCGCCATGGTGGCGGGCGGGGTCGAGGTGTTCGACAGCTGGTGGGTCGCGACGTTCCCGGGCCTGGCGATCCTGACGGTGGTGCTCGCGTTCAACTTCCTCGGCGACACCCTGCGCGACGCCCTCGACCCGCGTACGGCCCGTGCCATCAAGGAGCGTGCGCTGTGACCCCCGACAAAGCCGGCGGGACGACGCTGGACATCACGGACCTGAAGGTCACCATCGGCGGCAGGGAGATCCTGCGCGGCGTGGACCTGTCGCTCCAGGAGGGCCGGGTGCACGGCCTGGCCGGGGAGAGCGGGTCCGGCAAGACCATGACCGGCCTGGCGGTGCTGGGGCTGCTGCCGCACGGCGCGCGGGCCACCGGGCGCATCGCGCTCGGCGACCGTGACCTGCTGACGCTGCCGCCGCGCGAGCTCAACAAGGTGCGCGGCGGCGAGGTGGCGATGGTCTTCCAGGACCCGGCCACGAGCCTGCACCCGATGCTGTCGGTGGGCAGGCAGCTCACCGAGCACATGCGCCACCACCTCCAGCTCGGCAGGAAGGAGGCGCGGGCCAGGGCGGTGGAGCTGCTCGGCAAGGTCCGCATCCCGGGCGCCGAGGAGGCGTACGGGCGTTTCCCGCACCAGTTCTCGGGCGGCATGCGGCAGCGCATCGCGATCGCCATCGCGCTGGCCTGCTCGCCCCGGGTGCTCATCGCCGACGAGCCGACGACCGCGCTCGACGTGACCGTGCAGGCCGGCGTGCTGCGGCTGCTGCGCGGCCTGTGCGACGAGCTGGGGCTGGCGGTGCTGCTGGTCACCCACGACCTGGGTGTCATGTCGGCGATCGCCGACGAGGTCAGCGTGATGAAGGACGGGCTCGTCGTCGAGACCGGGCCGCGCGGCCAGGTCCTGCGGGAGCCGTCGCACGCGTACACCCGATCGCTGCTGGACTCGCTCCCCGGGGAGACCGCATGACGCTGGAGATCGCATGACGCTGGAGATCACGGACCTGGTGGTCGAGCATCGCTCCCCCGGCCGGCCGGTGGTCCGGGCCGTGGCGGGGGCGAGCCTGACCGTGCGGCCCGGCGAGGTCGTCGGGCTGGTCGGCGAGTCGGGATGCGGCAAGTCGACGCTGGCCCGCGCGGTCTGCGGGCTGAACCCGGTCACCGAGGGGTCCATCACGTTCGAGGGGCAGCCGGTCACGCCGCTCGGGCTGCGCCGCCGTACGCTGACGGGCGTCCAGATGGTGTTCCAGGACCCGTACGCGTCGCTGAACCCGCGGCGGCGCGTCGGCGACCAGATCGCCGACGGCCTGCGCACGGCGCGCGACCACGGGACCGACCCGGCCGACCTGCTGGAACGGGTGGGGCTGCCGCGGGAGTTCGCCGGGCGGCATCCGCACGAGTTCTCGGGCGGCCAGCGGCAGCGCATCGCGATCGCGCGGGCGCTGGCGGCCCGGCCGCGGATGCTGATCGGCGACGAGCCGATCTCCGCGCTGGACGCCTCCGCCCAGGCGCAGGTGGCCACCCTGATGCGGGACCTGGCGGTGGACTCGGGCGCGGGGCTGCTGTTCATCAGCCACGACCTGTCGGTGGTGCGGCTGATCGCCGACCGGATCGCCGTCATGTACCTGGGCCGGATCGTCGAGGTCGGCGACACGGCCGAGGTGTGGGACAACCCCCGCCACCCGTACACGCAGGCCCTGCTGCGGGCGATCCCCAAGCCGGACGGGATGGGGGTGCTGCCGGAGGAGCTGCCCGGCGACGTGCCGGACCCGGCGGCGCCGCCGTCGGGCTGCCGGTTCCACCCGCGCTGCCCGTTCGCGATGGACGTGTGCCGGGAGAAGGAGCCCGAGCCAGGGCCGGTGGCCTGCTGGCTGCACGAGCCCGCGTGACCGGCGGCCGGACCGGGGGCCCGGCCGGGGACGGGACCGGGGTCGGCGGCGGTCGGCTGGGGGCCGTGCGCGCCGCCATGGCGGAGGCGGGCGTGGACGCGCTGGTGCTGCGCCCGTCGCCGGACTTCCGGTTCCTGGGGGGTACGGGCCAGGGCTTCCTCGTGGTCACGCCCGCGGCGTGTGAGGAGACGGACGACCCGGGCCTGATCGTCCCGGCCGGGGCGCGGCGGGTGGGGGTGGACCCGGAGATGCGGGTCCGTGAGCTGTTCGGGCTGTCGCTGGAGGCGGAGCTGGTGCCGGCGACGGCCGTGCTGGCGCCGCTGCGGCTGCGCAAGGAGCCGGACGAGGTCGGCGCGGTGGCGCGGGCGGCCCTGGCGGCCGATGCGGTGCTGGCGGGGGTGCGGGAGCTGGCCTGGTTCGGGGCGACGGAGCGGGCGATGGCGCGTCGGCTGGCGGCGCTGCTGCTGGAGTCCGGGTGCGAGGAGATCCTCTCGGTGCGCGTCGCGGCGGGCGAGCACACCGCCCGGCCGGCGCACCGGCCCGGCGAGCGGGTGATCAATCCGGGCGACGCGCTGCTGGTGTCGCTGTGCGGGCGGTGGGAGGGGCACTGCGCCGAGGTGGCGCGGGTCTTCGCCGTCGCCGAGCCGCCGGAGGACTTCGAGGCGATGCACTCGGTGGTGCTCGCCGCGCACGCCGCCGCGCAGCGGTCGGTACGGCCCGGCGTCCCGGCCTCGCAAGTGGCGGCCGCGGTGCGCGAGGTGATCGACGGCAGCGGCTACGGCCGGTTCGCCGCCCCGCAGGCCGGGAGGGGGGTCGGCCGGGGCCACCGGGAGGGGCCGTGGCTGCGGGCGGGCGACGACACGCCGCTGGAGGCCGGGATGACGCTGTGCGTGGAGCCGGCGATCTACGTGCCGGAGCTGTTCGGGGCACGGGTGGCGGACGTGGTGGTGTGCGGGCCTGGCGGGGCGTCGCCGCTGCATCCGGGCATGGTCCCGGTGACCCTGTGGGTGCTGGACCGCTGAGGCGGCCCGTTAACCCACCCTGTACCTTTTTATGCAACCATGCCGGATAAATCCTCCTTAAGGTTGTTTGCGTGTTGTTTGAGAAGGGATGGGCGACTTCCCCTCTGCGGTGGCTGATGGACACCCTGGGGCACGCCCAGCTGCAACGGATGACGGGCGAGCCCGGCCTCGTGGCCGCGGTGGACCAGCACGCGGCGGCGCTCCGGGACACGATCGAGCTCGACCGGGAGACGCTCGGCGACTACCTCCTGGGCTTCGCCGACGAGCTGCGGAACCGGGGCTGGACCGTCCGCGAGGAGCTGGACGCGGTCGCCCTGCGGCTGACCGCCATCTGCTGGCTCGCCCGCGAGCTGGACCTGCTGGCCGACGAGTCCCCCGCCTGACCTTCCCGGCGACCCTCGCCCGCCTCACCCGGCGCGTTCGCGCCTCCCCCGGCGCGGTCCGGCCCGCCCCTCCCCCTGCGGCGCTCCCGCCGTGGCCCGGAGCCGGCAGGCAGGGGCCCGGGCGCGTCACGGGTGCACGCGTCCGGGCCTCCAGAGCCGGCGATCAGGCGTCGCGGCCGGGGTCGGGCCCCATGCCGCCCCTCGGGCCCCCCTCCGTCCACGGACGGTCCTCACTCGGCCGTCCCGGCTCGGCGGGCCGGCCCATCGTGCCGGGACGGTCCGCGGCGCCGGGCTCCATGCCGCTCCGTCCGGCCTGACCCGGCCCCATCCCGGTCTGACCGGTCTGGCCCGGCTCCGCCGGCCGGCCCGGCTCCATGGGCTGACCGGGCGGCATGGGCTGGGCGGAAGGACGCGCGCCCATCTCGCCCGCCTGCTCCGAGCGCGCCGGTGCGCCGGCGGTCTCCGGCGTCCTCGCGGCCTCTCGCCCGGGAGCCATCTGCTGGGCGTCCTGGCGCCCCCGCTGGTACGCCTCGGCCTGCGCCCGGGCCTGCGGCGCCTGGCTCTCCATGCGGTCGAGCCAGCGATCCCACCGCTGCTGCATCGGCCGCACCATGCCGCCGCCGATCCCGATCGCGATGATGGCGCCCACGGTCGCGAGCACGGTGATCAGCACCGGTGTGGTGACCGTGGTGGCAACGCCGATCTGGTTCAGGGCGGCGATGATGCCCAGCGCCCAGATGAACACGGAGGCGGCCGTCGCGATCCACCGCCCGTACGAGAGTCCGCCCAGCATGCCGTTCACGAGATCTCGGACGGCGGCGGCGATGGCGCCGGCGACCACCACGATGATGATCGCCACGATCGCCTTGGGCAGCCAGGCCACCACCCCGGTCAGCAGCGCGGAGATCGGATTGGGCCCGAACACGCTGAAGGCGATCTGCAGGGTGACCAGGATGATCGCGTAGTAGATGATCTTCCCGACCAGAGTGCTGGCGTCGTAGCGGCTGCGCTCCATCACTCGCCCCATGCCGCTGCGCTCCACCGCGCGGTCGAAGCCCACCCGCTCCAGGATCTTGTCGGCGACCTTCGCCAGCAGCTTGGCGATCAGCCAGCCGATGACGAGTATGACGATGAAGGCGACCAGCCTCGGTACGAACGTGGCGATCTGCCGGAAGACGTCCGTCAGGCCTTGGCCGATGTTGATGTTCACGGGTTTCCTCCTTCGAGGATCCAACGCAATCGCGCTACCCCAGACAGGACATTTCACACACTCTCCGCGACGAAGCGGGTGCCCAACGCCATATCGGACATCAAATCCGCAGGTCAAGGGAGATCCACGACCGTCTCACGGAGTGTAATCATCGATCGCACAGGGTAATGATCAGGTCATGCTGCGGATCGGCGTCTCGGGCGTGCACGGCTCGGCGGACATGGTCATCTGCGGGTGGCGCGACGGCCGGCCGGGCCGGCTTCGCACCGGCGTCAAGCTGATCTTCGAGGCGGGCGGCGTCGTCCCGCGCCTGCCGGGGCTGCGGACCGGCAGCCGGGTGGCCCGCGGGCCGGAGGCCATCGCGCGGGCGCTGTGCGAGGGCGTGGACGTGGTGGTCACCGAGCCGGGCGACCCGGCCGCGGTCGTGGTGGCGGCCGGCATGTGGCACTACGGCTGGACGGCCGAGGACGTGGGGGCGCTGGCCGGCGCCACGGTCGCGGGCCTCGCCCTGGCCGCGCAGCGGGCGCCGTGCGTGATGGAGATCCGCCGCGACGGCGGCGCGGCGCTGGACGGCGAGGTGAAGGCGGACGCGGTGCTGGCCTGCCTGGCCGCCCGCTTCCGCTCGGGCCGCTATCCGACGCCCGTGGTGACGGTCCTGCTGGAGTCGGTCCGGCTCAGCCAGGAGGCGCCGTGCCGGGTCCGCATCGCCCCCTGCGCGGGCGAACCCGCCCATGCCCGCTAGCCTGCCCACGCCTCCCGAAGCGCAACGCCTACCGTAGGACAGAGCGCCCCGTCCGGCGGGCGCTCCGACCATCGCGCAGGGAGTCAGTGTGAAGATCACAGGAGTTGAGCTGCGGCGGATCGCGATGCCGCTGGTGGCGCCGTTCCGCACGTCGTTCGGCACCGAGACGGCCCGTGACGTGCTGCTGGTCAGGGTCGTCACGCCGGACGCCGAGGGGTGGGGCGAGTGCGTGGCGATGTCGGAGCCGCTCTACTCCTCCGAGTACGTGGACGGCGCGGCCGAGGTGATCCGCCGCTTCCTGCTGCCCGCCCTGCCGCCGTCGCTGGACGTCCACGCCGTGGGCCGCGCCCTGGAGCCGGTCAAGGGGCACCGCATGGCCAAGGCCGCCCTGGAGACGGCCGTGCTGGACGCGCAGCTGCGCGCCTCCGGCGAGTCGTTCGGCCGCTTCCTCGGCGCGGCCCGCGACCGGGTGCCCTGCGGCGTGTCGGTCGGCATCATGGACTCCGTCCCGCGCCTGCTGGACGCCGTCGAGGGCTACCTCGGCGAGGGGTACGCGCGGATCAAGCTGAAGATCGAGCCCGGCTGGGACGTGGAGCCGGTCCGGGCGGTGCGCGAGCGCTTCGGCGACGACCTGCTGCTCCAGGTCGACGCGAACGCCGCGTACACACTGGTGGACGCCCCCCGCCTGGCCCAGCTCGACGCGTTCGACCTGCTGCTGATCGAGCAGCCGCTGGCCAACGACGACCTCGTGCAGCACGCCCGCCTGGCGCGGCGGCTGCGCACGCCGATCTGCCTGGACGAGTCGATCGAGTCGGCCGAGCACGCCGCCGCCGCGATCGAGCTGGGCGCCTGCTCGATCGTGAACATCAAGCCGGGCCGGCTGGGCGGCTACCTGGAGGCCCGGCGCGTCCACGACCTGTGCCGGGCGCACGGCGTCGCGGTGTGGTGCGGCGGCATGCTGGAGACCGGCATCGGCCGGGCCGCGAACGTGGCGCTGGCGGCGCTGCCCGGCTTCACGCTGCCGGGCGACACGTCGGCCTCGCGCCGGTACTACGCCACGGACGTCACCGAGCCGTTCGAGCTGAGCGACGGCCACCTGGACGTGCCCACCGGCCCCGGGCTCGGCGTGGACCCGATCCCGTCGATCCTCGACGAGGTCACCACGTCCACGGAGTGGATCCCGCTGTAGGCCGCCCGGAGGCCCCGGAATAATCCGTTGCCGGGCGGCGCTGAGGCTCGGCACCATGGTCATCATGTTCCGGCACGCCACCTTCGCGACGCCCGCCACCGCGGGCGCTTCGCGGCGTGTCCGCGACGGCCTGGAGCGCTGACCTCTTCCCGTGCGTCCGAGTGACCCGGCGGGGGGAGGTCGACGGCCCCACGGGTCACCACCGGGACTCCAGGCTCCAAGGAAGGCATCATGGCCAAGCAGGCCTACGTGCGGAACAAGCCGCACCTCAACATCGGCACGATGGGACACGTCGACCACGGCAAGACCACGCTGACCGCCGCCATCACGAAGGTGCTGGCCGAGCGCGGGCAGGCCACGTACACGCCGTTCGAGCGAATCGACCGCACCCCGGAGGAGCACTCCAGGGGCATCACGATCAACATCTCGCACGTCGAGTACGAGACCGCCAACCGGCACTACGCCCACGTCGACATGCCGGGCCACGCCGACTACGTGAAGAACATGATCACGGGTGCGGCGCAGCTCGACGGCGCCATCCTCGTCGTGTCGGCGCAGGACGGCATCATGCCGCAGACGCGGGAGCACGTGCTGCTCGCCCGGCGCGTCGGCGTCGAGCACCTCGTCGTCGCCGTCAACAAGGCCGACGGGGCCGACCCGGAGCTGACCGAGCTCGTCGAGCTGGAGCTGCAGGAGCTCCTGGAGGGCCACGGCTACCGGGACGTCCCGATGGTGCGGGTGTCCGGGCTGCGGGCGCTTGAGGGCGCCCCCGAGTGGACGGCGTCCATCGAGGCGCTGCTGCGGGCCGTGGACGAGCACGTGCCCGTGCCGGTCCGCTACGTGGACGCGCCGTTCCTCATGCCGGTCGAGAACGTGCTCACGGTCACCGGGCGGGGCACGGTCGTCACCGGCGCCATCGAGCGGGGCACCGTCACCGTGGGCGACACGGTGGAGGTGGTCGGTCTCGGCGACGGCCTCACCGCGGTGGTGACCGGGGTGGAGACGTTCGGCCGGACGATGGAGCGGGGCGAGGCCGGGGACAACGCCGCCGTCCTGCTGCGCGGGGTCCGCCGCGAGCAGGTGCGGCGCGGCATGGTCCTGGCCGCGCCCGGCAGCCAGCGGGCGCACCGGTCGTTCACGGCCCGGCTCTACCTCCTCACGGCCGAGGAGGGGGGCCGGCGGCGGCCGGTCGCGCCGGGGTACCGGCCGCAGTTCTACCTGCGGACCACGGACGTGCCCGGCGAGCTGGCGCTGGACGGGCCGGCCGAGCCCGGCCAGAGCGTGGAGGCGCGGGTCGAGCTGGGCAAGGCCGTCGCGGTCGAGCCGGGGCTCGGCTTCGCGATCCGTGAGGGCGGCCTGACCGTCGGCGCGGGCACGGTCCTCGCCGTCCCCGACTGAGGCACCGGCCCGGCACAGGGAACGCCCGGAAGCGGGGACGCGGTCGCTTCCGGGCGTTCGTCGTGGGTAGGGGAGGCGCATGGCGACGCTCATGGACAAGCTGCGCGCGTACCTGCGCAGCCCTCAGGGACAGCAGACGATCGAGAAGGCCAAGCGGATGGCGAACGATCCGCGCAACCAGGACAAGGCGCGGCGGTTCCTCGACAAGTTCCGCACCAAGCGCCCCTGATCCGGCCGCCCCTGATCCGGCGCTCCGGGCTGCCCGGACCCCGGGCGGGCGGGAGCCCGCCGGGGCCGGGGTCGTGCGCGGCTCAGGCCGGGTCGAAGCGCAGCCGCAAGGCGGCCGGCTCCGGGCGCAGCTCGTAGGCGGGCAGCGTGCCGGGGCCGCAGCTCGCCGTGCCGATGCCGTGCTGGGCGAGGTCCAGGTTGACGTGGACCCGGTCGCCCGGCACGAGGTCGGGCCGGTGGCGGGCGCGTTCGAGGTCGGCCGTGCTCCACCGCCGGGCCGTGAGCCCGAACACGGGATCTCCCGCCACCCGCACGCCGCGACCGCCGGAGCCGGTCAGCGTGGCCCAGCGGACCTCCGCCCGGTGACCGTTCTCCTGGGGGCGGACGTACGGGGTCTGCAGCTCCTCGACGGTGG
Organism: Nonomuraea sp. NPDC050383; assembly: GCF_044459125.1. NCBI lineage: Bacteria > Bacillati > Actinomycetota > Actinomycetes > Streptosporangiales > Streptosporangiaceae > Nonomuraea > Nonomuraea sp. NPDC050383. The sequence continues at coordinate 146,776 of NZ_JBITIP010000014.1, forward strand.
CGGACCAGCGGCCGACCCTGGCCGCCATCCCGGTGTCGGGGTACGCCTCGCCCGGACCCCGACCGAACCAGGTGACGTCCCCGAGGTCGCCGGGGAGCGCCATGACGACGCCGAGCCTCGGGATCGGGCCGGGCCACTCGGCTTCGGGTTCGACCTCGACGGTGAGCGTGAGGCCGTCGCCCGCGGCGGCCCACCGGTAGGTGACGCGCATGCCGGCGTCGGTGGCGGCGGGCGCCACCCGGGTGCGTACGACGAGCCCATCCTGCTCCGGCACAGCCACCTCGTCCACGCGGTGGGTGAGCCGGTGCAGGCCGCTCTCCCGCCACGCCGCGGCGAGGCCGCCGTACCGGTCGTTGTCGGTGGGCGCCCGCCACAGCTCCAGGCGGGGCCCGTCGACGTCCAGCCCGAACAGCCGGACGAGCCGCCCGCTGCCGGCGTCGAACCGCCCTCCTCCGACGGCGATCTCCCCGGCGGCCGTGACCGGGGAGACGCTCGCGCCCGACCGAGGTGCCGGGACCTCGGCGCCGTTCCCGGCAGGGGCCAGGCGGGTCTGCCCCCACGCGACCTCGTGCCCGGCCTCGGCCCACGGCTCGTCGGCGGCCAGCACGGCGCGCACGGTCAGCCACCGCTCCCCTTCCCCCTCCGGCAGGTCGGGCAGCTTGACCTCGCCGCCCCCGGCGGGGACGTCGAGCGTGAACCGCGTCAGCGGCTCACCGTCCGCCTCCACCGTGGCGTGGAAGTCCAGGTGCGACAGGTCGCGGAAGCCGTACCCACCGCTCACCCGGACGATCCCGTCGCCGAACGCGAAGCGGACCGGCTCGAAGACCTTCTTGAGGTCCAGCAGCCCGGGCGACGGCGTGCGGTCGGGGAAGACCAGCCCGTCGATGACGAAGTTGCCGTCGTGGACCGGCTCGCCGTAGTCGCCGCCGTAGGCGTACTCCAGCTCCGGGTGGGCGAGCCCGTGGTCGATCCACTCCCAGACGAACCCGCCGGCCAGCCGCGGGTACCGCTCGAACAGCTCCTGGTACTCGGCCAGGCCGCCGGGCCCGAGCCCCATGGCGTGGGCGTACTCGCACTGCATGAACGGCATGCGCCGCCGCCGCGCGTCGAGCTCGGGGTCGGGCAGCGGATCCTCGGTGCCGCGCCCGATGGCCTCGACCTCGGCGTGGCCCGCGTACATCCGGGAGTACACGTCGGCGTTCGCGCACGACCAGTCACCCTCGTAGTGGATCGGCCGGGACGGGTCGCGCTCGCGCGTCCAGTCGGCCATGACGGCGAGGTTGCGGCCGACGCCCGCCTCGTTGCCGAGCGACCACATGATGACGCTCGGGTGGTTCTTGTCGCGCTCGACCGTGCGGCGCATGCGGTCGAGGTACGCCTCGGCCCAGCGCGGGTCGTCGGTGGGGTTGGCGCGCCAGCCGACCTGGCCGAAGCCGTGGGTCTCCAGGTCGCACTCGTCCACGACCCACAGGCCCAGCTCGTCGCACAGGTCGAGGAAGTCGGGGTGCGGCGGGTAGTGGCTGGTGCGCACGGCGTTGACGTTGTGCCGCTTCATCAGCAGGACGTCCTGCCGCATGGTCTCGTACGGCACGGCGCGCCCGTGCTCGGGGTGGAACTCGTGCCGGTTCACGCCCTTGAGCAGCAGCGGCCGGCCGTTCGCGAGCAGGACGCCGTCCTCGATGGAGATCGTCCGGAATCCCACGCGCAGCCGCACGGTCTCCCCGGGGCAGGCCACGGCGGCGTCGTAGAGGCGCGGCGTCTCGGCGGTCCACGGCTCCACGTCCAGGGTGACCGGGGTGCCGGGCTCCAGGCCGTCGACGCCCAGCTCGGGCACGCTGAGCAGGCCGGGGCCGTCGAAGCTCAGCGTTCCCCGGCCGTCCTCGTACGAGGCTCGGACGAACACGTCGGCGGTGGACCGGGTGAGCGTGACGTCCCGGAAGATGCCGGGAAGCCACCACATGTCCTGGTCCTCCAGGTAGCTGGCGGCCGACCACTGGTGGACGCGGACGGCCAGCACGTTGCGGCCCGGCCGCAGGTACGGGCCGGCGTCGAACTCGGCGGCCAGCCGGCTGCCGGTGGTGAAGCCCAGCTCGTGGCCGTTGAGCCAGACCCGGGCGTACGACTCGACGCCCTCGAACCGGAGCCGCCCGCCGCTCCACCCCTCGGGCAGGTCGAAGGCGCGCCGGTAGTCACCGGTGGGGTTCTCGGTCGGAACGTGGGGCGGGTCGATCGGGAACGGGTAGGAGACGTTGGTGTAGGCAGGGGCGCCGTGGCCGTGCAGCGGCCAGTGCGACGGCACGGGCAGCTCGTCCCACGCGGAGTCGTCGTGGCCGGGGTCGGCGAAGTCCTCCGGCACGGCGGCCGTCGGCGACAGGCGGAAGCGCCACGTGCCGTTGAGGTCGAGGGAGGGGGCGTCGGAACGCAGAGCCGCCCGGGGCGCCAGGCGGCCCGAGCCAGGAGTGAAGTGTGCGAGATCCATCGCCGCCTGAGCCTAGAGGTTCCAGCCTGTTTCGTCAGCGATGAGTTCGGCGTCACGGATGCGGCGCCCCTCCGGATTGACGGCCTGCGGGGAACGCAGCGTAAGCGTTGCTTGGGCTTGAGCGGGGATCCGCCGGTCCGCGGGGGCTTGGTTTCGGCCGGGCAGCCCCGCAAGCTGAGACGGAGGAATGCGGACGAACAGGGAGCACACGTTGGGCACGCCCGCCGGCACCCGGACGACCGCGCAGGGCGGCACCGGGGCCGCCGGTGAGCTCGCGCGGCTCGTGGCGGCGCTGCGCGCGGCGGGGTGCGGCGAGGTGGCGGCCGACGCGGGGCGGCGCGCCCAGTACGCCGCCGACGCCTCCAACTACCGGCGGGTCCCGATGGCCGTGGTGTTCCCCCGCGAGCGGCGGCACGTCGTCGAGGCGGTGGCGGTGTGCCGCCGCCTGGGCGTGCCGATCACGTCGCGCGGCGCCGGCACCAGCACCTCCGGGCAGGCCGTCGGCTCGGGCGTGGTCCTCGACTTCTCCCGGTACCTCAACCGCGTCCTCGCGGTGGACCCCGAGGCGCGCACGGCGACCGTCGAGCCGGGAACCGTCCTGGACGACCTCCAGAAGGCCGCCGCCGCGCACGGACTGGTGTTCGGCGCGGACCCGTCCACGCACAGCCGCTGCACGCTCGGCGGCATGATCGGCAACAACGCCTGCGGCTCGCACTCGCTGGCCTGGGGGCGTACCGCCGACAACCTGGTGGCGCTGGAGGTCCTCACCTACTCCGGGACCGTGATGACGGTCGGCGCGATGACGGAGCAGGAGGTCCGGGCGGCCGTCGCGGAGGGCGGCGAGCGCGGCCGGCTGGTCGGCGCGCTGGCGGAGCTGGCCCGCAGCAGCCTGGCCACGCTGCGGACCGGGCTCGGCCGCTTCCCCCGGCAGGTGTCGGGCTACGCGCTGGAGCACCTGCTGCCCGAGCACGGGTTCCACCTGGCCAGAGCGCTGGCCGGCAGCGAGGGCACGTGCGCGGTGATCCTGTCGGCGACCGTGCGCCTGGTCGCGCCGCCGCCGGCGCGGGCCCTGGTCGTCCTCGGGTTCGCCGGCGCGGGTGAGGCGGCGGACGCGGTCCCCGCGCTGCTGGAGCACCGGCCGCTGGCCCTGGAGGGGCTGGACCGGGCGCTGACCGGCATCGTGACCCGGCCGGCGACCCGGGCCGAGATCGAGGCGCTGCCCGCGGGCCAGGCGTGGCTGTTCGCGGAGCTGGGCGGCGACCCGGCCGAGCTGCCGGAGCGGGCGCGGGCGCTGTGCGAGGCGGCCGGGCGGTCGGCCGGTTCCACCGGCGCGCTGACCGTCACCGACCCCGGGCGGGCGCGGCGGCTGTGGCGGATCCGGGAGGACGGGGCCGGCCTGGCGACCCGGCTGCCCGACGGGTCGGAGGCGTGGCCCGGCTGGGAGGACGCCGCGGTGCCGCCCGCGCGGCTCGGCTCGTACCTGCGCGGCTTCACCGCCCTCATGGACCGGTACGGGCTGCGCGGCGCGGTGTACGGCCACTTCGGCGAGGGCTGCCTGCACGTGCGCATCGACTTCGACTTCGGCACCGAGGCCGGCGTGGCCCGGTTCCGGTCCTTCCTCACGGACGCGGCGCGCCTGGTGGCCGAGCACGGCGGCTCGCTGTCCGGCGAGCACGGGGACGGCCAGGCCCGCTCCGAGCTGCTGCCGCTCATGTACGGGCCGGAGGTCATGGCGCTGTTCGAGCGGTTCAAGGACCTGTGGGACCCGGGCGGCGGCCTCAACCCCGGCATGATCGTCCGGGCCCGGCCCGTGGACGGCGACCTGCGGGTGGACCCGCGCCGGCCCTCGGTCCCGCTGGCCACCGTGCTGCCGCTCGGCTCCGACGGCGGCGACCTGGCCAGGGCGGCCCGCCGCTGCGTCGGCGTCGGCAAGTGCCGCACCGCCGATCAGCGGGGCGAGGTGATGTGCCCCAGCTACCGCGTCACCCTGGACGAGAAGGACTCCACGCGCGGCCGCGCCCGCCTGCTGTACGAGATGACGCAGGGCCAGGTGATCACCACGGGGTGGCGCTCGCCGGAGGTGCTCGACGCGCTCGACCTGTGCCTGTCGTGCAAGGGGTGCAGCGTGGACTGCCCGGTCGGCGTGGACGTGGCCACCTACAAGTCCGAGTTCCTGCACCACCACTACCGCCACCGGCCGCGGCCCGTCTCGCACTACTCGATGGGCTGGCTGCCGCTGCTGGCCCGGCCCGCCTCGCGGATGCCGCGCCTGGTCAACGCCGTGCTGTCCTCGCCTCTGTCCCCGCTGATCAAGCGGCTCGGCGGGGTCGCGCGCGAGCGGGAGCTGCCCCGCTTCGCCGGCGAGACGTTCCTGTCGTGGTTCCGGCGGCGGCCGTCCCCCGCCGGCGAGGCGACGCGTGGGCCGGTCATGCTCTGGGTGGACTCCTTCGACAACCACTTCAGCCCGTCGGTGCTGCGCGCCGGCGTGCGGGTGCTGGAGAGCGCCGGGTACGAGGTCCGCGTGCCGCCGGGCACGCAGTGCTGCGGGCTGACCTGGTTCACGACCGGCCAGCTCGGCACGGCCCGCCGCCTCGGCCGCCGGGCCCTGGACGCGCTCGGGCCGGCGCTGGAGGAAGGTGTGCCGGTGGTCGGGCTGGAGCCGAGCTGCACCGCGGCGCTGAGGACGGACCTGCCGGAGCTGCTCCACGGGGACGAGCGGGCCCGCCTGCTCACCGGGGCCGTCGTGGGCCTGGCCGAGCTGCTGGTCCGCTCCGGGTGGGAGCCGCCCGGGGCCGGCGGCCGTTCGATCAGCCAGACCCACTGCCACCAGCACGCGACCAGCGGCTTCGACGCCGACGCGGAGCTGCTGCGGCGCATGGGCGTGGACAACACCGTGCTGAGGTCCGGGTGCTGCGGGCTGGCCGGCAACTTCGGCTTCGAGCGGGGCCACTACGAGGTGTCGGTGGCGGCGGGCGAGCAGGTGCTGCTGCCGGCCGTACGGGCCGCCGCGCCGGACACGGCGGTGCTGGCGGACGGCTTCAGCTGCCGCACCCAGATCGCCCAGGGCACCGGCCGCCGGGCCACCCACCTCGCCGAGCTGATCGCCGAAGCACTCTGACCCCTTCGCCCGCCGCGGCGCTCACGCCCCCACCGCGCACCGGCCCCGTCAGGGCCGCCCGCGAGAGCCCCGGTAACGTCCACGGACATGATGCGTTGCCTGATTCTCGATGACTACCAGGGTGTCGCCCTCACCATGGCCGACTGGTCGGCCGTGGAGGCGCGGAGCCTGCGCGAGCACATCACCGACCACGACGACCTGGTCCGGGCCGCCGAGGACTGCGAGATCGTGATGATCATGCGGGAGCGGACGCCCTTTCCCGCCTCGCTGTTCGCCCGGTTGCCCGCGCTGCGTCTGCTGATCACCTCGGGCATGCGCAACGCGGCCGTCGACCTGGAGGCCGCCTCCGCCCACGGCGTCACGGTGTGCGGCACGGCCAGCAGCCCCACCCCGCCCGCCGAGCTCACCTGGGCCCTGATCCTCGGCCTGGCGCGCCGGCTGGTCCCGGAGGCGACGTCGCTGCGCGAGAACGGCCCCTGGCAGCGGAGCGTCGGGCTGGACCTGCACGGGAGCACCCTCGGGCTGCTCGGCCTGGGCAAGATCGGCCGCCAGGTCGCCCGGGTGGGGCAGGCGTTCGGCATGAACGTGGTCGCGTGGAGCCAGAACCTCACCGCGGAACGGACCGACCCTCTCGGTGTGCGGCTCGCGGCCTCCAAGGACGCGCTGATGGCGGGGTCCGACATCGTCTCGGTCCACCTGGTGCTCGGCGAACGCACCCGCGGCCTGGTGGGCCGCCACGAGCTGGGCCTGATGCGCCCGACGGCCTACCTGGTCAACACCTCGCGCGCGGCCATCGTCGACCAGGAAGCCCTCATCGAGGCCCTCCGCGCCGGCTCCATCGCCGGCGCCGGGCTGGACGTCTTCGACACCGAGCCGCTGCCGGGCGACCACCCGCTGCGCACCCTGCCCGACGTGCTCGCCACACCGCACCTCGGCTACGTCACCACAGGCAACTACCGGACGTACTACCGGGAGGCGGTCGAGGACATCCACGCCTTCCTCGCCGGTGAGCCGATACGCCTGCTCAACCCATGAGCCTGCCGCCCTCACGCCGGGCGGAGCGCGCTCGCGACGCGGCGGCGGCGCCGGACAGGCCGTACACGCGGGCGGCGTTCTCGGCGCCCACCAGGGACGCCACCCGCGCCGCCTGGCCGGCCGACCACTCCCCCTCCGCCACGAACCCGCCCAGCACCCGCGCCGTCGCGCGCCGCCACAGCGTCGCGCCCAGGTGGTGCAGCTCGGCCGGCCCCCAGGCGTCGGAGGAGAACAGCAGCTTGGCGAACGGCGCCACCTCCAGGCTCTCCGCCACCAGCGCGGCGGCGCGGGCGCCGGTGTAGGTGACGCCCAGCCCCACGTCGAGGTGGACGTTCGGGTAGGCGTGGGCGAGATGGCCGGCGTTGCGGTGGTACGGGTAGCAGTGGAGGAGCATCAGCGGGACCCCGGTCGGCTCGGCCCGCTCGATGAGCCCGCGCAGCAGCAGCGGGTCCGCCCGGCGCAGGTCCACGTCGGGATCGCCGAAGCCGGTGTGGAACTGGAGCGGCAGACCGCGTTCCAGGCCCGTCCAGATGAGGTGCCGCAGCAGCACGGGATCCGTGACCCTCCACCTCGTCTCCCCCGCGCCGCTCGCCTCCGCCTCAGCCAGCCAGCGGCCGGCCGCCTCGGTGACCTCGGCCGCAGAGGGCGGGGACGGGTCGAACTCCAGGCCGTGACGGTAGGCCACGACGGTCTTCAGGCCGCGCGCCGTACGGGACCGCTCCCCCAGGGCCTCGGCGAACCGCCGCGCGAACGCGCCCGCCCCGCAGCCGGACGCGGCCACCCGCTCGGCGACCTGCTCCAGCCGCACCACCTCGTCCACGGGCACGCCGGTGACCTCGGCCATGCCGGCCGGCCCCAGGATCTCCTCGCCCCGGTAGCCCGTCTCCAGCAGGTAGTGGCCGACGCCCGCGGCGCCGAGGAGCCGCCGGTTGACCTCACCGGCGCCCAGCCGGGCCCGGCGCGCCAGGTACTCCTCGGGCGAAGGGTGCGGGTCGAGGCCCAGCACGGGGGCGCAGTGCCGGAGGATGGCGTGTCCGAGCTGCGAGTCGAAGGAGGTCATCCAGCCCGGCACCGGCCGGTCCGACTCGGTGATCAGCTCCTCGAACGCGCGGCGGGACAGGTCGTGCGCGGTGGCGCCGTGGACGTGGTGGTCCACCAGGGGCAGGTCGTCGATGATCTCGGCGAGGTCGGCGGCCATCGGCGCTCCTCCGCTGGTTCGGCACCGCTCCGCTCCCGCCGTACCCGCCGTTCACCCGCCCCATGCCACCGGGCGGTCCTCCTGGGCCGCGGGCGCTACCTGACCTTGATCGTTGTCGCCATGCCGTGCGCGCGATGCGCGTCGACCGGGCACCACAGGTGGTACGTCCCCTTGCGCAGCGTGACCGACAGCGACGTCCGGCCGCCGGGCGGAATGATCGCGGACGTCGCGGCGACATGAGGCCCCTTGATCGACAGACCGTGCGGGACGTGGCCGGCGTTGCGGATCCTGAACGTGTGGGCGCCGGGCTGCAAGTGGGCCGTCGAGAGCGCCAGGTGGAACTCCGTCTCCGTCACCACGACGGACGTGCTCGCCCGGGCCTGGGCCTGGGCCTGGGGCGCCGCCGCCCCGATCGTCCCCCCGTACGCCGCCAGCGTCACCGCGGCGACGACGAGTCCCGCCGCCGGGCGCCGCGTGCCTCCACGAAGAAGCGCAACAGACATGATCGCCATCCCTTCATCGCGTGGACCGATGACCGTCATGGCCGCTCCCTGCCTGCCCGGCCGCGCGTCACGCTATCGCCACGGGACGCCCATCACTGCGCACGGATCGGGTCGCCACCGGCGCGTCGCCCGCGTCCTGGTTCATGTCCTGGTTCGCCGCGACCCTGCGGGTAGGTAAGTCCTGCACGCCTCGGCTCGGGGGGAGGTGCGGCGATGCTGACGGAATTCGATACCGCCATGCTGATTCCGATCGGCGTCCTGCTCGTGGTGATCGCCGTCCTCACGATAGAGAACGTCATCACCGCCCGGAACGAGCGCCGCGACCGCAGAGACGCCGGCGACTCCTCCGACGAGGGCGGACCGTGACCCCGTCCGGGACCGGTGAGCCCCGCGAGGGCGCCCGCCGGATGAGGCGAGCGCCCTCGGGGCGTCAGGCGGCTGCCTTGGCGGAGATCGCGACCGTGGCCTGGCGGGTGACGCCGCTGACCGTGACCGCGACCGTCACCTGTCCCGCGCGCCGCGCCGTCAGCGTGCCCGTCTCCGGGTCGAGGACCGCCACGTGCCACGGCTTGGCCGTCCGGGCGGGGCCGAGGTGCAGGTTGGGCGAGCCCGACCAGGCGGCCGACACCGGGTAGGAGGCCGGCACGGCCCGTGTCCCCTGCTTGACCTCCGCCGTGACCCGGCCGGTGCCGCCGGGGGCGAGCGTGGCGGGCGCCGTGAGCGTGAGCTCGTCCGTGTGCGGCCGCACCTGCGTGCCGATCCAGGCCGGCGCGTCCACGAACCAGTTCCGCTTGACCTGCTCGGCCTCCTTCGGCGTCACCGGGTCCACGCCCCACAGCGACCAGCCGGTGAACCCGCCGTCATCGGCGGCGGTGGCGGGGTTCTTGCCGGAGTTGCCGTTGATGAAGTACGGCACCGCGTCCACCCGCGAGGCGTGGAAGGTGCCGACGTGCGCGCCGATGTAGGCGGCGCCCTTGCCGGTGGTCCGCTGGAAGTCGGCGAGCCACTGCTCGACCAGCGCGGCCTCCTTGCGGTCGCCGAGCTGGCTGCCCTTGCCGGGCGTGGGGTCGCGCGGCGGCACGTGGAACAGCACCGCCACCGACCCGACCGAGGCGTCGCGGGCCGCGGCGTCGAGCTGCGAACGCAGCAGCGCCACCTGCTCGAAGCCGCCGCCGCGCAGGTTGAGGCGCGAGGTGTCGAGCGTGACGAACCGGGTGCCCTTGTGGTCGAACGTCCCGTACGTGTCGCCGAACACGGCCTCGAAGTTGTCGATCTTGCCGCCCATGACCTCGTGGTTGCCCGGCACGTAGTGGTACGGCACGGTGCCGCGCAGCTCCTCGTCCAGGATCCGCTTGGCCAGCGCGAAGTCCTCCGGCGACGCCTCGTCCACGAGGTCGCCGTTGATGATCAGGAAGTCGGGCTCGGCCGCCTTGATCTCGCGCAGCGTGCGGCGGGCGTTGCGGACGATGTCGCTGTCGGGGTCGCGGGCGACGAACTGCGCGTCCGACATGACCGCGAACCGCCACGGCATCGCCGCCACGTCCGGCCGGACCACCGGGTCGGCGACCTTGGCGGCGGCCGGGGCCGACACGGACGGCGGCACCTTGGCGACGAGCCCGTCGATGAGGATCTCGTTGGTGTACTTCGTGTCGGCGCGCGTCTCGGCCACGTAGAAGCGCCGCAGGCGCAGCGGGTAGTTGACGCCCGCCGGCACGGCGAACTCGACGTACTTCCAGCCGGTCCACGTCATGTACGGCCCGCGCAGGATCTGCGACTGGCCGAGCGCGTCGTAGAACTCCAGGCTGGGCCACTCCCCCTTGCCGGTGGAGTTGATCCACATCCCGAACCCCTGCGGCTGCCCCGGCACCACGATCTGCTGCGGCGGGCTGGCGTACGCGGCGCGGGTGGCGGTGGACTGGGTGAAGTCGTAGGACAGCTTGAGGCCGCCCCCGCTCTGCCCGGTCGCGGCCGACAGCGAGCCGGTGGCGCGGGCAGCGGCGAACGTCCAGGACGCGGCGTCGTCGAACCCGGCGACCGGCTTGTCCTCGAAGCCGACGGTGACGGGCACGGCGGCGCTGACCTGGCCCACCTTGGCGGTGATGAGCCCGGAGCCGGTCTCCTTCCTGGCCTTGACCGTGAAGTAGCCCTGGTCGGACGGGGTCACCTCGAACAGGTCCTTGTCGTACGACAGGGACAGGTCGGCGGGCTCGATGGGCGCGGAGTTGCCGTTGCGGTCGTAGCCGACGACGCCGAACGAGGCGCTGCCCGAGGCGCCGGGCAGGCCGACGCGGTCGGTGGTGAGGCCGAGCCGCTGGAGCGGCTGGAGCACGGTCAGCTCCAGCGTGCCCTTGGCGGCGCCGCGGGAGGCGGTGACGGTGGTCTGGCCGGGCACGAGCGCGTGAAATCTGCCGTCGCGGACGACGCCATGGACGGCCGGCTCGGAGCGCCACGACGGGGTGCCGGCTGCCGGGCCGTACGTCTCGTCGTAGCCGGCGGCGCTCAGCCGCCTGGTGAGGCCGGGGAAGACGCGGTCGGGCCGGCCGCCCGCGACGGGGCCGGTGCCGGGCACGCGCGACGGGTCGCCGGCGGTCTCCAGCCAGAAGCCCTTCAGCTTGCCGCTGCCCTCGGGCGCGAACAGGGCCAGGCCGTTGGGCACGTGCCGCTCGCCGCCGTCGGACGGGCTGTTCTCGACCTGGACGGCGGCCTGGCCGGGCTCGCGGGCCAGCAGCGTGGAGGAGCCGCCGCCGTCCATGTTGAGGGCGTTGGCGGCGCCCAGCTCGGCCATCATGGCGGCCAGCTCGTTCAGGGTGACGCCGCGGCTGTCGGCCTGGCGGCCGTCCACGGTCAGCAGGTACATCTTGCGGCCGTCGGCGGAGAAGCCGACCGCGGTGCGCGGGTGGGCGGCCGGGTCGGACGAGGTCTGCACGACGCCGTCCTTGACCAGCACGTAGTTGCCGCCGACCGCGGCCTTGAGCGTGCTGCCGTCGGACGCCTTGGGCCGGTACGCGACGTCCACGTGGTCGCCGGACTTGAGCGCGGCCAGCGCGGCGGCGCCGGCGTCCCGGCCGAGCAGGACGGTGGTGCCCGCCGGGATGGCGCCGGTGCCGGCCGCCTGACGTACCTCGGTGACGACCCCGTCCACCAGCACGACCTCGGTGACGGCGGAGGCGCCCTCGACGGCGCGGGCCCGCGTGTACGAGCCCCACAGCGGCGTGAACAGGCCGACGCCGTCCTTCTGGATGACCTGATTGAACTGGGTGAGACCGATCGGCGCGCCGCCCGAGGGAGTGGCGGTGCCCTCGAAGTACGCCTTGAGGACGCGGCCGACGCCGTCGCCGGTGATGGCGACCGCGTTCTCGTGGCCGGCCACGGGCGACTGGATCAGGGTGCCGTCCTGGACGCCGACGCCCTGGGCGGCGCCGGAGGCGTTGATGTCGAAGAAGTCGCCGTTGACGGCGGCGACGGCACGGGCCCGCCCGGCCGGGCCGGACAGCGGCTCGGTCTTGGTGACCTCGCCGGAGTACACGTAGTCGGCCTTGGCGCTGCCCAGGTCGGCGGTGAGGGCGTCGCCGCGCAGCCAGCCGAGCGCGTCGTAGCGGTCGAACGAGGTGAGCGAGACGCCGGGGGCTACGGGCCTGGTCCGCTTGTCGGTCTCCAGCCGCTGGGTGGCGGTGGTGGAGGTGGCCGCGGCGTCGGCGAGCAGCGTGGAGGCGGGGGTGTAGGACGACGCCTTGAGCGCGTCCTCGGCGGGAGCTTGGGGGTCGGCCTGCGCCGGGACCGCGACACCTAAGAGGAGCACGGACGCGGCGGCGGCCACGTAACGGAGGGTCTGCACGACCGAACTCAATCGCTCGTGGCTATAACTTTCAAGACTTGGCAATGAACTAAAAGAAAACTTCAGGAGCGAGGGGGCGGGCGCTCAGGCCGGGGTGGGGGCCGCCCCGCGGCGCTCCACGTCCTCCGCGTCCTCCGCCGCCGCCGCGTCCGCCGGCTCGGCGGCCTCCGGCGAGCGCAGCCCCGCGTACAGGACCAGCGGCACGGCCAAGGACACGGCCATGGACAGCACCGCCGTGCCGGAGTCGTTGACGAGCATGCCCACCACGCCGCTGACCAGCGCGCCCACCAGGCCGGCCCGCAGCATCGGGGCCCGGGCGAACGCCTGCGGCACCAGGCCCGCGCTCACCTTGGCCGGCCGCAGCAGCGCGAACACCAGGAACGCCAGCCCGACGATCACGATCGGCATGAGGTTGGGCGACAGCATGGTGTTGAGCATCGCGCCGAGCTTGCGGCCGATCATGGGCAGGAACGTCCCGTCGATCACCTGGCCGACGAACCGGCCGAGGTGCGTCTGCGCCGCGACGGGCCGCGTGTGGTCCAGGATCGCGATGATCGACACCGCCACGCCGCCCAGCACGCAGAACCCGGCCAGCTTGACCACCGACACCCGCTTGCCGGCCACCAGCATCGCCGTCACCGCGATCCCGGGCACGAACGCGATCACGCCGCCGAAGTCGCTGCCCACACCGGGCCAGCCGGCCAGCAGCATCGCGATCAGGCCGAGCGTGGAGACCAGCGTCACCGCCACCCTCCTGCGCCCGACGCGCACCAGGTGGTCGGCGGCGACGGCGGTCACCATGAGCACGGCGGTGGCCAGCAGCGCGAACGGGATGTTGGCCAGCCCGTAGTAGCGGCCGCCCACCACGGCGGTGTAGCCCATGAGGCTGTTGAACTGCAGGGTCGTACCGCTCAGCAGGTCGCCGACCAGGGCGGCGGCGGTGACGCCGGCGACCACGGCGGGCGGCCCGAGGGGATGACGCCGCCACGGGCCGGCCAGGGCCGCCGCCACGATCACGGCGGCCAAGCCCAGCACCCCGCCGACGAGCGCCGCGGCCGGCACCCCGGCCCGCACCCACGGCAGCAGGTTCACCAGGTACGTGGAGACGGGGATCGAGGCGACGGCGAGGGCCGCGACGCCCACCGCGTAGGGCCGCCTGCGGCGCGTCAGCAGCAGGTAGGCGACGACGTAGAACGACACCTGAACGACGGCGAACCCGGTGAAGAACAGTCCGGTCGTGGAGCGCACCGTGGTGCCGGTCAGGTCGGCCTCGCGCAGGTGGGCGGCGGCCTCGCCGAGCGGCAGCACGCTGCCGGGCCGCCATGGGACGCCGACGACGGTCGGCGGCGCCTCGATGCCGGCGGCGGCCAGCACGGTGGGCGTGATGTCGGGCAGGATGACGATGTCCTCGCGCCTGGTCGAGGTGGTGCCGAGCAGCGCCCCCGGCTCGGCACCGGCGCCCTTCCACATCGCGACGCGCAGGTGCGGCACGGTGCCGTGGTCGCCGATGCCGGCCAGGACCACGTCGCTGCCGGCGGGCACCTTGGCGAGCGCCTCGCCGACCTTCGCGTCGGCGGCGCGCACCGCCTCCTCGCGCCGTGCCGGGGTGAGCGCCTCGGGCTCGGCGGGCAGCCTGCCGCCGGAGAGGTACGGGGTGATCAGCTCGTCCACGTCCACGGCCGTCACCCGGCAGCGGGACCAGTCGGCCAGCGCGGCGGGCTCGGGCGCGTACACGTCCACCTTGCCCTCCAGGTCGGCCAGGGCGAGCGCCGCTCCCCCGCCGACCGCCGCCGTGCACTGGCCGGCGGCGTGCACGGCCTGGCCGAGCGTGCCCGCGTACGCGCCGTCGCGCAGGCCGCGCAGCTCCCGGAACCCGGGCACGACCGCGCCCTCGCCGCTGACCTGGGGCTCGGGCGGCAGCCCGCAGCCGTGGCCGACCGCGGAGCGGACGCCGGACGACACGGTCAGCCAGCCGTCGTACGGGCAGGCGACGGTGCCGACGGTCTTGACCGACACCGAGCCGAGCGCGCTCTGACCGGCCAGCCGCCAAAGGTTGGGCGTGCGGGCCGGGTCGAGGTCGTCCCAGTGCAGGCCGGGCACGCCGACGAACACGACCCGCCCCTCCCCGGCCGTCCCCGCCGGACCCGTGGAGAGCGCCGCCGTCTGCGGCGTCCGCGCCGTGTCCATGACCTCGGCGACCTCGGCCGCGGCGGGCTGTGCCAACCACAGCGTCGTCGCGGCAGCGAGCAGCAGCGCCCACCTCACCGTCGGTGCCCCCATCCGGATGAGGAGCCCCGCGCGGCTGTGGCAACCCCGGCCGCCGCCCGGTGCTCAAGTCGAGAAGTGTCGGCAACGTAGCACGGGCCCGTCCCCGGGCGCTCTCCTTTTCGATCTCTGTGATCGTGCTGTCGGCCTTGGGTTCTCCTGGTGGCGAGGACGCCGCCGCGGACCGTTCACGCCTCGCCGATGACCCGGCGCCCCCTGTCTCGATGTCTCCGACCAGCTACCTACCCGGCGGCCCACCCGCAGAACATGCCCGCCCGAGCCGGACGGCGGCGAGAAGCCGTCCACCGGCGCCGGGCGCGAAAAGACATACCGGCCAGTGGTCGCGAACGGCGGCCTCGGGGTTCCGGGTGCGTACGACGGGAACATGCCATCACTGGCGCTCACGCGATCTGCGGCGCAGACTGGAAAGACGGCGATCCGTCGAGTTGGAGCACCCGTGGACAATCACCTTGATCTCATGCCGGTCCTGTCCCGAGGGAGACATCGCAACCCGAAGCGCGGTGCCTGCTTCATGGAGCTGGCGTCCTATCTCGCCGGCGAGCGGTGGAGCGACCACCCGGCCTGCACGCACCCGCTGCTGGCCGCGCTCGCCCGCCTGGTCAACGACAACACGAGCGACGACAAGCGGGGTGAGCTCATCGGGCTCGTCCCGTCCATCATCGGCCTGGCCAGCGACGACCTGCGGGTCGACGCCCGGATCGCGATCAGGTGCGCGACGACGGCGCTGCCGGTGGCCGCCGCCGAACGGCAACTGGCGCTGGCGGTGTCCGTGCTGGCGGCCGAGGAGATGCTGTGCCGCCTCGACGGGGTCCCGTCGGGCCGGATGGGCGAGCGCAGCGAATGGGCGATGGCCCAGGTGCCGCGCGCGGCCGAGCAGGCGAGGAACTTCAGCCGGGCGGCGCGCATCACGGAGAAGGGCTTCCGCCGCTACGCCGCGCCCAACGCGGTGCAGCTTTCGGTGGTGGGGATCGTGCAGGCGTGCATCCCCGACCCGGACGCGCTGCTGCGGGAGCTGCTGACGGGGGCGATCGCCGACTGCTCGGCGCTCATCCACGGCGTCGCCCTGCCCGCGCCCCGGCACGCCGCCGGACCGGGCACGGGACGAGCTGCCGCGGACCGGGCACGGCCGTTCCTGCGCACCGGCCCCTGAGGTCCGGAGGCCGAATCCGCGAAGGCGGGCGCACGAGCACAGGGATCGCTGCGCCCCCCTTCACGGTCACTCCCGTGAGCACGTCCACGGACGCGCCCTTACCCCGGACCAGGCCCGATCAGGCGTTCGAGTCGCCTCCCGCTCTCCCGGTAACGCCGCAGGTCAGGCAAGCCTCGCCTTCGTTGCGACTCCTCCGAAACTATGCCTAAATTTCAGGGAGATATAGGCATTTGGAGGCTTTTTCATGACCGTGGAGCTCGCGCAGCCGTACTCCCCCGAACAGCACCACACCCACCGTGACGTGACCGGCGGGTGGCTGCGGCCGGCCGTGTTCGGCGCCATGGACGGACTCGTCTCCAACTTCGCGTTGATCGCCGGTGTGGTCGGCGCCGCGGGCGCGGGCCGCGGGGCGGTGCTGGCCGGGTTCGCCGGGCTGGTGGCGGGCGCGTGCTCGATGGCCGCCGGCGAGTACACGTCCGTGAAGTCGCAGACCGAGCTGATGCGCGCCGAGATCGCCGTGGAGCGCCGCGAGCTGGCCCGCAACCCGGAGGGCGAGCAGGCCGAGCTGGCCGCCCTCTACCGGGCGCGCGGGCTGGACCCCGAGCTGGCACGCAAGGTCGCGGCGGGGCTGTCGGCCGACCCGGAGCAGGCGCTGCGCGTCCACGTGCGCGAGGAGCTGGGCGTGGACCCCGACGACCTGCCCTCGCCGCGGCTGGCCGCCGCGTCGTCGTTCGGGGCGTTCGCCGTGGGGGCGCTGGTGCCGCTGGCGCCGTTCCTGTTCGGGGCGTCGGGGCTGACGGTGGCGGTGGTGCTGAGCGTGCTGGCGCTGTTCGGGTTCGGCGCGGCGGTGGCGCGCATGACGGCCCGGCCGTGGTGGCTGGGCGGCCTGCGCCAGCTCGCCCTGGGCGTCGGCGCCGCGGCCGTGACCTTCGGCCTGGGCCACCTGCTGGGGGTCACGGTCGCTTAGCGGCGCCCTCGCCGGTCAGCCGCAGTTGGCGAAGCGTCCGCGCTTGGCCGAGGCGATCCCGTAGTCCCTGCGGGTGTCGGTGGTGTAGCCCTCGAAGTCGACGCACTGCTTCTTGCCGTACCCGATGGCGGCCGCGAAGTACTTGTACTTCTTCGCGGTCAGGGTGCCGGGGTCGCGGTAGGCGCCGCCGCCCTGGAGCTTGAGGATGGCCTGGGTGTAGGTGGGGGTGCCGGCGTAGGCCGTCTTGATCACCGTGACGCAGTTGGTCAGGTGGCTGTGGTTCCACATCAGGTAGACGTAGCCCCAGACGGAGTTGCCGTTCTTCAGCGTCCGCTTGTTGTCCGAGACGTGGGTCCAGCCGCCGTACCCGGACTGCTTGGCGCAGGCCGCCTCCGGGGTGTAGCCCGCGGCCAGGGCGGGGGCGGGGTTGATGACGATCGTCCCGGCACCCAGCAGTGCAGCCAGACCGAGAGCCTTCATCGTCTTGCGCATCCGTTCAAACCCTTTCGAGACCGGCCGTGACAGCGGCCGTTACAGCGAGTCGGCATGATCGCCGGCCCGCCGGCCATGCTGCCACAAAGGGACCCGTGAGGGCATGGGACTTCCGCAGCCCGCCGCCGGCCGCGGCCGTACGCGACCTCCGCGAAATAAGCACGCGCCCGCCGTGGTTGCACAGCGTGCGAGGAACCGGACCGCCGGCCCGCATACCACTGGTCGCCCGCGACGAAAGGCTTGACCCCCATGGCTCTTCCACTCTCGATCCTCGATCTCGCCTACATCGGCGACGGGGAGACGGCGCGCGACAGCCTGAACGCCAGTGTGGACCTGGCCCGGCACGCCGAGGAGTGGGGCTATCGGCGGATCTGGTACGCGGAGCACCACAACATGCCCTCCATCGCGTCCTCGGCGACCAGCGTCCTCATCGCCCACGTGGCCGCGCACACCCGGACGATCCGCCTCGGAGCGGGCGGTGTCATGCTGCCCAACCACGCCCCGCTGACCATCGCCGAGCAGTACGGGACCCTGGAGACCCTGCATCCCGGGCGCATCGATCTCGGCCTCGGCCGGGCGCCCGGCAGCGACCAGCAGACCATGCGGGCCCTGCGCCGCACCCCGATGTCCGCCGACGCCTTCCCGGAGGACGTCCTGGAGCTCCAGGGCTACCTGACGGGCCAGTCCCGCATCCCGGGCGTGGACGCGACGCCCGGGAAGGGCACCGACGTGCCGCTGTACATCCTCGGCTCCTCGCTGTTCGGGGCCACGCTCGCCGCCGCGCTGGGCCTCCCGTACGCCTTCGCCTCCCACTTCGCGCCCACCGCGCTGGAGGAGGCCGTCGCCGTCTACCGGCGCGAGTTCAAGCCGTCCGCGCAGCTGGCGCAGCCGTACGTCATCGCCGGCGTCAACGTCATCGCGGCCGACACCACCGAGGAGGCGCAGGAGCAGTTCCTGGCGGCCAAGCGCATGAGGGTCAGCCGGTTCCTCACCCCCGGCCGCACCCTGACGCCGGAGGAGGCCGACAGCATCCTCCTGTCCCCCGCCGGCCGGCAGATCGCGCAGATGACCACGTACTCGGCCGTCGGGAACCCCGCGGAGGTGGAGGAGTACCTCGCCGGCTTCGCCCGGCTCGCCCAGGCGGACGAGCTGATCGTCGTCTCCGCGGCGCCCGACCGGAAGGCGTGGCTCCGCTCCCTGGAGCTCCTGGCGGACGTCCACGGCCTGCTCCCCGCCTGAGATTCACCGCTCCTCCCGCACGCCCTCCGCGACGGGCGCCCTCCGCGACGGGCGCGGGGAGCGGTGCGCGTCTAGCGGCGGCGGCGCTTCCTGAGGATGGAGCGGAGGGTGAGCAGGAGAACGACGACGACGATCTGGCCGCCGAGCACGATGCGGTTGACGTCCACCGCGGGCTGCCAGCGCACGTCCCCGTCCTTGATTACGAAGGCGCCCGCGGGCGTGGCGGCGTAGCCGTAGCCGCCGCCGCTGCCCTCCTCCCCGTCCTTCCCTTCCCCTCCCCGGCGGCTGCCGCTGCCGCCACCGCCTCCCCCGAAGACGCGGACGACCGGGACCACGGTGACGTCGCCCTGGCGCAGGGGCTCACCGAAGACCCGCTTCACGTTCGCCGCGTCGCGGGACTTCTCGATCAGCTGCATGATGTCCATCTCGTCATGATCTGCCCTCTACGCGCCGCAGCACCAGCATCTCGCTGCGATAGTCGGTCCCAGACAGTGACCAGGACGGCACGACCAGGCCGTGGTGCATGAGCGCGGCCCCGTGCCGGCGCACCCCCGCCTCGTCCTCGTAGAGCGCCTCGGGGTCGAGCCCGGCCAGGCGCAGCCGCCGGGGCGGCCGCTCGTCCAGCGTGTACGGGTTGTAGGCGAACACCACCACCCGCTCCCCCAGCGTGTACTGCACGGCCGACGCGGTGGTGCCCGGCGACCCCGTCAGCCGGTGCAGCTCGCCGTGCTGCACGACGGGGCGCACGGCCTTGTAGGCGGCGACGAGCTCCCGCGCCTCGGCCAGCTCCTGCTCGCTCCACCTGGCCAGGTCGCCGCCGATGCCGAGCGTGCCGGCCATGGCGACGTGGAAGCGGTAGCGCAGCGGCACCTCCCGCCCGGTGATCGGGTTGGGGCTGTCGGTGACCCAGCACGACATGGCGCTCGCCGGGTACAGGTAGGAGAAGCCCTCCTGGATGGTCTGGCGGTGGCGGGCGTCGGTGTTGTCGGAGGTCCACACCTGGTCGGTGCGCCGCAGGATGCCGAAGTCGGCCCGGCCGCCGCCGCCCGAGCACGACTCGATCCGCAGGCCGGGGTGGCGGGCGCGCAGCTCGTCCATGACGGCGTAGACGCCGCGGGTGTGCTCGATCCACAGCAGGTCGCCGCCCTCGGCCCAGCCGGCCTGGCTGAAGCTGCGGTTCATGTCCCACTTGAGGTAGGCCAGGCCGTACTCGGCGACGAGCCCGTCCAGCCAGCCGAGCGCCCAGGCGCGCACGTCGTCGCGGGCGAAGTTGAGGACGAGCTGGTGGCGCATGGTGTCGCGGCGGCGGCCCGGGTAGTGCAGCGTCCAGCCGGGGTGCTCGCGGTAGAGGTCGCTGTCGGGGTTGACCATCTCGGGCTCCACCCAGAGCCCGGCCTGCATGCCCAGCTCGCGCACCCCGTCGAACAGCTTGCCCAGGCCCTGCGGGAAGCGGTCCGGGTTCGGCCACCAGTCGCCGAGGCCGCGCGTGTCGTCGGTGCGCGTGCCGAACCAGCCGTCGTCCACGACGAACAACTCGACGCCCAGCTCGGCGGCCCGGCGGGCGAGGGCGAGCTGGCCGTCCTCGCTGACGTCGAAGCCGGTGGCCTCCCACGAGTTGTACAGGACGGGCCGCTCCTCGGCAGGAGTGGGCAGGACGTGCCCGCGCGCGTAGGCGTGCCAGGCGCGGCTGGCGGCGCCGTACCCGCCGGTGGTGTGCAGGCCGAGCACGGACGGCGTGCGCAGGGAGCCGCCCGGCGCGAGCGGCCAGGTGAGGCCCTCGTGGCCGAACCCGGCGGTGACGGCGAGGTCGCCCTCGGGGCGGCGCTGCGCGGTGAGCCGCCACGAGCCGCTCCACGCCAGCGCGACGCTCCACACCTCGCCGCCCGTCTCGGACGCGTCACC
The DNA here is from genome assembly GCF_044459125.1 of Nonomuraea sp. NPDC050383. NCBI lineage: Bacteria > Bacillati > Actinomycetota > Actinomycetes > Streptosporangiales > Streptosporangiaceae > Nonomuraea > Nonomuraea sp. NPDC050383. The sequence continues at coordinate 166,980 of NZ_JBITIP010000014.1, forward strand.
GATCATGATCCACGGGTTGGCCTTGTGCGAGGTCGTGCCGGTCCTGCTGGTGAACGTGGTCTCGCCGGGCGGCAGCTCGCCCCGGTGGAGCTGGGTCTCGCGGGCCCAGCCGCCGGCCACACCCGCATAGCCGAACCCGGCCTGCTCGGGCACCGCCCACGCCCCGGAGTCGAGCCGCTGGAGGTGGACGGGCTCGCCGGAGTCGTTGGCCACCTCGGTCCAGCGCTCGATCACGTCGGTGTCGTCGTGGACGCGCACGCGCAGGCCGACGCACAGCCCGTAGACCTGGTCGCGCAGCACCAGCTCCAGCTCGTCCGGGCCGTGCTGGACGGCCCGGTCGAAGGCCAGCTCGACGGAGCGGACGCCACCCGGGTAGACCGCCTGCAGCGACGGCACGCCCCAGCGGCGCCCCCCGTCGACGGGCAGCAGCTCGGCGGCGTCGGCGGGGTCGAGGAAGCCGGTGGCGATCCACGCCGGGACCTCGTCGGCGACCTCTCCCAACGCGGCGCCGGGCAGCCTCGGCCCCCAGTAGTGCTGGACGACGCGGGTGTCGTCGCCGCTCTCGACGCCGAAGACGTAGGCGGTGGCGGGGGTGAGGGCGGCCCAGGTGTGGTCGCGCCCGGGAACCGGGATGACAGGCATGAAAAGGATCCTCCGGTCACCCGGCCCGCCCCGTCAATCCGTCAGGCGCGGCGGCCCCTCAGCTCGCGGTAGCGGCGGACGAGCTGCGCGGTGGACGGGTCGGGCAGGCCGGTGGGCGGCTCCTCCCCGGTGAGGGCGGGCGCGAGGTCGAGCGCCATCTTCTTGCCCAGCTCGACGCCCCACTGGTCGAAGGAGTCGACCCCCCAGACGGTGCCCTCGACGAACACGATGTGCTCGTACAGGGCGACGAGCTGCCCCAGCGTGGACGGGGTGAGCTTCGGCGCGAGGATGGTGGAGGTGGGCCGGTTGCCGGGCATCACCTTGTGCGGCACGATCCCGGCCGCGGTGCCCTCGCCGGCGATCTCCTCGGCGGTCTTGCCGAACGCCAGCGCGGAGGTCTGCGCGAACAGGTTGGCCGAGAGCAGGTCGTGCATGCCCTCGCGGTCCTCGAACGGCTCGGCGAACCCGATGAAGTCGGCCGGGACGAGCCGCGTGCCCTGGTGGAGGAGCTGGTAGAAGGCGTGCTGGCCGTTGGTGCCCGGCTCGCCCCAGAAGATCTCGCCGGTGTCGGTGGAGACCGGCTCGCCGTCGGCGCGCACGGACTTGCCGTTGGACTCCATGGTGAGCTGCTGGAGGTAGGCGGGGAAGCGGTGCAGGCGCTGGCTGTACGGCAGGACGGCGCGGGTCTCGGCGCCGAAGAAGTCGGTGTACCACACCCCGAGCAGGCCGAGCAGGACCGGCATGTTGGCGTGGAACGGCGCGGTGCGGAAGTGCTCGTCGATCGTGTGGAAGCCGGCCAGCATCTCGCGGAAGCGCTCCGGCCCGATGGCGACCATCAGGGACAGGCCGATGGCGCCGTCGTAGGAGTAGCGGCCGCCGACCCAGTCCCAGAAGCCGAACATGTTGTCGGTGTCGATGCCGAACTCGGCGACCTTCGCGGCGTTGGTGGAGACCGCCACGAAGTGCTTGGCCACGGCCTCCTCGCCGAGCGCGCCGACCAGCCACTGGCGGGCGACCTTGGCGTTGGTGAGCGTCTCCAGCGTGGTGAACGTCTTGGAGCTGACCACGAACAGGGTGGTGGCCGGGTCGAGGCCGGCGAGGTTGCCGGTGATGTCGGCCGGGTCGATGTTGGAGACGAAGCGGGCCTCGATGCCGGCGTCGGCGTAGTCGCGCAGCGCCTCGTAGGCCATGGCGGGGCCGAGGTCGGAGCCGCCGATGCCGATGTTGACGACGGTGGTGATGGGCTGCCCGGTCGCGCCGCGCCACTCCTGGGAGCGGACCCGCTCGGCGAAGCCGCTCATCTTGTCGAGCACGGCGTGGACGTCGCCGACCACGTCCTGCCCGTCGACGGTCAGCTCGGCGCCGGCGGGCATGCGCAGCGCCACGTGGAGGACGGCGCGGTCCTCGCTGACGTTGATGTGCTCGCCGGAGAACATGGCGTCGATCCGCTCGCGCAGCCCGGCCCGCTCGGCCAGCGCCACGAGCAGGTCGAGGGTCTCGCCGGTGGCGCGCTGCTTGGCGTAGTCGAGGAACAGGTCGCCGGCGGTCAGCGTCATCCGCTCCGCGCGCCCCGGGTCCTCCGCGAACAGCTCGCGCAGGTGCCTGCCGGCCAGCTCCTCGTGGTGCTTGCCCAGCGCCGCCCACTCCTGGCTGTGGGTGATGTCGCCGCTCACGTGTCCTCCTGCGTCGTTAAGGGTGCCGTCAATCCGATCACACGGTTCACATGCTTCCGTAACCCCGTACCCAGGCGAGCCGATTCCGCGCACGGCGCAGCCCACTCTTTGCCGCGGCCGGAACCGGCGCCGCGGGGAGGCGGGGGCGGGGGGGTCAGTGGGAGTCGCGGCCCACCCGGTCTCCGCTCGACCCGGCGAGGAAGTCGAGGTCCACGCCCTGGTGGGCCTGGGTGACGTGGTCGACGTAGAGGCGCTCCCAGCCGCGTACGGGCCGGGCGTGGCCGGTCATGACGGGGTCGCGGGCGGCCAGCTCGCCGTCGGGCAGGTCCACGTCGAGCCGCCTGGCCGCCACGTCGAGCACGACGGGGTCGCCGGTGCGGACCCGGGCCAGCGGCCCGCCGGCGGCGGCCTCGGGCGAGGCGTGCAGGACGACAGTGCCGTAGGCGGTGCCGCTCATGCGGGCGTCGCTGATCCGCACCATGTCGCGCACGCCCTTGGCGAGCAGCTTGGCGGGCAGCGGCAGGTTGCCGACCTCGGGCATGCCGGGGTAGCCCTTGGGGCCGCAGCCGCGCAGCACGAGGACGGAGGTCTCGTCCACGTCGAGGTCGGGCGAGTCGAGCCGGGCGCGCAGGTCCTCGACGCTGTCGAAGACGACGGCCCGGCCGCGGTGGCGCAGCAGCTCGGGCGAGGCGGCGGCGGGCTTGATGACGGCCCCGTCGGGGGCCAGGTTGCCGCGCAGCACGGCGATGCCCGCGTCGGCCAGCAGCGGGTCGGCGCGGCGCCGGATGACGGTCTCGTCCCAGATCTCGGCCTCGGCGAGGTACGCGGTGAGCGGCCGGCCGGTGACGGTGATCGCGGCCGGGTCGAGCAGGTCCTCGACCTCCCGGAGCAGGGCGAGCAGCCCGCCGGCGCGGTACAGGTCGTCCATGAGGTGGCGCCCGGCCGGCTGGAGGTCGGCCAGCAGGGGGACGCCGGCGCCGGTGCGGTCGAAGTCGTCGAGGTCGAGCGGCACGCCGAGGCGGCCGGCGATGGCCAGCAGGTGGATCACCGCGTTGGTGGAGCCGCCGATGGCGGCCAGGGTGACGATCGCGTTGAGGAACGAGCCGCGGGTCATCACCTGGCTGGGGCGGCGCTCCTGCCGGACGAGCTCGACGGCCAGCTCCCCCGCGGCGTGCGAGAGCTCCAGCAGCCGGCTGTCGGGAGCCGGGGTGCCGGCGGTGCCGGGCAGGGTCATCCCGAGAGCCTCGGCCATGCAGGCCATCGTGGAGGCGGTGCCCATGGTATTGCAGTGGCCGCGGCTGCGGATCATGGACGACTCGGAGCGCAGGAACGCCTCGCGCGACAGCGTGCCGGCGCGCACCTCCTCGCTGAGCCGCCACACGTCGGTCCCGCAGCCGAGGGGTACGCCGCGGAAGTGGCCGGTCAGCATGGGGCCGCCGGGCACGACGAGGGCGGGCAGGTCGACCGAGGCGGCGGCCATGAGCAGCGACGGGATCGTCTTGTCGCACCCGCCGAGCAGGACCACGCCGTCGATCGGGTTGGCGCGCAGCATCTCCTCGGTGGCCATGGCGGCCAGGTTGCGCCACAGCATCGCGGTGGGGCGGACGTTGGTCTCGCCGAGGGAGACGACGGGCAGGTCGAGCGGGACGCCGCCGGCGGCCCACACGCCCTGCTGCACGCTCGCGGCCACCTCGTCGAGGTGGGAGTTGCAGGGGGTGAGGTCGGAGGCGGTGTTGGCGATCGCGATGTGCGGCCGGTCGCCGCCGAAGGCGGAGGAGGGCAGGCCGCGGCGCATCCAGGCCCGGTGGATGTAGGAGTTCCGGTCGTCACCCGAGTACCACTGCGCGCTGCGGAGCCCCATGGCCGCAGCCTATCGCCCGGCTCTGTCGGGCGCCCCTGTCAGGCGGCCCTATCCGGTGGTCTTCATCACCATGTGGACGGTCGTCCCAGCGGGGCCGGTGGCGAAGGCGGCGCCGTCGGTCAGGCGGCGGATCAGCCAGATGCCGCGCCCGCCCACCTGGGAGGGGGCGGGCAGGCCGGTGTCCTCCAGGTACGACGCCGGGATGCCGGGACCGAAGTCGCGGATCTCGCACAGCAGCCGTTCGCCGTCGTGCCACAGGCGCAGCCTGCCGCGCCCGCCGGCGTGGGTGACGACGTTGACCAGGCACTCGTTGACCGCCATGACGAAGTCGACGAGGCGGGTGGAGATGAGCCCGTTCTCACCCGCGACCCGTTGTGTCTCGGCGCGCGTGCCGGTCAGGGTGTCCTGCTCGAAGAACGTGTCGAGCAGCGGAGGCGGGTCCGCCTCACCGCGTTCGGAGTTCACGGGGTCGCCTGCCTGAGGTGGTCGGCCTGCCGGTGGTCGGCCGGTCCGAGGTGGATGGCCGGTCCGGGGTGGATGGCCGGTCCGGGGTGGATGGCCGGTCGGAGGGTGGTGGCGTGCGTGGACGGGCGCGTGCCGTCAGGACGCGTCGTGCCGCCGGTCGCCCAGCGACATCGCGATGCGCACGGCGGTGCCGTCCGGGCCGGTCGTGATGGTGACGTCATCGGCCAGACGCCGCATGAGCCAGATGCCCCAGCCGCCCGCCGAGGTCATGGGCGGCGGATCCACCTTGTCCAGTGTCCGCTCCGCTATCCCGGCTCCGTAGTCGCGGATCTCGCACACCATGTCGTCGCCGTCTCTCCACAGCCGCAGCACCCCCCTTCCCTCGCCGTAGGCGATCGCGTTGACGACCGCCTCGTTGGTGGCCAGCACGAGGTCCACGGCGCGCTCCTCCGCCAGGCCGTGTGCCTGCGCGAAGCGCTCCACCGCGCCGCGTGCCCCCGCTACGTCCGCCTCGGTGAATGCCATGGCGAACGCCTGTGTTCTCGATGACCGGATGTCCATGACGCCTCACTCAGCCGGTTGACTCGTCTCCTGCCACAGGAGAGCCGTTCTAATCAAGGCGGTTGAGCCGTCCGTATGAAGGAACCATCATGGGATGGACGATATCGACGCGTACTGGCGGGCGGCGAACTATCTGTCCGTCGGGCAGATCTATTTGCTGGACAACCCCCTCCTGACGGAGCCGCTCCGGGCCGAGCACGTGAAGCCGCGCCTGCTGGGCCACTGGGGTACCACGCCCGGACTCAACTTCTGCTTCGCCCATCTCAACAGGATCATCAGGCTCCGCGACCAGGACATGATCTATGTCGCGGGGCCCGGCCACGGCGGGCCGGCGGCGGTGGCGCACGCCTGGCTGGAGGGCTCCTACACGGAGCGCTACCCCGACATCGGCCAGGACGTGGAGGGCATGCGGCGGCTGTTCCGCCAGTTCTCCTTCCCCGGCGGGATCCCCAGCCACGTGGCGCCGGAGACGCCCGGCTCCATCCACGAGGGCGGCGAGCTGGGCTACAGCCTGGCGCACGCCTACGGTGCGGCCTTCGACAACCCGGACCTGGTGGTGGCCTGCGTCATCGGCGACGGGGAGGCGGAGACGGGGCCGCTCGCGGCGAGCTGGCACTCCAACAAGCTGCTCGACCGGCGCAAGGACGGTACGGTCCTGCCGATCCTGCACCTCAACGGCTACAAGATCGCCAATCCGACGGTCCTGGCCCGCATCCCCGAGCAGGAGCTGCTCGAGCTCATGCGCGGCTACGGCTACCGGCCGCACGTGGTGGGCCCGGACCACCAGGAGATGGCCGGCACCCTGGACACGGTGTTCGACGAGATCGCCGCGTACCGGGCGGGCGACGCGGAGCGGATGCCCATGATCGTGCTGCGCACCCCCAAGGGGTGGACCGGCCCGCGCGAGGTGGACGGCCTGCCGGTGGAGGGCACGTGGCGCGCGCACCAGGTGCCGCTGGCCGGCGTGCGGGACAACGCCGAGCATCTGGCCATGCTGGAGACCTGGATGCGCTCCTACCGGCCCGAGGAGCTGTTCACGCCGGAGGGCCGGCCGGTGCCCGAGGTCACCGGGACCGTGCCCGGCGGGCCGCGCCGGATGAGCGCGAACCCGCACACCAACGGCGGCGAGCTGCTGGCGCCGCTGCGGCTGCCGGACTTCCGCGAGCACGCCGTCGAGGTCAAGTCGCCGGCCGCCTCGATCAACGAGCCGACCCGCGTCTTCGGCGGGCTGCTGCGCGACATCATCGCGGCCAACCCGACGACGTTCCGGCTGATGGGGCCGGACGAGACCGCCTCCAACCGGCTGTCGAACGTCTTCGAGGTCACCGACCGGGCCTGGAACGCCGAGCTGAAGCCCACCGACGAGAACCTGGCGCCCGGCGGGCGGGTCATGGAGATCCTTTCGGAGCACCTGTGCCAGGGCTGGCTGGAGGGCTACCTGCTGACCGGCCGGCACGGGCTGTTCAACTGCTACGAGGCGTTCATCCACATCATCGACGCCATGTTCAACCAGCACGCCAAGTGGCTGGAGTCGTCCAAGAAGATCCCGTGGCGGCGGCCCGTGGCCTCGCTGACGTACCTGCTGTCGTCACACGTGTGGCGGCAGGACCACAACGGCTTCAGCCACCAGGACCCGGGCTTCCTCGACGTGGTGGTCAACAAGAAGCCGGCGGTGGTGCGGGTCTACCTGCCCCCGGACGCGAACACGCTGCTGTCGGTCGGCGACCACTGCCTGCGCTCGCGCGACTACGTCAACGTCATCGTGGCCGGCAAGCAGCCGGTCCTGGACCTGTTCACGATCGACGAGGCGATCGCGCACTGCACCCGCGGCCTCGGCATCCTGCCGTGGGCGAGCACCGACGAGGGCGCCGAGCCGGACGTGGTGCTGGCCTGCGCGGGCGACGTGCCCACCCTGGAGACGCTGGCCGCCGCGGCGATGCTGCGCGAGCACCTGCCGCAGCTGAAGGTGCGCGTGATCAACGTCGTGGATCTCATGCGCCTGCAGCCGCGCAGCGAGCACCCGCACGGCATGCCGGACGCCGAGTACGACGCGCTGTTCACCCCGGACAAGCCGGTGATCTTCAACTTCCACGGGTACCCGCAGCTCATCCACCGGCTGACCTACCGCCGCAGCGGTCACAACCACCTGCACGTGCGCGGCTACAAGGAGGAGGGCACCACCACGACGCCGTTCGACATGGCGATGCTCAACGACATCGACCGCTTCCACCTCGTCATGGACGTCATCGACCGGGTGCCGGGCCTCGGCACCACGCAGGCGCACCTGCGCCAGCGCATGTCGGACGCCCGGCTGCAGGCCCGCGCGTACACGCGGATGCACGGCGAGGACGCTCCCGAGATCAGCGGGTGGACATGGCCGCACGCATTCTCGTCCTGAACACCGGCTCCTCCTCCATCAAGTACGAGCTCATCGACGTGGAGTCCCGCGAGCGGGCGGCGCGCGGCCTGGTCGAGCGGATCGGCGAGGAGGAGGGGCGGCTCACCCACCACGCGGGCGGCGCGGAGAGCCGGCCGTACGAGTGCGAGCGGCCCTTCCCCGGGCACGCCGAGGGGCTGGCGGCGGTGCTGGAGGCGTTCGACAAGGCCGGGCCGGAGCTCGACCCGGTCGCGGTCGGGCACCGGGTCGTGCACGGCGGGACCCGCTTTCGCGAGGCGGTGCTCGTCGACGACGAGGTGATCGCGGCCGTCGAGGAGCTGGCGCCGCTCGCCCCGCTGCACAACCCGGTGAACCTGGCCGGCGTGCGCGTGGCGCGCGAGGCCTTCCCGGGGGTGCCGCAGGTCGCCGTGTTCGACACCGCCTTCCACCAGACGCTGCCGCCGGAGGCGTACACGTACGCGGTGCCGCGGGAGTGGGAGGTGCGGCGGTTCGGCTTCCACGGGACCTCGTGCGCGTACGTGTCGGGGCGGGCCGCGGAGCTGCTGGGCCGTTCCCCGGAGGAGACGAACCTGATCGTGCTGCACCTCGGCAACGGCGCGAGCGCCACCGCGATCGAGGGCGGCCGCAGCGTGGACACCTCCATGGGGCTGACGCCGCTGGAGGGCCTGGTCATGGGCACCCGCTCCGGCGACGTGGACCCGGCGCTGCTCGGCTACCTCAAGCGGGCGCGGGGCCTGGACGTGGAGCCGGCCGAGGAGGCGCTGAGCCGTGCGGGCGGGCTGCTCGCCCTGGCCGGGTCGGGCGACATGCGGGAGGTGCGGCGGCGCGCCGCCGGCGGCGACGCCCGCGCCCGGCTGGCCTTGGACGTCTACACGCGGCGGATCCGCAAGTACGTCGGCGCCTACTGCGCGGTGCTCGGCCGGGTGGACGCCGTCGTGTTCACCGGCGGCGTCGGCGAGCACGACGCGGCCACGCGGGCCGAGGCGCTGGCCGGGCTGGACCGGTTCGGCCTGGCCGTGGACGCGGAGCGGAACGCGGCGGACGCCTCCGGGGAGCGGCCCGTGTCTCCGGAGGGGGCGCGGACGGCGGTGCTGGTCGTGCCGACGGACGAGGAGTGGGAGATCGCCCGCCAGACGCTCGCCCTCATCTGACCCCGCCTCCTGATCCGCACAACAGGCCCATATGCCGCCAAATGGTACGGTTTGCGGGTCATCAGCGGATCGGGCGAGCGGGGAGACGGTGGAGGTCGAGCAGACTGCGCTGCCGGGCATCGGGCTACGGCACGAGTTCACGACGCAGAGCGGCAGACGGGTGGCGGTGATCTCCCACCGGACCGGGCGCCGTGACCTGGTCATCTACGACAAGGGCGACCCCGACCGCGCCTGCGAGACGGTCAAGCTGAACGACGAGGAGGCCGAGGCGCTCGTCGAGCTGCTCGGCGCGCCCCGCATCGTGCAGCGGCTCAACCAGCTCCACCAGCAGGTCGAGGGCCTGGTCAGCCTCCAGCTGCCCATCCCGCCCGGCTCGCCGTACACCGGGCGGCCCATGGGCGACGCGCGCGTGCGGACCCGCACCAACGCCTCCATCGTCGCGGTGGTGCGCGGGCCCCAGGTCTTCACCAGCCCCGGACCGGACTTCGTCTTCGCCGAGAACGACATCGTCGTCGTCGTGGGCGGCGCGGACAGCACCGCCGAGGTGGCCGACATCCTGGCGCACGGGTAGGGCCCTGGGTGCACGACACTGCAATACTGCTGGTCGAAGTCGGTGCGGTCATTCTGGGCCTCGGCGTGCTCGGCGCCCTCGCCCTACGGGCCGGAATCTCCCCGATCCCCCTCTATCTGATCGCCGGGCTGGCCTTCGGCACCGGCGGCGTGCTGCCCCTGGCCACGAGCGAGGAGTTCATCTCCGCCGGAGCCGAGCTGGGCGTCGTCCTGCTGCTGCTCACGCTCGGCCTGGAGTACAACGCCGGCGAGCTGGTCACCAGCCTCAAGAGCAACGCCCGGGCCGGGCTCGTCGACCTCGTCGCCAACGCCGCTCCCGGCGCGATCTGCGCGCTGCTGCTCGGCTGGGGGCCGGTGGCGGCGGTCGCGATGGCCGGCGTCACCTACGCCACCTCCTCCGGCATCACCGCCAAGGTCCTGTCCGACCTGGGGTGGATCGGTAACCGGGAGACGCCGACGGTGCTGTCGCTGCTGGTGTTCGAGGACCTGACGATGGCCCTCTACCTGCCGGTGCTGACGGCCCTGCTGGCCGGGCTGAGCCTGGTGAGCGGCGCCGTCACCGTGGCCGTCGCGCTGGCCACGGTCAGCGTGGTGCTGCTGGTCGCGCTGCGCTACGGCCGCTTCATCGAGGCGTTCGTCTCCAGCCCCAACTCCGAGGTGCTGCTGCTCAAGGTCGTCGGGCTCGCGCTGCTCGTGGCCGGGCTGGCCCAGCAGCTCCAGGTGTCGGCGGCCGTCGGCGCGTTCCTCGTGGGCATCGCCCTGTCCGGGCAGCTCGCCCACGACGCGCGGGCGCTGCTGGAGCCGCTGCGCGACCTGTTCGCCGCGGTGTTCTTCGTCTTCTTCGGCCTCCAGACCGACCCGGCGAAGATCCTGCCCGTGGCGGGCCTGGCGGCGCTGCTGGCCGTGATCAGCATGGCCACCAAGCTGCTGACAGGCATGTACGCGGCCCGCCGGGCCGGCATCGCCCGCGCCGGCCAGGCCCGCGCCGGCATCGCGCTCATCCCCCGGGGCGAGTTCAACATCGTGATCGCCGGGCTCGCCGTGGCGGCCGGAGTCCACCCCGACCTCGGCCCGCTGGCCGCGGCGTACGTGCTGATCCTGGCGGCCTTCGGGCCGCTGGCGGCCAAGCTCGTGCAGCCGCTGATCGACTCCCTGACCCGCCGGGCCGCCGGCGAGACGGGCTGACACACCTCACCGCGACAACTGTCGGGGGCGGTCGCTAGCCTGCCGGCCATGGCCGAACGCGCGGACGGGCACCGCCCCCCTCCCACCGACACGACGATCGACTCCGCCGACTGGGACGGGCGCGAGCTGCACCGCGAGGTCCACCGGCGGGTCCTGTTCTCCGGCGTGGACATGACCGAGGCGACCGACCGCGGATCGGTGTTCGAGGAGTGCGTCTTCCGCGACGTCCGCTTCAACGTGTCGCTGCACGAGGACGCCCTGTTCGCGGGCTGCGCGTTCGTCCGCTGCTCCTTCTTCGACGCCACGTTCCGGGGCTGCAAGCTGACCGGCGGCAGGTTCGACGGCTGCTCGTACGGGCTGCTCAAGGTCGAGGGCGGGGACTGGTCCTTCGCCGGGCTGCCCGGCGCCGACCTGCGGGGCAGCGCCTTCCAGGACGTACGGCTGCGGGAGGCCGACCTGACCGGCGCCCGGCTGGAGGGCGCCTCGCTGCTGCGCTGCGACCTGTCGGGGGCCTGGCTGCGGGGCGCCGACCTGACCCGCTGCGACCTGCGCGGCAGCGACCTCGGCGGCCTCGACCCGCTCACGGTCGAGCTCGACAAGGCGATCATCGACACCCACCAGGCGACGGTGGTCGCCGCCGCGCTCGGCCTCGACGTGCGCTGACGGCCCCACCGGCCCTGTGGACCGGGCGCCGCCCCGGCTTCGCCCCGGAGCGGCACCTTCTGAAAGGCTGGTGCCGGTACGCCGGTGAGATGTGGGAGGCAGACGTGAGCGACGAGTTCGACGTGATCGTGATCGGCGGCGGTCCCGCCGGGGAGAACGTGGCGGCGCGGGCCGTGCGGGGCGGGCTCACCGCCGCTGTCGTGGAGAACCGCCTGCTGGGCGGCGAATGCTCCTACTGGGCGTGCATCCCCAGCAAGGCGCTGCTGCGTCCCGTGGAGCTGGCGGCCGAGGTGGCCCGCGTGCCCGGCCTGACGCTCGGCCCCATCGACGCCGGCAAGGTGCTGGCCCGGCGCGACGAGGCGGTGGCGCACTACGACGACTCCGGCCAGGTGGACTGGCTGAACGGGGTGCCGGCCACGATGGTGCGCGGCACGGGCCGGCTCGACGGCCCGCGCCGGGTCCGCGTCACCGAGCCCGGCGGCTCCGAGCGCACGCTGACCGCGCGGCACGCGGTGGTGCTCGCCACGGGCAGCACCCCGGCCGTGCCGCCGGTGCCCGGTCTGCGCGAGGCCGCCCCCTGGACCAGCCACGAGGTGACCGCGGCCGCCTCCGTGCCCGAGCGGCTGGCCGTCATCGGGGGCGGCGTGGTCGCCTGCGAGATGGCGCAGGCCATGCACGGCCTCGGCGCGCGGCAGACGACGGTCCTCGTGCGCGGCGACCGGCTGCTGCCCCGGATGGAGCCGTTCGCCGGCGAGCTGCTGGCGGCCTCGTTCGCCGACGCGGGGATCGACGTGCGCTTCCACACCGACGCCGTCGCGGTGGAGCGGCCCGAGCCGGGCGGCAAGGTCACCGTCCGCCTGCCCGACGGGCCGCCGGTGGAGGCCGACGAGCTGCTCGTGGCGACCGGCCGGAAGCCCGCCACGTCCGAGGTCGGCCTGGAGACCGTCGGGCTGACACCGGGCCGCTACGTCGAGGTCGACGACAGCATGCGCGCCACCGGCGCCGACGGCGGCTGGCTGTACGCGGTCGGCGACGTCAACGGGCGGGCCCTGCTCACCCACATGGGCAAGTACCAGGCGCGGGTGTGCGGCGACGTCATCGCGGCGCGGGCCAAGGGCGAGCCCGACGACCTGCCGGCGCTGCGCGACACGGCCGACGGTCAGGGCGCGCCGCAGGTGGTCTTCACCGACCCGCAGCTCTGCTCGGTGGGCCGCACCGAGCAGGCCGCGCGGGAGGCGGGGTTCCGGGTCCGGGCCGTGGAGTACGACATGGGCGCGGTGTCGGGCGCCTACCTGCTCGGCGACGGCTACCGGGGGCGCGCCAAGGCCGTCGTGGACGAGGACCGGCGGGTGCTGCTCGGGGTGACGTTCGCCGGTCCGGGGGCGGCCGAGCTGCTGCACGGCGCGACGATCGCGGTCACGGGTGAGGTGCCGCTGGAGCGGCTGTGGCACGCCGTCCCGTCGTTCCCGACGGTCAGTGAGATCTGGCTGCGCCTGCTGGAGACGTACGGCCTCTGACCGGGGCGCCGGGGCAGGTGCGGGCGGCTGTGCGCGTGCCGGGGACACCAGGCATGGACCGGTCCGGCGCGGGAAGATGATCGTCGTGAGCTTCGCACCCCTCGACGCCACCGTCCTGGAGAGCCGGGTACGCCACCGGCTCTCGGAGGCGGGGTTCACCGTGGAGCGTCCCGAGGCCGACGGCGACGGCGGCCTCCGCGTCTGGCACGATCCGGGCCGTGGCGTGGTCGTCTCGTGGGAGCCGGACGCCGCGCCCGGCGAGGAGCACGCGGCCCGCTACCGCCTGATCCGGGGCGCGGTACGGCTCGCGTTACGCACGCTGCTCGCCGACGACGGCTGCCACGTGCGCGAGGACGGAAGCCAGATGGTCGTCACCTTCCGCCCCTGATCGTCCGCTCCGAGGTGGGAAGCCGGTGCTGACCGGCTGCGCGCCGCTCGGCGGAGCGGCCGGCGGCCGGCTCGTGGCGCCGGACCGGGCCGTGGACGGGGCCGCCGGGCGGAGGACCCGCCGGAGGCGGTAGGTTGATCCACGGTGTGCCGGGAAGGCTGGTCGGCGGTCCTGTCGTCGTGCCCCGGGAGTGCCGTTCATGCGTGCCAGCGATCTCGTCGCCGACTTCCCCACCGTGGGTCTCGACACCCCGGTGGCCGACGCCGCCCGCCTGCTGGCCGAGCAGGACCTGCCGGGTCTGATCGTGGTGGACGAGCGCGGGCTGCCGGCCGGCATCCTGCCGGGTACCCAGGTGCTGCGCCTGGCCGTGCCGGGCTACTGCCTGGAGGATCCCGCGCTGGCGCGCGTCGTCGACGAGGCGCACGCCGACATGTTCATGCGCTCCATCGCGGGGCGTACGGTGCGCGAGGCGCTGCCGCCCCGGCCACGCGAGCTGCCCGTGGCCGATCCCGACGCCACGGTGCTGGAGCTGGCCGCGCTCATGGCGCGCACGCACAGCCCGCTCGTGGCCGTGGTGGACGGGAGCGGGCTGCGCGGGGCCGTGACGCTCCAGGCGCTGGTGGACCGGCTGGTCGAGCAGTGACGCTGACGGCCTGGCTGGCGGTCGCCGTCTTCCTCGGCGCGTACACGCTGATCGCCACGGAGAAGGTGCACCGGGTCGCCGCGGCGCTGGGCGGCGCCGGGATCATGCTGGTGATCCACGCCACCGCCGCCGGGCCCGCGTTCTTCTCCGAGAGCACCGGGATCGACTGGAACGTCGTGTTCCTGCTCCTCGGCATGATGATCATCGTGGGGGTGCTGAAGCGCACCGGCGTCTTCGAGTACCTGGCGATCTGGGCGGCCAAGCGCGCCCGCGGGCGGCCGTACCGGCTCATGGTGCTGCTCGTGGTGATCACCGCGTCGGCGTCGGCGCTGCTCGACAACGTCACGACCGTGCTGCTCGTGGCGCCCGTGACGTTCCTGGTGTGCGAGCGGCTGGCGCTGCCGGTCGCGCCGTTCCTCATCGCCGAGGCCATGGCCTCCAACATCGGCGGCACGGCCACGCTCGTCGGCGACCCGCCGAACATCATCATCGCCAGCCGGGCCGGTCTCACCTTCAACGACTTCCTCGTCCACCTGGCGCCGCTGGTCGTGGTGCTGGTGGCGGCCTTTGCGCTGCTGTGCCGGGTGCTGTTCCGCCGGGCGTTCCGCTACGACCCGGCGCGGGCGGCGGAGATCATGGCGCTGAACGAGCGGGAGGCCATCGCCGACCGGCGCCTGCTGTGGCAGAGCCTCGTCGTGCTGGGGCTGGTCATGGCGGCGTTCGTGCTGCACCCGGTGCTGCACTACGAGCCGTCGATCGTGGCCCTGCTCGGCGCCGGGGTGCTGGTCGCCCTCACCGAGGTCACCACCGAGGAGGCCCTGGCCGAGGTCGAGTGGCCGACGCTGGTGTTCTTCGCCGGGCTGTTCGTGATGGTGGGCGCGCTCGTCCACACCGGCGTCATCGGCGAGGTCGCGCGAGCCGCCGCCGGAGCGGCCGAGGGACGGCCGGCGGCCACCACCATGGCGCTGCTGTGGGGATCGGCCGGGCTGTCGGCGATCGTGGACAACATCCCGTACGTCGCCACCATGAGCCCCATCGTGGAGCAGCTCGTGCAGGCGAGCGGCGACCATCAGGGGCAGGTGCTGTGGTGGGCGCTGGCGCTCGGCGCCGACCTCGGCGGCAACGCCACGGCCGTCGGCGCGGCGGCCAACGTCGTGGTGATCGGCATCGCCGCCCGCAACGGCACGCCGATCAGCTTCTGGGGCTTCACCCGGTACGGTCTGGTCGTCATGGTCGTCACGGTCGCGCTGGCGACGCCGTACCTGTGGCTGCGCTACCTTCTCTGACCCCCCACCTCCCACACTGAGGAGCTACTCCCCCGTGGCTGACAAGAAGCTCGACCCGGTCGTGGTCATCGGGCTCGGCCGGTTCGGCACGTCGCTGGCGCTGGAGCTGGCGCGGCACGGCACCGAGGTGCTCGCCATCGACCGGCGGCCCAAGGTCGTGCAGGCCCTCGCCGGGCAGATCACGCAGATCGCCGCGGCCGACGCCACCGACATGGAGGCGCTGCGGCAGCTCGGCGTGCCCGACTTCTACCGGGCGGTCGTCGCCATCGGCGGCGACCTGGAGGCCAGCATCCTGACCGCCTCGCTGCTCGTGGAGCTGGAGATCGACGACATCTGGGCCAAGGCCGTCAGCAAGCAGCACGGCCGCATCCTCAGCCGCATCGGCGCCCACCACGTCGTCCTGCCCGAGCACGACATGGGCGAGCGCGTCGCGCACCTGGTGAGCGGCCGCATGCTCGACTACATGCAGGTGGACGAGGGCTTCGCGCTGGCCAAGACCCTGCCGCCGAAGGAGTACGTGGGCGTGCCCCTGGGCCGCTCCTCCCTGCGCCGCAAGTACGGCATCACGATCGTCGCGGTCAAGAGCCCCGGCGAGGAGTTCACGTACGCCACGGCGGAGACGGAGCTGACGTACAACGACGTGATCATCGTCTCGGGCCGGACGGAGGCCGTGGAGCGTTTCGCCGAGCTGTGAGCCGCCATCGCCCTGTGCCCGATATATCCGTAAAAATCATGTAGGAGAAGGGTTGGGTGGGGGACGAGCGGGCATGGCAGGCAATTCCTGCACGTCAATCACGAGGAGGAGCCCTAGTGCTCACCCTGACAGAAAACGCAGCCCAGGCCATCCGCGACCTCACGGCCTCCGCGCCGGAGCCCTCGCAGAGCGGCGTCCGCATCGCGTCGCAGGGGCAGGACACGGGTACGCTCACCCTTTCGCTGGCCCACCAGCCCGAGCCCACGGACGCGGTCGTCGAGACCGAGGGGGCCCGCGTCTACCTCGACCCGGTGGCCGCCACCGTCCTCGACGACAAGGCCCTGGACGCGGGGGCCGACGACAAGGGAGCCGTCTCGTTCCTCGTCACCGACCAGCCGACCTGACATCCCACGCGGCGGCCCCGGCCTGACGGGGGACCCGCGGGCCGCCCCCGGCCCGGCACGGCGTGTCGTGCCGGGCCGGTGGCGTGCCCGCGCTGCTCAGACGGCGCCGGACAGGAGCTTGTGCGCGTACCGGAGCTGCTCCTCGCGCTGGAAGCCCTGGCCGCCCTCGTGCCCGTTCCACGGCCAGACCGTGATCTCCTTCGGGCCCTGCCAGTGGTTGTAGGCGGCGAAGACCGTGGACGGCGGGCAGACGTCGTCCATGAGCGCCACCGAGTACAGCGCCGGGGCCTGCCCGCGGGCCGCGAAGTGCAGGCCGTCGAAGTAGGCCAGCGTGCGGAAGACCTGCGCCTCGTCGCCGCGGCGGCTGGCGAGGAAGCGCACGATCTCCTGGTACGGGTCGCGGTCGGTGATCTCGACGGCCCGGCGGAAGTGGGTCAGGAACGGCACGTCGATGAGCGCCCCCGCGACCGACGGGTACAGGGCGGCCGTGGCCTGCGCGATGCCGCCGCCCTGGCTGCCACCCGAGACGATGATCCGGCTCTCGTCCACCGCCGGGTGCCCGGCCGCGGCGTCCACGGCGCGCACCGCGTCGGTGAAGACCCGCCGGTAGTAGTACTCCTCCGGGTCGAGGATGCCCTTGGTCATCATGCCGGGCGCGTGCGGATGCGTGCCGCCGTGGGGATCGCCGGTGGCACCCGGGTGTCCCGTGCTGGCGCCGCCGTGGCCGCGGGTCTCCATGACGAACACGGCGTACCCCGCCGCGGGCCACATCAGGTGGTCGTGCGGGAAGCCGCGCCCGCCGGAGTAGCCGATGTAGTGCATCACGCAGGGCAGGGGCCCCTCCGCGTCCCGCGGGGTGAGGAACCAGCCGCTGATCCGGTGGCCGCCCCAGCCCGCGAACGACACGTCGTACACGTCCACCGAGGCGAGCGGCAGGTCGTACGGCGTGAACTCGGGGGCGAGGTCGAAGCGCCGGGCCTCCTCCAGTGTGCGCGTCCAGAAGTCCGCGAAGTCGGCGGGCTCGTCGCGCTCGGGGCGATAGGAGCGGAGCTGGTCAAGCGGCAGGTCGAACAGGGCCACGAAGATCTCCAACCTGTGGAACCCGGGGAACGGTTGAGGACATTTCACCGCATGGGAGCAGGTAAGCGCTATCCCGGGGTGCCGCAAGCCCGTCCCGGGGTAGAGGCGGACGAATGAACGATCACCTGGTGAAGATCGCGCACCCCCGTCTCCAGCCCGGCCTCGCCATGGAGGCCCCGGCCGACCCGAGCGACTTCCTGCTGCTGTTCACGGACGAGACCGAGTCGCGGGCCCGGCTCGTCCGCGACGACACGGGGCGGCCGGTGCTGCGGGTCGGGGCGCGGATGCGGCTGGACGGGACGGTCGTGGACGAGCAGGTCTGGACGGTGCGGGAGCTGGTGCGCCGGCCGGGCCTGACGCTCATCCGGCTGGGCGAGGCCCTGACCGCCTGACGCTCATCCGGCCGGCCGAGGCCGTGACCGCCTGACGCTGGCCGGGCGAGGCCCTGACCGCCCGACCGGTCCCTCGCGCGGGGTCACTCGACGACGAGCTCGACCGGGATGTTGCCGCGGGTGGCGTTGGAGTAGGGGCAGACCTGGTGGGCGGCCTCCACCAGGGCGCGTCCCTCCTCGCCCTGCAGGTGGTCGGGCAGCTCGACGCGCAGCGCGACCGAGAGCGCGTAGCCACCGGCGTCGTTCGGTCCGATGCCGACCTCGGCGGTGACGGACGCCTCCGACACGTCGGCCTTGGCGCGCCTGGCGACGACGCCGAGGGCGCTGGCGAAGCAGGCGGCGTAGCCGGCGGCGAAGAGCTGCTCGGGGTTGGTGCCGGCACCGGTGCCGCCCATCTCCTTCGGCGGGGCCAGGGCCACGTCGAGCCTGCCGTCGGAGGTGACGGCACGGCCCTCGCGGCCGGTGGCGGTGGCGATGGCGGTGTAGAGGACGCTCATGGATTCGCTCCTTAGGGTTGGACGCAACTCGATTGTGCACAACTAAGTTGGCAACAGTCAAATCGGGTATCTTGGTCGTATGGATGCCCTGCTGCTCGACGACCAGGTGTGCTTCGCCGTGCACGCCGCCTCCCGCGCCCTCGACGCGGTCTACCGGCGTGAGCTGGCGGCGCTCGGGCTGACGTACCCGCAGTACCTCGTGATGCTGGTGCTGTGGGAGCGGCGGCAGGCGTCCGTCAAGGACCTCGGAGTGGCGCTGCGGCTCGACTCGGGCACGCTGTCGCCGCTGGTCAAGCGCCTGGAGGCGGCCGGGCTCGTACGCCGGGAGCGCGACGCCGGGGACGAGCGGTCGGTGCTGGTCCGGCTGACCCCGGAGGGGGCGCTGCTGCGGGCGCGGGCCGAGCCGCTGCCCCGGCGGATCGGGGAGGCGTCGGGCATGCGGCCGGAGGAGCTGGCCGACCTGCACCGGACGCTGGACCGGCTGACCCGCTCCCTCACCGAAGCCGCCGCCCGCCCCTGACCCCGGCCGTCCCTGCCAAACCGCCCGTCCCCCCTAATCGCCGGTCCTCGCCCAGCCGGGAGCTGGGATCAGCGGGCGGCGGGCCCGGCCGAGGGGACGTCGCAGCGGCCGGCCTTGACGCCGGCCACCTTCCACCCGGCGTCCGGGAACGGCGACATGAAATGCGTGAGCAGGTCCACCACGTAGTCCGGCACCTGGCCGCCCGGGTCGAGCAGCGACACCATCTGCGGCCCGTCCGCGCCCCGCAGCCTGATGGAGCCGCTCTTCCCTCCCTCCGCGAACCCCGGCCGGGCGTCCACGGTCAGGCAGGCCAGCCGCACCCCGGCGGCGCTGATCGCCTGCCGGGCGCCGATGCGCCGCATCCGCTGGTCGTAGCGGCGCAGCGCGAGGGAGGTCGCGCGGCCCAGCCGCACCGAGTCGTGGAACACGTCGGCGCCGACCTTCCGGCTCAGCCGCACGTCCAGGCGTACGTCGGGCCGCAGGTCCACGCCCTTGGCACCGAGGTCCAGCCGGTCGTACCCGCCCTCGAACCCCGGCGCGAGATAGCCCAGCGCGGCGGGCGCCCGCAGCCCGAACGGGATCCGGCCCGGCCGCACCCGCAGCCACGACACGCGCCGCACCGCGAGCGAGACGTCCGCGACGGTGCTGCGGTCCAGCGCGAAGTCGCCGCCCACCTGGTACGACAGGAAGCCGGTCGTGTACGGGACGTCCTTGCTCACGGCGACGCGCTGGCGGGCGACCGGGTCCACGGTGAGCCCGGCCCGGACGGCGACCCGGCCGGTGGGCACGGGCCTGGACACCAGGTCCACGCCCTGGCCGCCGGGGCCGGGGCGGATGGTGGTGTCCGCGGCCAGGTCGGTGACGGAGAGCGCCACGCCGCCGAGCCGCCCGGACGGGTCGGCGAGCCGGCCCTCCACGGCCAGCCGGCCGTCGAGCGTGTTCACCCCTTCACCGGCCCGGCCGCGCGTACCCGGGCCGGCCGCGCTCCCCGGTCCGGGCACGGCCTTGTACGTGACGGCCGGGACGCGCAGCGCTCCACCGGAGGCGTCGGCGTCCAGCCCGAAGACGGCCGGGACGTCGCTGAGGCTGAGCTCGCCGCTGCCCGCCCCCGGCACCGTGACCGCGGCGCTGAGCCGGCGGACGGGTGAGGAGCCGGTGACGCGGACACGGGTGCGCGCCCCGTACGTGCCCTGGACGGCCAGCGTCGCGGGCACCGGGTCGACCGCCACCCGCCCGCGCACCCCGCCGGCCTCGGCGTGCAGGGTGAGCGATCCGAGGGTGGCCGCCGGCCGGACGCTGTACGCGGCCCGCACGACCCCGCCGCCGCCCACCTCGAACGGCCCGACCGCCATGCTGGTGACGGCATGCGGCAGCCCCGCGAGCGTGGCCCGCACCTTGACCGGGACGGGGGCGAGGACGGTGCTGGCGAGGTACACCTCCAGGCTCCCGCCCCCGGGCCGGAACCCGTCGAACGTGACCGCCGTCCTGGCCGGGTCCACGGTGACGCGGTCCGGCAGCCCGGTCAGGTCCACGTACGCCTGGACCCCGAAGCAGCCGCGCCCGGCGACGCAGAACGGCCCGTCCGCGCAGCCCGGCGACCCGGGCGGGCAGCCGCCGTCCACCAGCGAGACGCCGCCGGCCACGGCGGGGGCGGCGGCCATGCCGCGCAGGGCGGCCGCCTTGCCCGCCCAGGCCCGCGCCCGCAGGTCCAGCCGCGCGCCCTTCCCCGGCACGGATGAGGCGACGGCGCCGGAGTACGTGATCACGCCGTCGGCGGACGTGACCGACAGTCGCCCGGGGACGGGACCGACGTGGCCGAGCAGCCCGAACCGCAGGCCGCCGCGCGTGACGTCGGCGTCGAGGGCGAGCCGCTGCCGCGCCGCGCCGAACCCGGCCGTGAACCCGGCCGCCTCCGGGCTGAACTCCACGCTCCTCAGCCCCTTGACCCGCACGCTCGCGTCGAGGTCACCGGTGGCCTCGTCGAAGTGGGCCGCCAGGTGCGGACCGGCGGGCGCCCGGGCACCGTCGTGGTTGGTGAAGGCCAGCTCCGCCGACCCGACCGGCCCCGACAGGCCACGGAACCGGTACGCCCCGGCGTCCCAGGAGGCGTCGAAGCGGGCCGGCACGCCCGTGACGCGGACGGAGGCCCTGACGTAGCGGCCGCCGGCCCGGGCGCGGGCCAGCGCGGCGACGGAGCCGACGGGCCGGTCGGACGTCCAGGCCAGGGTACGGGCGGCGGCGTCGGCCACCAGCCGCACGCGCCGCCCCGCGCCGCCGATCTCCGCCCGCACGTCGTCCGCCGGGTCGGCGGCGCCGGCGGCGGGCTTCCCGGCCGCGTACAGCCGGACCCGGGGCAGCCGGGACGTCCCGCGGACTTCCACCACGGACCGCTCCCCCAGCGCCCACGACGCCGCCACCTCCCCCCGCACCCCGGACACCACGGCGTCGATCGTCGGGCCCGCCTTCAGGTCCGTGTACGAGGCCCGCGCCTGGCGGATCATCCCCGTGCCCCGGTAGACGGCCTTCCCCGCGGCCGGGTCGAGGCTCACGTCCACGTCGCCGGGGGTGTCGGACAGCTCGACCCGGGCCAGCCGCGTCCCGTCGAGACTCGCGGCGGCGACGAAGGACCCGCCTGAGCCGCCCTCCAGGCGGGCGCGCGGCGCGGAGCCGTACGTCACGTCGAGCCCCGACACCCCGGTCAGCAACGCCGAGACGCCCAGCGCCGCACCGTCCTTGATCATGGTGACGTGCCGGCCGCGGGGGCTGGACACCGCGCCGCCGCCCCGCTGGAGCACCACGGCGAGTCTGCCGATGGCGGTGCCGGCGGTCTGGGTGACGCGGTTGGCGGCCGGGTCGCTCTCCAGGCGCACCTTGGCCGGCAGGCCGTCCAGCTCGGCCCGCAGCACGGTCTGACCGGCGGCCCGGTCGAAGTAGAGCAGCCTGGCGGCGCCCGCCCGCGCCCCGCCGGAGGTCACCTCCAGGGTGTGCCGGCCGCCGCCGGTCCCGTACGTGGCGGTCAGGGACGGCGGCACGTCCCGCAGCTCGGCGGTCATCGCCCGCGACAGGCGGCCGTCGCCGTACACGTAGCTCCGCAGCTCCGCGCGTCCGGCCGGGCTGGACCCGGTGAACCGCACCCGCGCGGACCCGTGGCCGCGGGCCAGCTCGATCCGGGCGCGGGTGGGCATGCGGTCGAGCACGGCCCGCGTGTACCTGCCGCGGTCCACGGCCACGGCGTCGACCCTGGCGGGGGCGGAGGCGGAGATCTCCAGCGCGGGGGTGCTGAGGTCGGCGTCGACGGTGAGGCTCTTGGTGGCGGGCGTCTGGGTGAGGCTCACCGCGGCGCGGCCGGTCAGCCCGGCCATGACGGCCGCGGAGGCGCCCGGCTTCGTGCGCTTCACGGCGGCCCGCACCCGCGTGCCGGACAGGTCGACGGTGAACGTGCCGCGGTCGGCGTCCGACAGGGACGCCCCCTTGCGGAGCCCGTCGAAGCCGACCGACACGCGCCCGTCGTACTCGGCCCACACGCGCGCCCTGAGTCCGCCGGCGGCGCCGGGCAGCCGCCGCACGGCGAACCCGAGGCCCACGGCCCCCTCCTGGGGACGGGCGGCGGGCACCAGGCCGGCGGCCAGGTCGGGGAGGCCGTCACCGGTGACGTCGGCCACCACGGGCACCGCCACGGGCCGGACCGCCGAGCACGAGACCGGCACCTCGGCGCTCTCCACGCACAGCCGGTACGTCACCCCGGCCGACGTGCCACCCGACGTGCCACCCGCCGTGCCGCCTCCGGTGGGGAAGGCGCCGGTGAGGGTGTCGGCGAGGGAGCGGGAGAAGGTGGCCGGCGCTCTCTTCACCGTCAGCGGGCGGGCGTCGCGGGTGTCGGGGAGCACGGACCGAACGCCGGGGCCGTCCGCGCCGACGTGGCTGGCCGCCTCGCGCTCGACCTCGCTCACCAGCCTGGGCCCCGCCGGGACGGTGATCTCCGGAGCGGCGGGCGCCGCGAGCCGGCCGTCGGCGTCCCGCAGGGCCGGGGACGCTTCCGTGGGGACGTTCACGGTGGCGGGAGCCGGCCGGCGAACGGCCGGCACCGGCCGCACCCGTACCCCGGCGGAGTCGGCCGGGGAGAGTAGCGCGGGACTGATCGTCCGGGCGGCGCCGGAGACTTGCGCCGCCCGGACGGGACCCCGCATCGGGTGGGGCGTCGCGCCGTCCACTGCCCCCGCACCCGCCGGACCCGCCTCTGACAGGGGCTCCGCCGCGTTCGCCGCCGCGGAGCCGGTCGTCAGAACGGCGCCGGCCAGGGACGCGGAGGCGAGCACGCGCGCGAACGCGTGCCGTGGATACCGCGACATCTAACGCTTACCCCCGAAGCGGTCTCAATCATCACATCTCTAACGAGAGTTACGACCCGACCACATTTCCTCACTATTCGTCAATCTGGGCCCAACATGGGGCCCCAGATCGGCCGGTCCGGCACCGCCGCGAGGATGGCCCCGTACATGGGGCTGCGCACGTACCGGTAGAGACCCCCCACCACCAGCGGCGGCACGGCGACGATCGAGCACAGACGAATCCGGCGGAGCCTGCGGCGCATGCGCCGCAGGCTCCGCCGGATGCCTTCGATCAGGTGCAGGGGCTCGTGGACCAAATGATGTAGCCGGTGACCCTGCCCCAGGTCGAGACCTCACCATCGCAGAACTGCGTCTTGACCCCGACCAGGTTGGTGCGCGCCGGGTCGGAGAAGTACTGGGTGTTGCACATGTAGCCGGCGCCGCAGGCAGGGGCGGCCTGCGCGCCGGCCGGGACGGTGGCGAGCGCGGCGGCGGCCATGGCCGCGACGGCCAGTACGCGACGGATCATCAGTCATCCTTCCTGAGCACGAAACAGCACGAAGATCCCGCGACTTCATGGGCGGCCCAACCGGTGATCGTGATGATCCGTCCCTCGGGAAGAAAACGCAAGAGGGGCTCATGTCCCACTGTGTCGCATCGAGCCGCGACCTTCCTCACCGGCTTCCCGTTCGAGGGCGTCGATGGTGGCGCGCAGCCAGGTCAGCTCCGCCTGGCCGGTGGCCCGCGCGATGGCCAGCAGCCCCTGGCGGAAGGGGTCGCCGAACTCCTCCGCCCCCATCGGCCGGTCGCCGTCGTAGAAGAAGCTCGTCGGCTCTTCCAGGAACGCGAGCCGCCTGCGCAGCACCTCCGCCTGCGCGGCCGGGTCGTCCAGATGCCGCAGGAAGGCGAGCAGGGTGAACCATCGGTTCTCGTCGCTGATGTCGAGCGGGGCCGGTGCGCGCAGCCGCCGCTCCAGCTCCGCCGTCCCCGCGCCGGTCAGGTAGAGGACGCGGCGCGGCGCCGCGGTCGCGCCGGGCTCGTCCTTCCTCGTGACCCACCCGGCGGCGGCCATGCGCTTGATCGCCGGGTAGAGCGTGCCGTCCGCCACGGGGCGGACGTGGCCGGTCAACGCGGCCACCTTCACGCGCAGCTCGTACCCGTGCGACGGCCGCTCCCTGAGGAACCCGAGGATCGCCAGCTCCAGCATGTCCCCTACTATACCTCGAAGCCGATATATATTGCTTGCGATGCATCAGGAGGTTCACTCATGCGTGACGCGACGGTCCACCCGAGCGGCGCCCGGATGCGCTGGGTCGAGCTGCCCGGCACCGATCCGGCCGTGGTCTACGTGCACGGCCTGGGCGCCATGTCGGCCCCCTACTACGCGGCCACGGCGGCTCACCCGCTGCTGGGCGGCCGCCGCTCGCTCCTCGTCGACCTGCTCGGGTTCGGCATCAGCGACCGGCCGGCCGACTTCTCCTACACCCTCGAGGCCCACGCCGACACGCTCGCCACGGCCCTGCGGCAGGCGGGGGCGAGCGGGGTGTCCCTGATCGCGCACAGCATGGGCGGCGCGGTGGCCATCGTCCTGGCCGCCCGCCACCCCGGCATCGCCGAGCGCCTCATCCTCGTCGACGCCAACCTCGACCCCTATCCGCCCACACCGGTCAGGCCGGGCGGCAGCGGCATCGCGAGCCACACGGAGGACGACTTCGTGGACCACGGCTGGAGGGAGGTCCGCGACCGGGTGGGTCCGCACTGGTGGTCCACCATGCGCCTGGCGGACCGCCGCGCGCTCCACCGCTCGGCGGTGAGCCTGGCCGAGGGCACGGACCCGACCATGCGCGAGCTGCTCATGGCCCTGCCGATCCCGCGCGCGTACCTGTATCCGGAGGGCGAGCCCCCCGCCTCGGCCGGCGACCTCGCCGCCGCGGGCGTGGGGCTCCTGGAGATCCCCGACGCGGGCCACAACGTCATGCTGGACAATCCCGAAGCCTTCGCCCACGCCATCGCCGGGCTCCTGCCCTGACGGTCGCCTTCCGGGTCCGCGCAACGGAAATGACGTCGAGAGTCGCCGTCCCCGCTGGCTACCGTGGGCCCGTGGACATCTTTCTGACGACCGACCGGCTGCTGCTGCGCCGCTTCACCGAGGACGACGCCGAGCTGCTGGTCGAGCTGGACAGCGACCC
This sequence comes from Nonomuraea sp. NPDC050383, assembly GCF_044459125.1. Lineage (NCBI taxonomy): Bacteria > Bacillati > Actinomycetota > Actinomycetes > Streptosporangiales > Streptosporangiaceae > Nonomuraea > Nonomuraea sp. NPDC050383. Next base: position 192,087 of record NZ_JBITIP010000014.1, read on the forward strand.
CGAGGTGATGCGGTTCCTCTCCGGCGGCAAGCCCACGCCGCGCGAGAAGATCGTGGAGGAGGTCCTGCCCGCGTTCATCCGCTCGGGCTTCTTCGCGGCGATCGAGCGGGACACCGGCGAGTTCGCCGGCTGGTTCCACCTGCGGCCCGCGCGCGGCGGCGATCCCGCGGAGCCGGAGCTGGGCTACCGGCTGCGCAAGGCGTCCTGGGGCAAGGGGTACGCGACGGAGGGCTCCCTGGCCCTGATCGACAAGGCGTTCGGCGAGCTGGGCGCCCGGCGGGTGTTCGCCCGGACCATGACCGTGAACCGCGGCTCCCGGCGGGTGATGGAGAAGTGCGGCCTGCGGTTCGCGCGGACGTTCTTCCAGGACTGGCCGGAGCGGATCGACGGCTCGGAGGAGGGCGAGGTCGAGTACGAGCTGCTGCGCGGCGAATGGGAGGCGGGAAAGTCGTGAACTCGCCGGGCCCTGGATGTCGATCCCGGCGCGGTCCGTTCGTGTAGAGGGTGAGAGGACGGCGACGGGCCGGCCACGACACCGAGGAGACACCCATGCAGCAGTACCTGCTCAGCCTGTACCAGCCGGACGGGGACCCGCCGCCGCCCGAGGTCCTGGAGCCGATCATGAGGGAGCTCGCGGTCGTGAACCGGGAGATGCGGGAGGCGGGCGCGTGGGTGTTCGACGGCGGGCTGCACGCGGCGAGCAGCTCCACCGTGGTCCGGGTACGCGACGGCGACATGCTCATGACCGACGGCCCGTACACCGAGGGCAAGGAGCACATCGGCGGTTTCGTGGTCGTACGGGCGGACGACCTGGACGGGGCGCTGGAGTGGGCGCGCAGGATCGGGGCCGCCAGCGGGCTGCCGATCGAGGTCCGCCCGTTCAAGGACCTGCGCTGACCCGCGACGTGCCGCCCGCGCCCGGCCCCTCCTCCCCGGAGGGGCCGGGCGGGCCTCAGCCGCCGCGGGCGCCGGACCCGCTGAACCGGCCGGACCGGCCGGTGGACGTCGAGGGCGTGTTCCGGCGGGAGTACGCCCGGGCGGTGGCCGTGCTGGTGCGCCACTTCCGCGACATCGACCTCGCCGAGGAGGCCGTCCAGGACGCGTTCACCGTGGCGCTGGACCGGTGGCCGGCCGAGGGGACGCCGCCGAGCCCGGCCGGCTGGATCATCACGACCGCCCGCAACCGGGCCGTCGACCGGCTGCGCCGCGAGTCGTCCCGGGCCGACCGGCACGCCGCCGCGGCCCTGCTGCATGCGGGGGACGACCCCGGCTCCACCGCCGAGGAGGGACCCGTGCACGACGACCGGCTGCGCCTCATCTTCACCTGCTGCCATCCGGCCCTGGCCGTCAACGCCCAGGTCGCCCTGACGCTGCGGCTGCTCGGCGGGCTCGGCACCGCGGAGATCGCCCGCTCGTTCCTGGTGAGCGAGCAGGCCATGGCCCAGCGGCTGGTGCGGGCCAAGGCCAAGATCCGCGACGCGCGGATCCCGTACCGGGTGCCGCGCGAGGCGGACCTGCCGGACCGGCTCCGCTCGGTGCTGGCCGTGGTCTATCTGGTCTTCACCGAGGGACACACCGCCGCCGCCGGGGACCGGCTGGTCCGCGACGACCTGTGCGCGGAGGCCGTACGGCTGGGGCGGTTGCTGGCGGAGCTGATGCCGGACGAGCCGGAGGTGCTGGGGCTGCTCGCGCTGATGCTCCTCGTCGACGCGCGCCGGGCCGCCCGCACCACGCCCGGCGGGCGGCTGGTGCCCCTGCCGGAGCAGGACCGCTCGCGCTGGGACCGGGAGCTGATCGCCGAGGGCCACGCGCTGGTCCGCCGCTGTCTGCGCCGCGGGCGGCCGGGGCCGTACCAGATCCAGGCCGCGATCAACGCCGTGCACGGCGACGCGCGCACGGCCGCGGACACCGACTGGGGGCAGATCGTGCGGCTGTACGACCAGCTCCTGGCCGTCGCCCCGTCCCCGGTCGCGGCGCTGAACCGGGCCGTCGCGGTGGCCGAGGCGGAGGGCCCGCGGACGGCGCTCGCCCTGGTGGAGGAGCTGGACCTGGACGGGTACCACGTGTTCCACGCCGTACGCGCCGACCTGCTGCGGCGGGTGGGGCGTACGGCGGAGGCGGCGGACGCCTACGACGCGGCGATCGGCCGCACGGCCAACGCCGCCGAGCAGGACTTCCTGCGGCGGGCCCGCGCCACGCTGACCTGAGACACCGGGGACACCTGGTGCACTGGTCCGACCAGTGACTAGGGTGCTGCGTATGACGGGATACGACGCGTTGTTCCGCCTCGACGGGCGGCGGGCTGTGGTGATCGGGGCCGGGAGCGGCATCGGCAGGGAGGCGGCGCTGGCCCTGGCCGCGCACGGCGCCGAGGTCGTGTGCGCGGACCGCGACCTGCCGGCCGCCGAGAAGACCGCCGCGCGGGCCGGCGGCACGGCCCGGCTGCTCGACGTGCTGGACGCGGACGCGGTGCGGGAGGCGGCGGACGGCGAGCCGGCGGACGTGCTCGTGTTCACGGCCGCCACCAACGTCCGCAAGCGGCTGCTGGACTACTCCGGCGAGGAGTTCGCCCGGGTGGTGGACCTCAACCTGCGGGCCTCGTTCGACGTGGTCCGCGCCTTCGGCGCCGGGATGGTGGAGCGACGGCGCGGGTCGATCATCGGGTTCGCGTCGATCCGGGCGTCGGTGACGGAGCCGGGGCAGGGCGTCTACTCGGCCACCAAGGCCGGGCTGGTGCAGCTCCTGCGCACGGCCGCCGCCGAGTTCGGCCCGTACGGGGTGCGGGTCAACGCGGTCGCGCCCGGGGTGGTCGAGACGCCGCTGACCCGGCAGATCAAGGACGACCCCGCCTGGTACGACGCGTACGCCGCCAAGAGCGCGCTGGGCCGGTGGGCGCGGGCGGAGGAGATGGCCGGGGCGGTGGTGTACCTGGCGAGCGACGCGGCGAGCTTCGTCACCGGGTCCGTGCTGTACGTGGACGGCGGGTGGACCGCCGTGGACGGCCGCTTCGACCCGCCCGCCTGACCAGGCGCCCCGGAGGTGGGCACCGCCGGGGCGGCTCGCGGGAGGCCCGTACCGGCTGTTAACGTTCACACAACGTAACGGCGTGAAAGGGGAGCGCACGTGTCCGCGAGCATGGAGGAGCGGGTTCTCGGCCGGACCGGCCGCCGGGTGGGCGTCGTCGGGCTGGGCGCCTGGCAGCTCGGCGCCGACTGGGGCGAGGTGGCGGAGGACGACGCGCTGGCCACGCTGGCCGCCGCCGCCGACGCGGGCGTGACGTTCGTCGACACCGCCGACGCCTACGGCGACGGGCTCAGCGAGCGCCTGATCGGCCGCTTCCTGAAGACCCGGCCCGGCGTCACCGTGGCCACCAAGATGGGCCGCCGCGTGATGCCCCAGGAGCCGGGCGTCTACACGCTGGACAACTTCCGCGCCTGGACCGACCGCTCCCGCGCCAACCTCGGCGTCGACGTGCTCGACCTGGTGCAGCTGCACTGCCCGCCCACGCCCGTCTACTCCTCCGATCAGGTGTTCGACGCGCTCGACACGCTCGTCGCCGAGCAGCGGATCGCCGCGTACGGCGTGAGCGTCGAGACGCGGGAGGAGGCGCTGCGGGCGATCGCCCGGCCGGGCGTGGCCACCGTGCAGATCATCCTCAACATGCTGCGGCTCGGCCCGCTGGACGAGGTGCTGCCGGCCGCGCGCGCGGCCGGGGTGGGCGTCATCGCGCGGGTGCCGCTGGCCAGCGGCCTGCTGTCGGGCAAGTACGACGAGCACACGACGTTCCCCGAGAACGACCACCGCACCTACAACCGCGCGGGCGAGGCGTTCGACGTCGGGGAGACGTTCTCCGGCGTGGACTTCGCCACGGGCCTGGCGGCGGTGCGGCGGCTCGCGCCGCTCGTCCCGGAGGGGGCGACGATGGCGCAGTTCGCGCTGCGCTGGATCGTGGACCAGCCGGGGGTGAGTGTGGTGATCCCGGGCGCCCGCAACCCGGCCCAGGCCCGCGCCAACGCGGCGGCGGCCGGGCTCGCGCCGCTGCCGCCGCAGGCGCTGCGCGTGGTGCGGGACGTCTACGACGACCTCATCGCCCCGCAGGTGGCCGCCCGCTGGTGACACGGGGCTCCCGGCCGGCCGCCCACGCGCGGGAAGGCCCGGGGCGGCGTCAGGCGGGCCAGGCCGCGAGGGCCAGGTCCGCCGTGGCGGCGAGCTCGGCCGCCGTCGCGCCGTCGCGGGACCGCTGGGACATGCCCTGGATGATCGCCGCGAAGTAGGCGGCCAGCGCCTTCGGGTCGGCGTCCGCCGGCAGCTCGCCCTCGTCCCGGGCGGCCCGCAGCCGCGCCTCGAAGGTGACCAGGTTGGCGTTGCGCAGGTCGCGCAGGAAGGCCCCGACCTCCTCGTCCTGGACGGTCACGTTGGTGGCCGCGCAGATGGTCAGGCAGCCGGCCGGGTGTGACAGGTCCGGGTAGATCTGTGCGGCCTCGCGCAGGATGCGGGCGAACGCGCCCCGCGCCGTGGGCTCCTCCTCCAGCGCCACCCCCATGAACGCGCCCACCGGCGAGCGGCCGTAGGCGGCCACGGCCTCCTTGAACAGCGCCTTCTTGTCCCCGAAGGCCGCGTACAGGCTGCCCGGCCGGATGCCCATCGCCTCGGTCAGGTCGCCCACCGAGGTCGCCTCGTACCCGTGCCGCCAGAACAGCAACGTGGCCGCCGCGAGCGCGGCGTCGCGGTCGAACGCGCGCGGCCTGCCCCGCGCGGCCCGCCGGACCGCTCCGGCCTCCGGGTCCGTGTCCGTCGTCATGCCACCCATTGTAGAGCGAGCGCTCAACAATTCGTGCTAGCTTATTTGTTGAGCAATCACTCAAGAAAAGGGGAGCATCATGGGCAGGACCATGGACGGCAAGGTCGCGCTGGTCACCGGTGGCGGCAGGGGCATCGGCCGGGCCATCGCCGAGCGGCTGGGCCGCGACGGCGCGGTGGTGGCCGTGGCCTACGCCCGCGACACCGCCTCGGCGGAGGAGGTCGTGGCCCGTATCCGCAAGGACGGCGGTCAGGCGTTCGCGATCCGGGCCGAGCTTGGCCGGCACGGCGACGCGGCCGAGCTGTGGGCGGCCTTCGACGCCGGCGTCCGCCCGCTCGTGCCCGGCGGCGGCGTGGACGTCATCGTGAACAACGCGGCCATCGGCCGCAGCTCCGATCTGGCGAACCTCACGGAGGAGGGGTTCGACGAGGTGTTCGCGGTGAACGTGCGGGCGCCGTTCTTCATCGTCAAGGAAGGGCTGGGCCGGCTGCGCGACGGCGGCCGGATCATCAACGTCTCCAGCGGCGCGGCCCGCATCGCGATGCCCGAGATCATCGCCTACAGCTCGACCAAGGGCGCGCTCGACACGTTCACCCTCAACCTGGCCAAGCAGCTCGGGCCGCGCGGCATCACGGTCAACTCCGTGGCGCCCGGCATCGTCGACACCGACGTCAACGCCAGCTGGCTGCGCGGCGACCCGGAGGCGCAGGCGCGGGCCGCGGCGGTGGCCGCCCTCGGCCGGGTGGGGCAGCCGGACGACATCGCGGACGTCGTCGCGTTCCTCGCCTCGGACGACGCCCGCTGGGTCACGGGCCGCGTCGTCGACGCCACGGGCGGCTCGGGCCTGTGACGCCCCCCTCAGGTCAGGCGGTCACGGGCGGATGATCGCCATGCGGGTGACCGTGAGCTCCTCGATGGCGAAGCGGGGGCCCTCCCGGCCGGCGCCCGAGTCCTTGACGCCCCCGTACGGCATGTTGTCCGCGCGGAATCCCGGCACGTCGTTCACCACCACTCCCCCGGCCTCGACGCGGTCGATGGCGGCGAACGCGGTGGACAGCGAGCGGGTGAAGACCGCGGCGTGCAGGCCGTAGCGGGAGGCGTTGACGGCGGCGAAGGCGGCGTCCAGGTCCGGCACCGAGCGGACGCACACGACGGGGCCGAAGATCTCCTCGTCCCACACGGCGGCCCCGTCCGGGACGTCCACCAGGACCGTCGGCGCGATGGCCCGGCCGTCGGCGATGCCCCCCGTGACGAGCGTGCCGCCCGACTCCCTCACCCGGCCGAGCACCCTCTCGGTCGCGGCCGGGTCGATCAGCGGCGCGACCCGCGTCTCCGGCGAGCGCGGGTCCCCGGTGACGACGTCCTTCATCCGCGCCGCCAGCAGCGCCAGGAACGGCTCCCGTACGGGCTCCTCCACCAGCACCCGCTGCACCGAGATGCACGCCTGGCCGGAGGCGTAGTAGCCGCCCCGCACGACCGCGTCCGCCGCGGCCTCCAGGTCGGCGTCGGCGGCCACCACGAGCGCGGCGTTCGAGCCGAGCTCCAGCAGGACCTTGGTGGGCGCGGCGGCCCGCGCGATGGCGTGGCCGGCGGCGGCCGAGCCGGTGAACGACACCGCCCCGATCCGCCGGTCCTCCACCAGGGCCCGCCCCACCTCGACGTCCCCGGTCACGAGCTGGACCCCGGCCGGAGGCAGCGCGCCCGCCGACCGCAGCAGGTGCACGAGCCAGAGCGTGGCCAGCGGCGTCGCGGGGGCCGGCTTGACGATCACCGGGCAGCCCGCGGCCACCGCCGGGGCGATCTTGTGGGCGGCGAGCAGGAGCGGGTAGTTGAAGCCGGTGATCCCGACCACCACGCCGATCGGCCGCCGCGTCCAGAACCCGATCAGCCCCTCCCCCGACGGCAGCAGGTCGAGGGGCACGGTCTCGCCGTGCAGCCGGGCCACCTCCTCGGCCGCCGTGGCGAGTGTGACGAGCGTGCGCGCCACCTCCACCCGGCAGTCCACGAGCGGCTTTCCGGTCTCCAGCACGAGCAGCCGCTCGACGTCCTCCCGGCGCGCGGCGAGGGCGTCGTGCGCGCCCATGAGGGCGGCGCGGCGGGCGTGCGAGGGCAGCGCGGCCATGGCCGGCGCCGCGGCGAGCGCCTCCTCGACGGCCCGGCGGGCCAGCTCCGGTGTGCCGACCGGCGCGCTCGCCACCACCGAGCCGTCGTACGGGAAGACGACGTCACGGGAGAGCCCGGTCTCCACCCAACCGTCGCCCACCGGCAGCCCGGCCGGCCATCCATCTTCGGCGATCATCACGCCACGCCCCCTCTGGCGCTGGGAAACACGTCGAGATACGCGGGCGCGCCCGCACGCCCGGTCGCGGCCAGGACGGCGTGCGCCACGGCCCGGCTGAACACGTCGGCCCCGGCGGCCAGCACGTCCTGCAGCCCGTACGGGTCCGGCGCGGGCTCGCCGCAGGTGGCCAGCCCGAAGATCGTGTCGCCGTCGACCATGGTGTGCGCGGGCCTGATCGCCCTGGCCAGCCCGTCGTGGGCGACACCCGCGAGCTTGCCGCACTGCGCCTTGGTGAGGGTGAGGTCGGTGGCGACGACGCCGATCGTGGTGTTGAACGAGGTGACGGCGGCGGGCCGCCAGGCGGCGGACTCCTCGGGCGACGGCTCGCGCAGCGGCCCGAACTCGCCCGGCAGGCCGTACCGGGTGCCGGACAGCAGCGCGCGGCCCGGGTCGAGGACCGACCCGGCGGCGTTGACCACGGCCAGCGCGGCCACGGTCACGCCGGAGGGCAGCACGGCGCTGGCGGTGCCGACGCCGCCGGCCAGCCCGCCCGCCACCGCTCCGGCGCCCGCGCCGACCGACCCGCTGCGCGCCTCGGCGGCCGAGGCGGCGTCCACGGCGGCGGCGCCCAGCGCGCCGTCCGGCACGGCGCGGAACCGGCCGCCGCGCCCCAGGTCGTAGATGACGGCGGCGGGCACGATGGGCACCACGCCGCCCTCGACGGGGAAGCCGATCCCCGCGTCGGCCAGCCGCTCCATGACGCCGCACGCGGCGCTCAGCCCGTACGCGCTGCCGCCGGCGAGGGTGATCGCGTGGACGCGCTCGACGAGGTTGCGCGGGTCGAGCAGCTCGGTCTCCCGGGTGCCCGGCGCGGCGCCGCGCACGTCCACCCCCGCGACCATGCCGCCGGGGGGCGCGAGCACGACGGTGGTGCCGGTGCGGTAGCCGCCGCCGACCCGCTCCGCGTGGCCGACACGCAGGCCCGGCACGTCGACCAGCGCGTTGGTGCGCCCGGCCTTCACGCCCGCCTCCCGGGCCCGGAGGACCGGGCCCCGGTGAGGAAGCGGCGGGCCGCCTCGGCGAAGACGCGGGTGCATTGCACGATCTCGTCCACCTCGACGTACTCGTCGGCCTGGTGGGCGATCCACTTGCCGCCCGGCCCGTACACGACGGACGGCACGCCGCCCCAGTGCGTCAGGACGGTGCCGTCGGTCGAGCCGGGCACGCCCCCGTAGACGGGTTCCTCGCCGGTGACGGCCCGGTGCGCGCCGGCCAGCGCCGCGACCACGGGGTCGTCCACGGGCACCTCCACCGGCGGCCGGTCCACGAGGACCGACACCTCCGCCGCGATCCCGTCGTGGGAGGCCAGCTCCCGCACCCGGGCGGCGACGTCCGCGTGCGCGAGCCCGGGGACGGTCCGCACGTCCACGAAGACCGACGCGACCGCCGGGATGACGTTGACCTGCTCCTCGGTGCCCGCCCGCACCACGGTCGGCGTCACGTACACCTCGCCCAGATGCTCGTGGGCGGGATGCGCCGCCTGGAGCTCCTTCTCCAGGGAACGCAGCCCCACGAGCAGCGCGCCCACGGCCTGGATGGGGTTGCGGCCGTGCTGGGGCATCGCGCCGTGCGCCATCTTGCCGGTGAGGTCCACGCGGAGCCGCAGCGCGCCCTTGGCGACCGCGCAGATCTCGCCCGCCTCCGGCTCGGCCACGATCGCGCCGTCGACGTCGGCGGCCAGGCCCTCGGCGACGAAGTGGTGGGCGCCGATCATCAGGCCCTCCTCGTCGGCCAGCGCGCACACCTTGATCCGGCCCGGGAACGGCCCGGCGAGCTGGAGCGCCCGCGTGGCGTAGAGGGCGGCGGCCAGGCCCGACTTCATGTCGGCGCTGCCCCGCCCCCACAGCTTCCCGTCGCGGATCTCGCCGCCGAACGGGTCCACCGTCCAGCTCGACAGGTCGCCCTCGGTCACCACGTCGGTGTGCCCCTCGAACATGAGGGTCGGCCCGTCACCGCCGCCGCCCTCGACGACGGCCACCACGTTGGGCCGGCCGGGCTCGACCTCGTAGACGCGCGGCTCCCAGCCCCACTCCCGCATCCGCGCCTCGACCAGCTCGGCGGCCGGCCGCTCGCAGCGCCCGCGGGCCGGATCGTTGGTGCTGGGGATCCGCACCAGCGCCTGGGTGAACTCCACGACTCCGCGGGCGTCTACGTCGATCACAGCAGTCCCTCCAGGGTCGGTACGGCCGCCAGCAGCGCGCGCGTGTACGGGTGCTCCGGCGCGGCCCACACGTCGTCCACCGGGCCGCTCTCCACGATCAACCCGTCGTGGACGACCGCGACGGTCTCGCACAGGTGCCGGACCACCGCCAGGTCGTGCGAGACGAAGACGAGGGTGAGGCCCAGCTCGTCGGCCAGGTCGGCCAGCAGGTTGAGGATCTGGCCGCGTACCGACACGTCGAGGGCGCTGACCGGCTCGTCGGCGACGAGCACCTCCGGCCGGGGCGCGAGGGCGCGGGCGATCGCGATGCGCTGCCGCTGGCCGCCGGAGAACTGGTGCGGGTAGCGGCCGGCCGCCGAGGCGGGCAGGCCCACCGCGTCGAGCAGCTCGGCGACGCGGTTCCCGACGGGCTCCCCGAGCGCGACCAGCGGCTCGGCGACGAGGTCGCGCACCCGCATGCGCGGGTCGAGGGAGCTCATCGGGTCCTGGAAGACGATCTGGAGGCTGCGCCGCAGGAACCGCAGCGACCGCTCGGGACGGCCGGTCACCTCCCGGCCGCCGAAGGTGACGGAGCCGCTCGTGGGCCGGTCGAGCGCGCAGAGGAGGCGCAGCAGCGTGGACTTGCCGGAGCCGGACTCGCCGACGATCCCGAACCGCTCGCCGCGGTGGACGGTCAGCGACACGCCCTTCAGCGCGTGCACGGCCTCGCCGGGGCGGGTGAGCGAGCCGCGGGGGCGGCGGTAGACGCGGGTGAGGTCGCGCACCTCGATCAGCGGCTCGCCCCGGGAGCCGCCCGCGCGGTCCCGGCCGCGCGCCGCGGCCGCCGTGTCTGCCGCGGCCGTAGCGTCGGTCGCGGCCGTCGTGGCGGTCACCGGGTCAGTCCCGGGGGTGCCGGCATGCGAAGGCATGGCCGTCTCCTGTCAGCTCCGGAACGGTCGCGCAGTCGTCGGAGGCGTGGGCGCACCGGTCGCGGAAGACGCACCCCTCCGGGAAGGTCCCGGCCGCCGGCACGGTGCCCGGGATGGTGGCCAGGCGGGTGCCGCGCGGCGGGAGCCGGGAGGCCGCCAGCAGGCCCTCGGTGTAGCGGTGGCGGGGCCGGGCGAACACCTCGCGCAGGGGGCCGCTCTCCACGACCCGCCCGCCGTACATGACGAGCACCCGCTCGCAGACCGAGGCGACGACGGCGAGGTCGTGGGTGATGAACAGCAGCGCGGGCGCGACCTCGGCGATGAGCTCCAGCATCTGCCGCTGCACGGTCACGTCGAGCGCGGTGGTCGGCTCGTCGCAGATGAGCAGCTCGGGCTCGTTGGCCAGGGCGATGGCGAGCATGACGCGCTGGCGCTGGCCGCCGGAGAGCTGGTGCGGGTAGGAGCGGGCGATCCGCTCCGGGTCGGGCAGGCGGACCCGGCCGAGCAGCTCGACCGCGCGCTCGCGGGCGCCGCGCGCCGGGGCGCCGTGCAGGGTCATGACCTCGGCGACCTGCGCGCCGACCCGCATGAGCGGGTTGAGCGCCGTCATGGGCTCCTGGAAGACCATGGACACCGTACGGCCGCGCAGATCCTTCAGCCGCCGCTCGGGCACGCCCACCAGGTCGCGCTCGCGCAGCCGGGCGGTGCCGGACGCGGTCACGCCGTCGGGCAGCAGCCCCATGAGCGCCAGCGCGGTCAGCGACTTGCCGGAGCCGGACTCGCCGATGAGGCCGACGCGCTCGCCCGGCCCGATGCCGAACGACACCTCCCGCACCAGCTCGATGTCCTCGGCCCGCACACTCAATCCCTCAACCGTCAGCACGGATGCTCCTCAGCTTCGGGTCGAGGTGGTCGCGCAGGCCGTCGCCGAGCAGGTTGAAGCCGAGCACGGCCAGCGCGATGGCCAGGCCGGGCCACAGGGCCAGGCGCGGGGTGGAGAACAGCAGCTCCTGCGACTCCTGGAGCATGCGCCCCCACGACGGCGTGGGCGGCCGGGTGCCGAAGCCGAGGAACGACAGCGCCGCCTCGGCCAGGATCGCGATGGCGAACGACACCGACGCCTGCACGATGAGCACCGAGCCGATGTTCGGCAGCACGTGCCGCGCGGCGATGGCGGGGCCACGGCGGCCGGCGGCGCGCGCGGCCAGGATGTAGTCGGTCACCATGACCTGCATCGTCGCCGCCCTGGCCACGCGGGCGAACGCGGGCACGGTGGCCACCCCGATCGCGATCATCGCGGTCAGCGTGCCCGCCCCGTACACCGCGCCCAGCATGACGGCCAGCAACAGCGCGGGAAAGGCGAACACCAGGTCGTTCACCCGCATGATGAGCTCCGACAGCCAGCCCCGGGAGCGGGGCGCCATGCCGGCGGCCACGCCCAGCGGCGTGCCCAGGACGGCGGCGATGCCGACGGCCACCACTCCCACGTACAGGGTGGTGCGGGCGCCGACCATGAGCTGGCTGAGCGTGTCGCGGCCGAACTTGTCGGCGCCGAGCAGGTGACCGCCGCCGGGCTCGCGCAGCTTGGCGGCCGCGTCGACGAGGGTCGGGTCGTGCGGCGTCCACACGAACGAGACGAGCGCGGCCGCCACGACGATCCCGACCAGCGTGCCGCCCGTCACCAGCCCCAGGTTGAGCCGTCCCCTCATCGGGCGCCCCGCAGGCGGGGGTCGAGGGCGGCGTAGCAGACGTCCACCACGAAGTTGATCAGCAGGACGGCGGCGACCAGCACCATCACCACGCCCTGGACGAGCAGCAGATCGCGCCCGGCCACGCCGTTCAGCAGCAGGTCACCGAGCCCCGGCACGACGAACACCCGCTCGACCACGACGGCGCCGACGAGCAGGGTCGCGAGCTGGAGGCCGAGCACGGTGACCACGGGGATGGAGGCGTTGCGCAGCCCGTGCCGCCACAGGGCGCCCATCCGGCCCCTGCCCTTGGCCCGGGCCGTGCGCAGATAGTCCTCGCGCATCACGTCGAGCACGGCGCTGCGCACGTACCTGGTCAGGACGGCGCCCTGGACCAGGCCGAGCGACAGCCACGGCAGCAGCAGGCCGCGCAGCCACCCGGCCGGGTCGTCGGCGATCGGCACGTAGCCGCCGGACGGCAGCACCTGCGCCTTCACCGCGAAGACGAACACGAGCAGGATGCCCGCCAGGAACGCGGGGACGGCGATGCCGATCTGGCTCACCGCGCTGACGGCCGCGCCGAGCGGGTCACGGTGGTGGACGGCGGCGAACGTGCCGGCCGGTACGGCGACGAGCAGCGCGATGACCATGCCGCCGATGACCAGCACCGCGGTCACGCCGAGCCGGTCGGCGATCTGCGGCCCGATCGGGGAGCTGGTCACGTACGAGGTGCCGAAGTCGCCCTGGGCCAGCCCGCCGAACCAGTCGAGGAACTGGGTGACCGGCGGCCGGTCGGTGCCGAACCGGGCCCGCAGCTCGGCGACCGCCTGGGGCGTGGCGTTGACGCCGAGCGCGACCTCGGCCGGGTCGCCGGGCAGCACGGCCATGAACGCGAAGACCGCCACGCCGGCGGCGGCGACGCTCGCGAGGAGCACCGCCAGCCGCTTCGACAGGTAGACGATCACTGCTTGGCGAGCCCGGTGAAGTCGAACGACTCGGCGATGGCGTTCTGGGGCAGGCCGGTGACGCCCTTCTTGGCCACGATCAGGTTGGGGAAGAGGAAGAGCCAGTCGGCGGCGGCGTCGTCGGACAGGAGCTTGGCGGCCTGCTTGAGGTCGTCGGTCTGCTGCTGCTCGCTGCCCTCGTCGGCGGAGGCGAGCAGCTTGCCGAACTCCGGATTGTCGTACCGGAAGTAGTACGACTTGTCGGCGAATATGCCCATGTCGCGGGGTTCGACGTGGTTGATGATGGACAGGTCGTAGTCGCCTTGCTTGAACACCACGTCCAGCCACCGGGCCGGGAACTCCAGCGGCTCGATGTCGGCCGTGATGCCCACCTGGGCGAGCTGCGACTTGACCACCTGGGCGGAGGCCACGGCGTAGGGCAGGTTGGGGATGCGCATCTTGACCGTGTACGTCTTGCCGCCGAGCAGCTCCTTGGCCTTGGCCGCGTCGTACGGGTAGTCGCCGGCGCGGTCCTCGTACCAGGGGTCGGTGGGCGGGACCATGGAGCCGATGAGCTTGCCGCGTCCGGCCCAGGCCGTGTCGAGCAGCGCCTTGTGGTCGATGGCGTACCGGACGGCCTGGCGCACCTTCTTGTCGTCGAACGGCGGGCGGCCGTTGTTCATCGACAGCACCACCTCGCCGTTGGTGGTGCCCTCGACCGTGACGAACCGGTTGGGGTCGGCGAACTGCTGGAGCGACTCGGGGGCCTGGACGCTGGAGATGACGTCGATGCCGCCCGTCAGCAGCGCGTTGTTCATGGCCGTCGCGTCCTTGAAGTACTTGAGGGTGACGGCGCTCATCGCCGGCTTGGTGCCCCAGTACTTCGGGTTGGCGTCGAGCCTGATGGAGTCGCCGCGCTTCCACGAGCCGAGCTGGTAGGGGCCGGTGCCGACGGGCTTGTTGGCCAGGTCGGCGACGCCGGTGCGGCTGAACATGGCGCCGAGCCGGGTCGCCAGCGCGTAGAGGAAGCCGTTGCTGGGGCGCTTGAGCGTGACGACAGCCGTCGTGTCGTCCTTCTTGTCCACCTTGTCGATGACGTCGAGCTGCGACTTGATCTTCAGCTTCCAGTCCGTCCGCACGCGGCCGAGGGAGAAGACCACGTCGTCGGCCGTGAACGGGGCGCCGTTGGTGAAGGTGACGTTCTTGCGCAGCGTGAAGGTGTAGGTCTTCCGGTCCGGCGAGACTTCCATCTTCTCGGCGAGCAGCGGCTGGATCCGGCCGTCCTGGTCGAGCTTGACCAGGCCCTCGTAGACGTTGACGAGCAGGGCCTGCGGGATGGCGGCGCCCTCGGTGGAGGTGAAGTCGAGGTTGGCCGGCTCGGCCGTGAACCCGACCGCCAGCGTCTGCTTCGCGGCCGTTCCCCCGGAGCCTCCGCCGGAGCCGCCGCCACAGGCCGCCGTGCCCAGCAGGAGCCCGCCCAGGGCCATCCAGATGCCGATGCGCCTCATGTCCAAGCCTCCTGGCTGTGCCCTGGCTAGTGCACTGGTCGGACCAGTAGGCTACGCACATTGCCAGCCGACGACGGCTCAGGTCAAGGGGGCGCAATGAGTGGTCCACGCTTCGAGCCGGTACGCACCGTACGCGCGTACGAGCGGATCGTGGAGCAGGTCGAGCAGGCCATCGAGAGCGGCGCTCTCCGCCCCGGTCAGCGGCTGCCCAGCGAGCGCGACCTCATGGGCCAGTTCTCGGTGAGCCGGTCCACGGTGCGCGAGGCGCTGCGCGTGCTCCAGTCGCGCGGCCTGGTGCGCTCGCGGCCGGGAGACCCGCACGGGGCCGAGGTGCTGCCGTTCAGCCCCGACGCGCTGCAGAGGTCCATGGCCACGCTGGCCCGGGTCGAGGGCCTGTCGCTCGGGGAGCTGGTGCAGTTCCGGATGCTGCTCGACGGGTCGGCCAACCTGCTGGCGGCCCGGCTGCGCACCGACGAGCAGCTCGCCGAGATGGAGGCGGCCATCGACCGGATGCGCGCCACCCTCCGGGAGGGCGCCGCGGACGGGCATGACGCGTTCAGCGCCGCCGACGTGGCCTTCCACGACGCGGTGGCGCGGGCCAGCGGCAACAAGCTCATCCAGATCTGCGTCGAGGTGGTGCGCTCGATCGTCGTCGGCCTGGTGGCCGACCGGCTCGCCGCCGAGCCCGACCGGGAGGCGCTGATGCGGCGCAGCATCCGCCACCACGAGGAGGTGCTGGCCGCGGTCCGCGCCGGCGACGGCCCGCTGGCGGCCCGGCTGGCGCGGCAGACGATGTACGACTACTACGCGGACCACGTCCCGGCGGCCGAGCGCTCCCCCCTGCGGGCCCTGCTGGAGTAGCGTTCCGGATGGACCGCGACATGTCCGGCCACCTTGGGATATGGACGCGCTATCTCCCGTTAACGGGTGTATGTTGCAGCCGTGGCGCGCGAGGATTCGGACGGGCTCGCCGAGGCGTTCCTGCGCGAGCCCCGTCGCTACACCAGCCACCAGGTCGCCGAGATGGCCGGGGTGCCGGTCTACCGCGCGCGCCGGTTCTGGCGGGCGCTCGGGTTCCCGAACGTCCGCGACGACGCCGTGGAGTTCACCGACTCCGACGTGGAGGCGCTGAGGACCCTGGTCGGCATGGTCAGCGCCGGCGTCTACGACGAGGAGCACGTGCTGCTCATAGCCCGCTCGCTCGGGCGGGCCACCACGCGCCTGGCCGAGTCGCAGGCGCAGCTCGGCGCCGAAGAGCTGGACCAGGCGGGCGTCCCGCTGGCCGAGCGGTCCCGCGCCTGGCGCCGCCGGGCCGACCGGGTCGTGCCCCCGCTCGCGCGGCTGCTCGTCTACTCGTGGCAGCGGCAGCTCGCCGCAGCGGCCGGCCGCATGGTCGACCAGGACCACACCGCGGTACGGCTGGCGGTCGGCTTCGCCGACCTGGTCGGGTTCACCCGGCTGAGCCGGCAGATCACCGAGCGGGAGCTGGCCACGCTGGTCGACAGCTTCGAGGGCCGCTCCGCCGACGTGGTGACCTCCTCCGGCGGCCGGATCGTCAAGACGCTGGGCGACTCCGTGCTGTTCGTCGCCGGCAAGGCCCACGAGGCGGCCGAGATCGGGCTGCGGCTGCTGGAGACGCACGCCAGGGTCCGGGGCATGCCGGAGCTGCGCGTGGGGCTGGCCGCGGGGTCGGTGATCTGGCGGATGGGCGACGTGTTCGGCACGACGGTCAACCTGGCCAGCCGGCTCACGGCGCTGGCCCGTCCCGGCACCATCCTGGCCGACCCGGAGATGGCCGAGGAGCTGGAGGGCGACCGCGCCTTCGAGCTGCGCCCGGTCAACCGGCTGTCGGTGCGCGGCCTGGGCGAGCTGGCGCCGTTCACGATCCTGCGCGCCGGCCGCGCCGGCTGATCCGACCCGTTCCCTGTTGAGGCCGGGCAACCCGGCGGGCGCGTCGATGCGTCACTAGCCGCAGTGGCCCTCAGCGGGAGGGCCGGACGAGACGCGTGCGGGCGCGCCGCGCCGGCAGGAGGCATTTAGGTGGCGGATCGGGCGATATATCAGGAATTCGTGCTGGCGCGGTCGGACCGGCTGTTACGCACGGCGTACCTGCTGACCCGCGACTGGGCCCTGGCCGAGGACCTGCTGCAGGAGTCGCTGGCCAAGGCCTGGTTCGCCTGGCCCGGCGTGGAGGAGCCGGAGGCGTACGTGCGCCGCGTGCTCGTGACGACGTACACGTCGTGGTGGCGGCGCAAGTGGCGGCGGGAGCTGCCGAGCGACGACCTGCCGGACGTCCCCGTGGACGGCGGCGCCGGCCGCGACCGCGAGGAGCTGTGGCGGGCCGTCGGCCGCCTCCCCGCCCGGATGCGCGCGGTGATCGTGCTGCGCTTCTACGAGGACCTGCCCGTGGCCGAGGTGGCCCGGCTGCTGGGCTGCGCGCCCGGCACGGTCAAGAGCCAGACCGCCAAGGCGCTGGCCAAGCTGCGGGTGGACGAGTCGATCATGGAGGAGACCCACCGATGACCGTACGCGAGCTGCGCGACGTGCTGCGCGAGCACGGCGACGCCACTCCCCCGTCCAACCCGGTCCGCCACGAGCAGGTACGGGCCCGCATCTCGAGGATCCGGCTGCGCCGGCGGCTCGCCGCGGCCGGGACCACCGTGGCGGCGGTCGCCGCGCTGGGCCTGGTGCTGCTGCCCGGCGGGGTCACGGGGGGAGGCCCCGACACGACCACCACGGCCCACCCGCTGGTCGCGCCCGCCGCCCCGGCCGGGCTGCCGGAGAGCTTCACCGCGCCGGACGGCACCGTCTACCGGCGCCTGGCCGCGACCTCGATCGGCAGGACGGGCAGCAGGAAGACCACGATCACCGTCCCCGTCACGGGCAGGCCCCTGGATGTGGCGGGACTCTGCGCCGGCCGGACCGGGATCAGCGCCGGTCCCCGGATCACGGTCGACGGACGGCCCTCGGGGGGCGGGGGCGGCCTGTTCTGCACGGGCCAGAGGAACCTGGTGCCGCTCACCGTGCCCGCGGGTGCCGGGAGCCGGATCACGGTCACCTTCGACACGACCACGCACGGCTCCGGATGCGTGCGGGCCGGCGCGAAGGACCCCTGCGTCCCGGTCAAGGAGGAGCGCGTGTCCTGGTCCCTCGCCGTGTACGAGTGGACGCCGCCGCAGACGCCGGCCGAGCCGCGGCCGCCCAGGGCCTTCCCGCGCGAGATGCAGGGGTGGACGCTGATGGACACCCGCTCCGGCCGCTGGCCCGGAGCCGGCACCGCGACCTTCCGGATCCGCGGCGACGGCCACACGTACGGCATCGACCAGGCCTGCACCGGTGACCTCGCCCCGCGGCTCTGGTTCGGCCACGCGGTGGACGGCCGGGACTCCGGCAGCAGCAGCCCGTGCCCCCTGTGGGAGAAGGGCCCCTTCCCCATGGCCATGAAGATGCTCAACGTGCCGAAGGGCAGGACGGTGACCGTCACCGTGAAGCTCACCATGCGGTCACCGGCGGCCGGCCGCCCGGTCCGCTGGTCGGTGGGGCTCTTCCGGCGGTAGGCGTGAGGTGGAGGGCGCGTGAGCACGAAAACCCCGGGTGGTTGTTGGCAACTGCTTCGCTTGCGCGCCCCCACGGCCCCGGGTGATAACGGCTTGTCCCCAACAATCCCGGGCAACACCCATCAAAAGGGGGTTCCATGGCGCGCCACCGGATCATCGGGCTCGCAGCCACGCTCCTCGCCTTACCCCTCCTCACGGCCCTTCCCGCCACCGCGGAGGCCCCGCACGCCGCCCCACCGGCCCCGGCGCCGTCCGACGTGCGGGAGCTCACCCGCAAGGACTTCACCCTCGACGGCAAGCCGGTCAAGGTGCCGTCGGCGTACCGGGCCAAGCCGAGTGCCAGGGCGAAGGCCGCCGACACGCCGCCGGTCGGCACCGTGCGGCAGTGGCTCGGCATGGACGACTTCAACGGGCGGCTCTACCGCAAGGACTACACGCTGCGCGGCGTCGGCGACAACATCGAGGTGTGGGTCGCCAACGACCTCGCCTTCCCCGCCGGCGACTGCCGCGCGCAGGTCCCGTCCAGCACGCAGGTCACCGACGCGCAGGTGGCGAGCCTCGTCCACGAGTTCGACACCAACATGTACCCGAAGGAGACCGCCGCCTTCAGCAGGCCGCCGGACCGCGACGGCTCCAACGCCGTCCTCGGGCCCGACGCCAACGGCAACGGCGGCGTCTACACCGGCGCGGGCAACCGCACCGTGACGCTCGTGGACAACGTCAGGGACGACAACTTCTACGACTTCCCGGCCGCGCCCACGTACATCGCCGGGTTCTTCTCCTCGCAGTTCAACGAGCTGCTCGACCGCAACGTCATGACGATCGACGCGTTCGACTGGCTGCACCGCACCGGCGCCAACCCGCCGGACGAGCCCACCTCCGACCTGTGCACCTCCCGCCCGGCGCGGCCGCACCAGTACGAGAACACGTTCGCGCACGAGTGGCAGCACCTGGCCCACTACTACACCGACCCGCTGGAGACCACCTGGATGAACGAGGGCCTGTCGGACTTCGCGCAGACCCTCGTGGGATACGCCGACGCGAAGGCCACGGTGTTCGACCGGGGCGCCGACAGCCACATCTACTGCTTCCAGGGCTTCGGCACCGTGCAGACGCCGTACAACACCAACCCGCGCGACTGCGGCGGCCCGGAGAACTCGCTGAACCTGTGGGGCGAGGGCGCCACGGCCAGCGGGGTGCTGGCCGACTACGGCAACGCGTACTCGTTCATGCTGTTCCTGTACGACAGGTACGGCACGGACTTCCTGACGCGCCTGCACCGTGACGGCGACCTGCAGGGCCTGGCCAGCCTGCGGGCGGCGCTGGAGGCGCGCGGCGTCAAGAACCCGTACCAGGTGATCCACGACTACCAGACGACGACCCTGGTGGACAAGATCGTCGGGGAGTCGGCCAGGGGCGTCATGCTCGGCGTGCCGAAGAAGCGGGTGACCACCGCGAGCCTGCGCTCAACGGTCAACCTGGACAACCCGGCGGCGTACAGGACGGCCGGCGCCGCCCCGAACGGCGCCGACTACGTGCCGCTCCAGGCGACCGGCGGGAAGGTCCTGCGCGGGTCGGACCTGCGGTCGCTGTCGTTCGAGGGCGCGAAGACGCTGCCCGCCCAGCCGCTCGCCTGGACCGTCGTCTCCGACGACCCGGACCGGGCCGGCAACCCGGTGCTGTGGTCGGGCAACTCCAGCAATCTCGACGCCGCCGCGGTGACCCGGGTGACGGTCCCCACCGCGGACCCGACGCTGCGCCTCCTGGCCAAGTACGGGGCGGAGAGCGGCTTCGACTACGGCTACGTCGTGGTCTCCACGGACGGCGGCGCCACCTACACCGCCGTCCCCGGCGACCGCACGGTGACGGGCCCGCTCGGCCCGGCGCTCAACGGCACCACCACCGGCTTCGAGCCGCACACCTTCAGCCTGGCGGCCTACGCGGGCAAGGAGATCCTGCTCGGCTTCCGGTACGTCAGCGACGCTGGCGTCAACGAGGGTGGCCTGCGGATCGACGACGTCACGGTCGGCGGCACGGCGGTGAGCGACGGGTCGAGCCTGGAGCCGTTCGACTCGCCGACGGAGATCCACCCGACGCCGGTCGCCAACTGGAACGTCCGCCTCGTCGGGCTGGACGACAAGCACGCGGTGGCGCTCCAGGTGGAGTCCGACGGGCGGCGCACGCTCTCGCTCAACCGGCTCCAGCTCGCCGTGCTGGCCCCGTTCCCGAAGGTGGTCGCGGTGGTCGCCTACGACGACCCGACGGAGCAGGTGGGGCAGTACGCGCCGTACACGCTGAAGGTCAACGGCGTCACCCAGCCGGGGGGCGCCCCGCAGCAGTGACACCGGGGTGAGCCGGCGGGAAGGCGGCGCCTCGCCCCGCACGGGGTGAGGCGCCGCCCGGACCGCTATGACGGCGCGCGGACGATGGGGTGGGTGACGTCGTGGGTGACGAGGTTTCCGCACATGCCCCACCGGTCCTGGGGCGGGCTCTCCATGAGGGCCGCGTCCAGCAGGTGGGCGCCGTCGCCGGCCTGGAGGGCGTCGAGGACGGCGGCGGTGTGGCGGGTCTGGGCGGCGACGTCACGCTCCCACAGGTCGCGCCAGCGGGCCACGTTCGGCCGGACCAGGGCGACGGCGGCGGCGTAGAGGCGGCGCAGCGGCTCGGGGTCGCCGTCGCGGGCGGCGGCGGCCAGGCGCAGGAAGCCGTCCACGGCCAGGTCGCGGCGGCGGGCCACGGCCCGCTCGATCTCCTCGGTGGACGCCGCGGCGGGCAGGGCGGCGGCCGCGCGGTAGCGGCCGGGGTCGCCCACGACGTCCGGGGGGAAGGTCATGACGGCGTCGCCGGCCTCGGGCAGTCCGGCGTTCTGCATGACCACTACCACCCGCAGGCCGTCGTGGTTGACGGCGCGGTGGATGGTGCCGGGGGTGAACCAGACCGTGGAGCCGGGCCGCAGCTCGGTCTCGCGCAGCCCGCGCGCGTCCAGCGTCTGCAGCGCGCCGCTGCCGCCGATCACCACGTACGCCTCGGTGGAGGCGGTGTGCAGGTGCGGCGTGCCGCCCGCCAGGCCGTCGGCCGCGCACACGCCGGAGTAGACCGACAACCGGCTGACCGACGTGCCGCCGGGAAAGCTCCCCTGGTTCAGCTCACGCATCGTGTGGTGCTCCCTCGGACGACCAGACTGGTGGCGAGCTCGATCCGGGTGCCGGTGGACTCGCCGGGATGGGACAGCTCGTCCGCCACGAGCCGGATGGCCTCGTTGGCCATGTCGCCGAGCGGCTGGCGGACGGTGGTGAGCGCGGGCGACATGGTCTCGCAGAGCGGGGCGTCGTCGAAGCCCACGACCGACAGGTCGCCGGGCACCCGGATGCCGCGCTCGGCCGCCGCCTGGTAGACGCCGGCGGCCTGCAGGTCGGAGCCGGCGAAGACGGCGGTGGGCGGGTCGGGCAGGTCCAGCAGCTCGCCCCCGCGTTCCTTGCCGCCGCCGATGAGGAAGTCCCCGAAGCGGGTCAGCACGGGGTCGGGCTCGATGCCGAACGTGCGGTGCGCGGCCAGGTAGCCCTCATGCCGGTCGAGCGTGCACTGCGTGTCGCGCGGGCCGCCGATGAAGCCGATGCGGGTGTGCCCCAGCTCCAGCAGGTGGGTGGCCGCCATGACGCCGCCGGACCAGTTGGTGGCGCCGACCGTCGAGAGCCGGGGGTCGCGCCGGCCGACGGGGTCGAGCAGCACCAGAGGCACGTGCAGCAGCTCCTGGATGGCCGCGACCTCCTCCTGGCCGGCCCGCCACAGCACGAGCACGATCCCGTCGGTGCCGCGTTTGCGCAGGATGCCGAGCCACTGGCGCAGGTCGAAGTCGGGCCGGCCGGAGGAGGTGATGACCAGGGAGAACCCCCAGCGCGCCGCGGCCCGCTCGGCGCCGCTGATCAGAACCTGCGCCCACGGCGAGCCGAGGCCGTCGATGAGCAGGTCCACGAGGCCCACGCGGGGCGCGCCGGCCGGGCGGAGCGCCTCGTACCCGAGGGTCCGCACGGCTTCGAGGACCTTCTCGCGCGTGGCGGCCGAGACGTGCTTCTTGCCGCTGAGCACCTTGGAGACGGTCGGCACCGAGACGTCGGCGGCGGCGGCGACGTCGGCGAGCGTGGCTCGTGACACGGGACCTCCTGTGACCGTGGCGCGCTCTCCGGCGGTCGCCGTCGATACGCAACTTTCCGGAAAATCCGTCGAGCGAGGTCGCCCCGCTGATCGCGGCTGATCAGGCAGGACTGCGAGAGATCGGGCTATTGACATGCTTACAGGCCGGAGCCTAGCGTCACGATACGGCATGTTACGGTAATTTCTTCCGAAAACCAATCAGAAACTTTCTGCCCTCCCCCTTTCTCTCCGCGCCTGATCGGAGATGCCGACCACATGAGGATGGACACCGGTGAAAGCTGAGCCGCACAGCCCGGAGAGCCGCCGGGCGCGGCGGGTCGACGACCTGGTGGCCGGCCTGTCGCTGGACGAGAAGCTCGCGCAGCTCGTCGGCGTATGGCTGAACGTCGACCGCGAGGAGGGGGCCGTCGCCCCGCTCCAGGACGCGATGCAGGGAGAGGACGTCGAGTTCGAGACGTTCGCGCGCCACGGCCTCGGGCACGTCACCCGCCACTACGGCACCCGGCCCGTCGATCCGCGGTGGGCGAGCACGCTGCTGGCCGAGCGGCAGCGCTGGCTGATGGACCACACCCGGCCGGGCATCCCCGCCCTGGCCCACGAGGAGTGCCTGACCGGCCTGGCCGCCTGGCGGGCCACCACCTATCCGGCGCCGCCCGCGTGGGGGGCGTCGTTCGACCCCGTCCTGGTGGAGCGGATGGCCCGGCGGATCGGCGAGGGCATGGCGGCGCTGGGCGTCCACCAGGGCCTCGCCCCGGTCCTCGACGTCATCCGCGACCAGCGGTGGGGGCGGGTCGAGGAGTGCGTGTCCGAGGACCCGTACGAGGTGGCGGTCGTCGGCGCGGCGTACGTGCGGGGGCTCCAGTCGGCCGGGGTGATCGCGACGCTCAAGCACTTCGTCGGCTACAGCAACTCGCGCGCCGGCCGCAACCTCGCGCCGGTCCACGCGGGCCCGCGCGAGGTGGCGGACACGCTGCTGTTCCCGTTCGAGGTGGCGGTGCGCGACGCGGGCGCCGGCTCGGTCATGCACTCGTACGCGGAGATCGACGGAGTGCCGGTCGCCGCCGATCCCACGTACCTGACGGACCTGCTGCGCGGCGCGTGGGGGTTCGAGGGCACGGTCGTCGCGGACTACTTCGGGGTGGCGTTCCTGCACACCCTGCACGCCGTGGCGGAGGACGCCGGGGACGCGGCCGGGCAGGCGCTCACCGCCGGGGTCGACGTCGAGCTGCCCACCGGCGTGGCCTACCTGGAGCCGCTGAAGGAGGCTGTGCGGTCCGGGCGGGTCTCCGAGGACCTGGTGGACCGGGCGCTGCGCCGCGTGCTCACCCAGAAGGCCGCGCTCGGGCTGCTGGACGAGGGCTACGAGCCCGTCCCGTCCGGCCCCGTGGACCTCGACCCGCCCGAGTCGCGGGAGGTGGCGCGCCGGCTCGCCGAGGAGTCGGTCGTGCTGCTCGCCAACGACGGCGTGCTGCCGCTCGGCGACGCCGCGGGCAGGCGGGTGGCGGTCCTCGGGCCGAACGCGGACAGCGTCGCGGCGCTGTTCGGCTGCTACGCGTTCGTCAACCACGTGCTCCCCCACTTCCCCGAGGTGGAGGCCGGCATCGAGGCGCCCACGCTGCTCGCCGCGCTGCGCGCCGAGCTGCCGGACGCCGAGCTGGCCCACGAGCGGGGCACCGGCGTGGACGACGGCGACCGCGCCGGCATCCCCGCCGCCGCCCGGCTGGCCGCCTCCTCCGACGTGGCGGTCCTCGTGCTGGGCGACCGGTCGGGGCTGTTCGGCCGGGGCACCTCCGGCGAGGGCTGCGACGTGGAGTCGCTGGACCTGCCGGGCGCCCAGGCGGAGCTGGCGCGGGCCGTGCTCGCGACCGGGACGCCGACGGTGGTGGTGCTCCTGACCGGCCGGGCGTACGCGGTGCCGGACGTGCTGAAGCGGGCCGCCGCCGTGGTGCAGGCGTTCTTCCCCGGCGAGGAGGGCGCGGGAGCCGTCGCCCGCGTGATCAGCGGCGCGGTCAACCCCTCCGGCCGGCTCCCGATGAGCATGCCGCGCTCGGCGTCGGGCCAGCCGTACAGCTACCTGCACCCGCGGCTCGGCGCGGCAAGCTCCGTCAGCAACATCGACCCCGCGCCCGCGCTGCCCTTCGGCCACGGCCTGAGCTACACGCGCTTCGCCTACACGGACCCGGCCGCCGACGAGACCGTGCCGGCCGGCGGGCCCATCCGCTGCGCGGTGACCGTCCGCAACGCGGGCGAGCGGCCGGGCGCGGAGGTCGTGCAGGTGTACGCCTCCGACACGATCGCCTCGGTCACCCGGCCGCTCGCCCAGCTCGTCGGGTTCGCCCGGGTCGAGCTGGCGCCGGGCCAGGCCGCGCGGGTGGCCTTCGACGTGCCGCCGCGGCTGCTCTCGTTCACCGGCCGGGACGGGCGGCGGGTCGTCGAGCCCGGCGAGGTGGTGCTGTCGGTCCGCCGCTCGGCCGCCGACGTGGTCGCGGAGCTGCCGGTGACGATCACGGGCCCCGTGTACGAGGTCACCGGCGCCGAGCGGCGGCTCACCGAGGTGAGCGTGCACCTCGAGCCCGTCCCCACCCGGCAAGGCCAGGAAGAGGAGCATTCATGACCCCGCACTCCGGGCCGGCCCGGATCGCCATCGTCGGCAGCGGCGGCATCGCCGGCGTCCAGGCCGACGACCTCGCCCGCATGGACGGCGCCGCCGAGCTGGTCGCGGCGGTGGACGTGGACGCCGACCGCGTCGCCGCGTTCGCCCGCACGTGGAACATCCCCCGCGCGTACACCCGGCTGGAGGACCTGCTGCAGGACGCCGAGTGCGACGTCGTCCACCTGTGCTCGCCGCCCGCGCTGCACCGCGAGCAGGCGATCGCCGTCCTGCAGCGCGGCTGGTCGGTGCTGTCGGAGAAGCCGCCGGCGCTGTCGCTGCGCGAGTTCGACGAGATCACGGCGGCCGAGGCCCGCAGCCCCGGCTTCTTCGCCACCGTCTCGCAGCACCGCTTCGGCGGGCGGGCCGTGGCCGTGCGCGAGGCGATCGCCCGCGGCGAGTACGGCCCGCTGCGCCTGGCGCTGTGCGACACGCTCTGGTTCCGCCCGGACTCCTACTTCGAGGTGCCGTGGCGCGGCACCTGGGAATCGGAGGGCGGCGGCCCGACGCTCGGGCACGGCATCCACCAGATGGACCTCCTGCTGTCGCTGGCCGGCCCCTGGGCCTCGGTCCGCGCCGTCGCCGAGCGCAAGGCGCGCGCCACGGACACCGAGGACCTGTCGGTGGCGACGGTGACGCTCGAGAGCGGCGCGACCGTGGTGGCCGTCAACAGCCTGCTGTCCGCACGGGAGACCAGCCACCTGCGCTTCGACTTCGAGCGGGCCACGGTCGAGCTGGAGCACCTGTACGGCTACGGCGACGACGCGTGGCGCCTCACCCCCGCCCCCGGCGCGGACCCCGAGGTGGCCGCCCGCTGGGAGGCGCTGCCGGAGGGCCGGCCCTCCGGGCACTCCGCCCAGTTCGAGGCCGTGATCGACGCGCTGCGCACCGGCGCGGCGCCGCCGGTCGCCTCCGCCGACGCCCGGCAGACCCTGGAGCTCATCGCCGCGATCTACGCCTCCGCCTTCACCGGCGAGGAGGTCGCCCGCGGCCAGATCACCGAAGACTCGCCGTTCCACGCCTCGATGGGCGGCGGCCGAGTCCCCTGGCTCACCCGACCCGACGAAAGGCAAGGACGTTGACCGTCACCGAGCCCGCGAACCGGCTCCAGATCACCGACGAGCACGACCGCTCCCTGCGGCTGACCGCCGGAGGCGTCGAGCTGTTCCGGTACGTCTACGGACCGTGGGACGCCCGGCTGGAGTCGCCCCGGCCGTACTTCCACCCGCTGCGCACGCTGTCCGGCCGGACCGTGTCGCTCTACCGGCCGTGGGACCACGTCTGGCACAAGGGCATCGCCTGGTCGCTGCCGAACGTGGGCGCGCAGAACTTCTGGGGCGGCCCCACCTACTACCGCGACCGCGGCTACGCCCAGGAGGACAACAACGGCTCCACCGTCCACACCGGTTTCACCTCGATCGAAACGGCCGTCGAGACCGGCCAGGACCGCGTCACCGTCGGCGAGACGCTGGACTGGGTGGCGAGCACCGGCGACACGTGGTTCACCGAGCGGCGCGCGTTCGCCGCGACCGTGGACGAGGCGCAGGGCACCTGGACGCTCGCCTACGCCACCGCGTTCACCAACGTCTCCGGCGCGACCGTGCCGATCGGCAGCCCCACGACCGAGGGGCGGCCCAACGCCGGCTACGGCGGTCTGTTCTGGCGGGGACCGCGCTCGTTCAGCGGCGGCCGCGTCTACATGGACGGCCGCACGGGCGGCGACGAGATGATGGGCGAGCGCGGCGGATGGCTCGCCTACGCGGGCGACCACGACGAGACGGGCGGCAGCTCGACGCTCGTCTTCACCGACGACACGCCCGGGACCGGTGAGGAGCCGGTGCGGTGGTTCGTGCGCACCGGCGTCTTCGCCTGCGTCTGCCCCGCGCCGTTCTTCGACACCGTCCGGCCGGTCGAGCCCGGCCAGTCCCTGAGCTTCCGCCACACGGTCACCTTCGCCGACGGCGACACCGGCCCCGGCGGCGCCGAAAGCCTGGCCAAGGCCGCCGCCGGCGCCGCCGCCACGCTTCCCCTCCCCTGACCGGTCCCCTCCCCTGACCGGCCGTTCTCCAGCTCGCCGGAGTACGGGCGCAGCGGCATCACCACTGGAGCACCACGTCGCTACGCTGCTGGAGCGGGCGGCCTTCGACGCGGTGCTGCTCGACGCGGTGCGGCAGGCCGGCGTGGCGAACCCCTTCGAGGGCGTCCCCGCGTACGTGGAGTGCGCGGTGCGCGCGGACGGGGAGCACGAGTACGTGTTCCTCCTCAACCACGACGCCGAGCGCGGCGCGACCGTGCCCGTGGAGGGGACGGACCTGCTCACGGGGCGGCGGTGGGCGGCGAGGTCGAGCCGGCGCCGCTGGGCGCGGCCGTGGTCCGTCCCCTGGCGGGCTGGCTCCCGCCCGGTCAGCGAGCCGTGGTCACCACGATCTTGCCGAACTGGGCGCCGGACTCCATGTGCCGGTGCGCCTCCACGATCTCCTCCAGCGGGAAGAGCCGGTCGACGACCGGGCGGAGGGTGCCGGCACGCAGGCCCGAGGTGATGAACGCCACCGCGCGACGCAGCCGCGCGGGGTCCCGGGTGATCTCGAGCATCGTGTACGTGCGCATGTTGAGGGCGGGCATGCCCAGGTCGAACCCGGGATACGGCGTCGGCTGCCCGCTCTGCGCGCCCCACAGGAACAGCGTCCCGCCGGGGGCCACGGCCCTGGCCAGCTCGGTCACGCCCGGTCCGGCGACGGCGTCGAAGACGTACTCGGCGCCCCGGCCGCCGGTCAGCTCCAGGACCCGTCCGGCGACGTCCTCCTCCTCGGCGACGATCACCTCGGCCGCGCCCTCGTCGAGCAGCCGCCGCTTCTTGGCGGAGGTGCGGGTGACGGCGACCGGCGTCGCGCCCAGGCGGCCGGCCGTGTGGATCGCGGCCACGCCGACGCTGCTGGAGGCCGCGGTCAGCACGACCGTGTCGCCCGCCCGCACGCCGCCCACCTCCGCCATCGCCCCGTAGGCCGTGAGATGGGGCATCCACACCGCCGCGCCGGCCACCGCGTCCACGCCGTCGGGGCGGGGCACGAGCGCGCTCGCCGGCACGACGGCCCGCTCGGCGTACACGCCGTAGTCGTTGTGCGAGAAGGACGGCAGGACGCTGACCGCCTGCCCCTCCCCGAACCCGGTCACGTCCGGGCCGACCGCCTCGATCACCCCGGCCGCCTCGTTGCCGAGCCCGGAGGGGAGCCGCTTGACGGGCTGGATGTACCGGCCGCTCCGGAACAGCGCCTCGGCCCTGTTGAGCCCGATCGCCTCCACCCGGATCCGCACCTCGCCCGGCCCCGGCTCCCCCGGCTCAAGGTCCTCCAGCCGCAGCACCTCGGGCCCGCCGAGCTCGTGGAAGCGCACCGTCCTGGCCATGTCCTCGTCCTCTCGTCACTCGTGTACGGGAGTCACTGTGGGCCATAAGTACGATGGCTGTCAAACTTTGATGGGTGTCGTACCATGGGGTCCATGGGACGCACACCGCCGCATCCGGACGTGTCGCAGGTCGAGCTCCAGCAGGTGCTGGAGGCCCTCGTCGACCCGGTACGCCGCAGCATCGTCACGCAGCTCGACGCCGCCGGCCGGGACCTCGCCTGCGGCACCTTCGACATCGCGGTCAGCAAGTCCACCGCCACCCACCACTTCAAGGTGCTGCGCGAGGCGGGCCTCATCCGGCAGTACTACGTGGGGACGTCCCGGATGAACGCCCTGCGCCGCGCCGAGATGGACGAGGCGTTCCCCGGCCTGCTCGACGCCCTGACCGCGCGCCAGGCCGCCCGGCTCTGACGGAGGCCCGCACGGCTCCGACGGGGGCCCGCACGGCTCTGACCGGGGGCCCGCGCGGCCGGCGGGTCCCGCACCCCGCATCCCGCCGGCCACAGGCCGCCGGCCACAGGTTGTCGGCGCCGGAGAGTAGGGTCGCTCCCATGGATCGGCAACTCACCCTCATGGCCGTGCACGCCCACCCCGACGACGAGTGCCTGAGCACCGGCGGCATCCTCGCCCGCTACACCGACGAGGGCATCCGCACCGTCCTGGTCACCTGTACCAACGGCGAGCAGGGCGACGGCCCGGGCGGCGTCAAGCCGGGCGACCCCGGCCACGACGACGCGGCGGTGGCCGAGCGGCGGCTGGCGGAGCTGCGCGAGTCCGTGGCCCACCTCGGTATCGACCATCTGGAGCTGCTCGGCTACCGCGACTCCGGCATGGAGGGCTGGGAGGCCAACCGGCACCCCGAGGCGTTCGCCAACGTCCCGGTGGAGGCCGCCGCGTCCCGGCTGGCCGAGCTGATCGAGCGCTACCGGCCGCAGGTCGTCGTGACGTACGACGAGACGGGCGGCAGCGGCTACAACCACCCGGACCACGTGCAGACCCACCGCGTCGCCGTCGCGGCCGTCGAGGCGACGGGCATCCCCGACAAGCTCTACTACACGGCGATCCCCCGCGCCTCGATCCGGCGGATGTTCGAGATGATGGCCGAGAGCGGGCTCGACCTCGGCGACTTCCGGCCCTCCGACGACTTCGGCACCCCGGACGAGCTGGTGACGACCGTCGTCGAGGTCGCGCCGTACGTCGAGCGCAAGCTCAAGGCGCTGCGGGCGCACGAGAGCCAGGGCGACAACATCTTCCTGCTCAACATGCCGGAGCAGACGCAGCAGGAGGCGTTCTCGCACGAGGCGTTCACCCGCGTCCAGAGCCGGGTCGACGCCCCGGACCAGGAGGACGACCTCTTCGCCGGCCTCCGCCCGTAACACCTCTTCCGGGGGGAGCGCGCTCCCCCCGGAAGACGGGTCAGGCGACGGTGAAGCCGCCGTCCACCGGCAGGATCGTGCCCGTCACGTACGTCGCGTCGATGAGGTAGCGGATGGCCGCGGCGACGTCGTCCGGACGGCCCACCCGCTTGGCCGGCAGCCCGCTCGCCATCGCCTCGAACTGCGCCGCCCGCGCCTCCTCCGGCAGGAAGCCCCACCACGGCGTGTCGATGACGCCGGGCGACACGACGTTGACCCGGACCGGGGCCAGCTCGGCGGCCAGCGGCGGCACCATCCGCTCGATCGCCCCGTTGACCGCGGCCAGCGTCACCGTGCCCGGCAGCGCCGCCCGCGCGCTGGCCGCGGAGATGAACACGATCGACCCTGTCACCGTGGCGTGCCGCACCGCGGACAGGTAGGCGAACAGCTTGCCCTCGAAGGCCGAGCGGACGTCGTCGGCCCCGGTCTCGGTGGCCGGCCGCATGCCGCCCCCACCCGAGCTGAACGCCAGCACGAGGTGGTCCACCGGGCCGGTCCGCTCGAAGAACGCCGCGACCTGCTCCTCATCCGTGCCGTCCACCGCCTCGGCCAGCGCCACCCGGTCCTTCACCGCGGCCAGCCGCTCCGGGTCGCGGCCGGTGACGATCACCTCGGCGCCGTCCGCCGCCAGCAGCTCCGCCGCGGCCAGGCCGATGCCCGACGTCCCACCCATGATCACAACGCGCATCGCGCGCCCCCTTTTTCTAGACACAGCGTCTCGATATAGAAGAAGCGTAATCCGAGACATCGCGTCTTGTAAAGTGGGGTCATGACGGATCAGCGGAGCCGGGGACGGCCACGGAGTGAGGCTGCACGGCAGGCGATCCTCGCCGCGGCGATGCTCGACCTGGCGGAGCACGGCTACGCGGCGCTCACCATGCAGGGCATCGCCGCGCGCGCCTGCGTGGGCAAGCAGACGGTCTACCGCTGGTGGTCCTCCAAGGCCGACGTCGTGCTGGAAGCGCTGATCGACCGCGCCGAGACCTCGATCACCCTCCCGGACGAGGGCACGCTGGCCGCCGACCTGGACGCGTTCATCGGCGCGACGTTCCGCGAGCGCGGCCTGCGCTCGGTGCTGACCGGCCTGATGGCGCAGGCGCTGCTCGACCCCGAGTTCGCCAAGGCGTTCCGCGACCGGTTCCTGTTCAGCCGCCGCGCCGCGCTGCGGCGGATCCTCGACCGCGCCGCCGCCCGCGGCGAGATCCCCCCGGACGTGGGCCGGGAGCTGCTCATCGACGTGGTGTACGGCGTCCTGTGGTACCGGCTGATGCTGGACCACGCTCCTCTGGGGGAGGACGCGGGCCGGGAACTGACCGGCCTGCTCATACGCGCCGTCTCCCCCTGACCCACCCCGCGACCGCTAACGGAGCGAGCGGATGGCCGCCAGCACCTCGTCGCGGCGCTCCGCCGCCTTCATCCAGGCGGGCAGCCGCTCCAGCATCGTCTGCGACCCCGCCGTCACCGGCCGCTCCCGCAGCGGCGCGGCCACGTACGCCTCCAGCACGTCCAGGTGCGCGAGGTTGTACGCCCACAGCACCCGGCCGCCGCGGCAGGATCGCCGCAGCCACAGCGGCAGCCCGAAGTACGGGTCTTCCGGGCCGCCCAGGCGCGGCACCACGTAGGGGCCGCCGGCGGTGAAGTACGCGTCGCCCCGGCCCGGCTCCCAGCGGTCCGGCGCCCAGTCGGCGACCCGCCCGCACCCGCCGCAGCTCAGCCGGTGCGGAGCCGTCAGCCATCCCACGGCGTGCGCGTGCCGCTCACGGTGGCCGGGGTGGACCGCCACGCACGCGCGGCCGTCGCAGCGCGGGCAGCGCACGAGGATCTCGCGGGCGAAGTGCCACAGCCGCCACCCCTGGTCCCGGAACCGCCTGGACACGTCAGCGGGCCGGGGGCAGCTCGCCCGAGCCCCTGGCGATGAGCCGCGTCGGGATCAGCTCGCGGCGGGCCGCGCGCGAGGGCAGGCCGTCGAGGCGCGACAGCACCAGCTCCGCCGCCGCCGTGCCCAGCGCGGCCGGGTCCTGGGCGACGACCGTGAGCGGCGGCTCCAGCACCTCCGCCAGCGGCAGGTCGTCGAACCCGACCAGCGCCACGTCCCGCCGCCCCGCGCGGGCCAGGGCGACGACCGCCCCCATGGAGGCGAAGTTGTTGGCCGCGAACAGCGCCGTCGGCGGGGCGGGCAGTGCGAGCAGCCGCGCGACGGCCGCGCTGGCCGCCTCCTGGTCGTGACCGCTCTCGACGAGCGCCCGGTCGAACGGCAGCCCCGCCGCCTCCAGCGCGTCGCGGTAGCCCTGGAAGCGCTCGCGCCGGGTGTAGAGGGCGGCGGGCAGGTCACCGACGAAGCCGATGCGGCGGTGCCCGTGGGCGACGAGGTGGGCGACCCCGTCCCGGGCGCCCTCGCGGTTGCCGCTGACCACGTGATCGGCGGCCATGCCGACGGCGGGCCGGTCGAGGAAGACGATGGGCAGCCCGGCGACCCGCTCGGCGCGCAGGTAGCGGTGGTCGCCGTCGGACGACGGCACCACCATGAGCCCGCTGACCCGCCGCGCCAGGAACGTCGCGATCAGGGACCGCTCCAGCTCGGCCGTCTCGCTGGAGGAGCCGACGATGAGGGTCAGGCCGCGCGGGCGGACAGCGCTCTCGACCCCGCCCGCGACGGTGCCGAAGAACGGGTTGCCCATCTCGGGGATGACCAGCCCGATCGCGGCGTCGCGCGCCCCGACCCGCATGTTGCGGGCCATGAGGTTGGGCTGGTAGCCGAGCTTGCGGACCGCCTCCATGACGCGCTCGCGCGTCTCGACCGCGACGGGCCCGTCGTCGTTGAGCACCCGCGACACGGTCTTGGCCGTGACACCCACCTCGCGGGCGACGTCTGCCATCGTGGGTCGCCGCATTCCGACCATGGTAGTGGCGTCAGGACAGGCCGATGGCCTCCGCGGCCCCCTGGTCCGCGACCACCGCCTTGCCGTCGGAGACGGTCATCGCTCCGGTCATGATGGCCACGACCTCGGCCATGCTGTGGTCGCCCGGCTTGATCTGGGCGACCCGGCGGCCGAGCCGCTGGACGTGGATGCGGTCGGCGATCTCGAAGACGTGCGGCATGTTGTGGCTGATCAGGACGACCGGCGTGCCGCGGTCCCGGACCCGCTTGATCATGTCGAGCACCTGGCCCGACTCCTTGACGCCGAGCGCGGCGGTGGGCTCGTCCATGACGACGACGTGCGAGGCCCAGGCCACCGCGCGGGCGACGGCCACGCCCTGCCGCTGCCCGCCGGACAGCGACTCGACGGGCTGGGTCAGGGAGCGCAGCCCGATCTTGAGGTTGGCCATGTGCTCGGCCGACTCCTCCCGCATGCGCTTCTTGTCGAGCATCCGGAACACCGTGCCGAGCGGACCGCGCTTGCGCACCTCGCGGCCGAGGAACATGTTGGTGGCGATGTCGAGCGAGGCGGCGACCGCGAGGTCCTGGTAGACGGTCTCGATGCCGTGCCTGCGCGCTTCCAGGGGGTCGCGGAAGCGCACCGGCTCGCCGTCGAGAAGGATCTCCCCCTCGTCCGGCTGGAGGGCGCCGGTCAGCGCCTTGATGAGGCTGGTCTTGCCGGCGCCGTTGTCGCCGATGACCGCGAGCACCTCGCCGGGCATGAGGTCGAAGTCGGCGCCGTCCAGCGCCGTCACGTGGCCGTAGCGCTTGACCAGGCCGCGGGCCTGGAGCACGGGTGTCATCGGGTCCTCCTGCGGGAGAGCTGGTCGACGGTGACGGCGAGGATCACCAGGATGCCGGTGATGAGAGTCTGATAGATCGACGGTACGCCCATGAGTTGGAGGCCGTTGCGGAAGACTCCCACGATGAGGGCGCCGATCAGGGTGCCCAGCACGGTCCCGCGCCCGCCGAACAGGCTCGTGCCGCCGAGGACGACCGCGGTGATGCTGTCGAGGTTGTCGGTCTGGCCGGCCTGCGGGTC
This sequence comes from Nonomuraea sp. NPDC050383, assembly GCF_044459125.1. Classification (NCBI taxonomy): domain Bacteria; kingdom Bacillati; phylum Actinomycetota; class Actinomycetes; order Streptosporangiales; family Streptosporangiaceae; genus Nonomuraea; species Nonomuraea sp. NPDC050383. Next base: position 225,573 of record NZ_JBITIP010000014.1, read on the forward strand.
GCCGACCCCCGTACGGGACACCAGCAGCAGCGCCGCGATGCCGTACACAAGACCGGCCACCGTGTAGACGCCGACGAGGAGCCGGTTGGTGCGGATGCCGGTGAGGCGGGCCACCTCGGCGCTGTTGCCGAGCGCGTACACGTGACGGCCCCAGGCGGTCTGGCCGAGCAGGTAGGCGAACAGCAGGAACAGCACGATGGTGAGCAGCGACCCGTAGGTGACGTTGGTGCCGCCGATGCGGAAGGTCTGCCCGAGGTACGTCATCGCGGGCGGCAGGTTCGTGACCGTCTGGTCCTGCGAGTAGATGTGGGTCAGCGCGAACACCACGTTCAGCATGCCCAGCGTGACGATGAACGGCGGCAGGTTGATCTTCATCACCAGCAGCCCGTTGAGCAGGCCGAAAGCCGCGCACACGACCAGCCCGGCCGCGATCGCGAGCAGCGGCGGCAGCCCGCTGTCCACGGCCAGCTTGGTCATCACGATCCCGCCGAACGCCATGATGGCGCCGTTCGACAGGTCGATGCCCGCGGTCAGGATGATGAGGGTCTGGCCGATGGCCAGCGTGCCCACGACCATCACCTGCTGGATGATCAGCGAGAAGTTGCCGCCGGTCAGGAACTGGTCGCTCTTGAGGGAGAAGAACACGCACGCCAGCACGAGCGCCGCCAGGGGCCCCGCGGTGGGCGTGGACACGATGCGGCGCGTCAGCGTCGCCTGCATGACGGCCATGTCAGCCCCAGCAGTTCGCCAGGCCGAAGGCGGTGTCCTTGGCGTCGACGCCGGGGACCGCCTTGTCGGTGATCAGCGTGACGCCGGTGTCGGTGTAGCCGGAGGGCTTCTTGCCGCTCTTGGCGAACGCGGAGACGGCGTTGACGCCCTGCTCGGCCATCTTCAGCGGGTACTGCTGCGACGTCGCGGCGATCTGCCCGGCCTGGACGGCCTTGACGCCCGTGCAGCCGCCGTCGACGGAGACGACGAGCACGTCCTTGTCGCGGCCCTCGGCCTTGAGCGCGGTGTGGGCGCCGAGCGCGGCGGGCTCGTTGATGGTGTAGACGAGGTTGATGTCGGGCGCCTTCTGCAGGCAGTTCTCCATCGCGGTCTGACCCTTGGCCTGGTCGCCGCGGGTGTCCTGCGAGCAGACGATCCGCGGGTCGCCCTGGGCGATGCCGAAGCCCTTCAGGAAGCCGTCGTGGCGGAGCTGGCCCACGGTGATGCCGGGCGCCAGGTCCAGGGTGGCGATCTTGACGGGCTTGCCCGCCATCGCCGCCTTGGCGTACTGGCCGATCAGCTCGCCGGCCTTGAGGTTGTCGGTGGCGAACAGCGCGTCCGTGGCGCTCTGCGGCTCGGTCGGCGTGTCGAGCGCGATCACGACGACACCCGCGTCCCTGGCCTTCTTGATGGCGGGGACGATGGCCTTGGTGTCGCTCGGGGTGATGAGGATGCCCTTGACGCCGGCGGCCACCATGTTCTCGATGGCGGTGATCTGGGAGGCGTTGTCCCCGTCGAACTTGCCGGCCGCCGTCATGAGCTCCATGCCGTCGGCCTTGGCGGCCTTCTCGGCGCCCTCCTTCATCTTCACGAAGAACGGGTTGGTCTCCGTCTTCGTGATGAGTCCGACCTTCGCGGCGCCGGCCTCCTGGCCGCCGCCCCCACTGTTGCCGCCGCATCCGGCTGCCAGCAGTGCGGCAGCCAGGAGACCGGCCGAGAGCCTTGCTTTCATGGTGGCTTCCTAACAGAGTGGTCTCGGTTTTAATCGTACTATCAGGGCTAACGCAATGTCATCGTTGACACATGTCAACGTTGACATTGGCTGTGTTGCGATGATGAACTCCGAGCCTGGAAACGTCAATGCTTTCGCCCCGTAACGAATCGGCAACACTGGGAGACGTGGTCGGTCGGCAACGTGGCGGAAAGGAAGATCCGATGATCGCTGTCCTCGGCGAGTGCGTGGCCGACGCCTTCGCCGAACACGGGCCCGGCCCCGAGCGGCCGCAAGAGGCGGGGAGCCGGCCTGACGCCCAGGCCGGTGAGCTGACGCTGCGGGTGCACGCGGGCGGCGGCCCCGCCAACACGGCCGTGGCCCTGGCGCGGCTCGGCACGCCCACCAGGTTCCTGGGGCGGCTGTCGGGCGACGTGTTCGGGCGGCTGTTCCGCGACCGGCTCGCCTCCTCGGGCGTCGACCTGACGGCGTGCGTGGACGCCGCCGAGCCGAGCACGCTCGCGGTCGCCTCGCTCGACGAGCGCGGCCAGGCCGCCTACGGCTTCCACGCCGAGGGCGCAGCCGACTGGGCGTGGACGTCCGCCGAGCTGGCCTCCCGCGACCTGGGCGGGGCGTCGTGCCTGCACACCGGCTCGCTGGCCCTGGTCAGGCAGCCGGGCCGCGACGCGGTCGAGGCGTTCGCGGCGGGGGCGGCGAGCCGCGGCGCGACCGTGTCGATCGACCCCAACGTCAGGCCGAGCCTGGCGCCGCGCGAGGCGTACGACGTGCCGCGCTGGTGCGCGTTCGCGGACATCCTCAAGCTGAGCGACGACGACCTCGCCTTCCTCGCCCCGGACGAGCCGGTGGAGCGGGTCTGCGACACCTGGCACGCCGCGGGGGCGCCGCTGGTCATCGTCACCCGGGGCGGCGCCGGGGCGCTCGTCTCGCTGAACGGCGCGCGGACGGAGGTCGCGGCACCGCGGGTCACGGTCGTGGACACGGTCGGCGCCGGAGACGCGTTCACCGCCGGGCTGCTGCACCGGCTCGGCGACCGGGGCCTGCTGGGCGGCCGGCTGGACGGGCTGGACCTGGAGACGGCCGCCGACGCCGCCGCGTTCGCCGCCCGGGTGGCGGCCCTGACGTGCGCGGTCGCGGGCGCCGACCCGCCGTGGGCACGCGACCTGGACGACCGGGCGACCGCCTGAGGCCGCCCGGCCCGCGGAGATCGTTTGCCCCCGCGGGCGGCGGGTAGGGCCGGGGCGGGGGTGTCGAGATGGCAGAGTACGAAGCGACGCGAGAGATGCCCGCGACCAGTGCGACGGTCTTCGAGGTGGCCTCCGACGTGGGGCTCGTCAACCAGTGGCTGCCGCACGGGCTGATCGTGCGCGACAGCGGCGCGGGCACCGTGGAGGCGGCCGGCGACGTGGTGCCGGGCGACGGCGAGCACGAGGGCCTGTTCGGCGCCTCGAAGGACCAGCTGCGCGTGGAGTGGGGCGGGCGCGACCACCCCGGCTACGCGGGCTGGCTGCAGGTCTCCGACCGGGGCGACGGCGCCAGCGAGGTCACCGTGCACATCTCGCTGCTCGACGAGCCCGAGGAGGAGACGTCGCAGGAGCGGCGCTCGGAGGTGCGGGGCATGCTGGACGAGTCGCTCGACCGGCTGGCCGGCGAGGTCGCCCGGCGCGCCTGAGCGCACCGGGCCGGCCCTGCCGTGGACCGCCGTTCACCGCCACGAGGCTCTGTCGGTCGTCAGGCGTCCTCGCGGTCCGGGTTCTCCAGGCGGAAGAAGTTGCTCTCCTTGCCGTCCTTCGTGTGCTCCTGGTAGATGAAGTTCAGCTTCCGCTCGTCGAACGTCCTGAACCAGTCGTCCCAGGAGATCTCCTGGAGGTCGCCGCCGCCGTAGCCGGGGAAGTCGAACCTGAGCACGCCGGGGTGTCCCTCGTGCTCCGTGCCCGGCACCGTGGAGGGACGGGCCTTGCGGTGCTCGGCCCACTGGCGGATCACGTCGTGGTCGGTGGTGACGAGGCTGCGGCCGGGCCGCTCCTCGTGCTCCTCCGTCGAGTCGATGTGCTGCTGGTACTTGTGCTCGCCCTCGACGGGCCGGTTCTGCTCTGCCACGATTCCCCCCGGTGTGTTTCCCCTGGTGACAGGTGCTTCCGGGTCCGTTACCCCGCATCCCGTACGGCATGCGTCACGGGCCGGGAGCCCCGGTGGCGACCCGGGAGCCTCGGGCGGAGGCGTGGGGTTCTCGGGGGGAAGGCGTGGGGGCCGCCGCCGCGCCGGCCCGGGGCACGGCGGCTGGGCCACCCTCGGCTCGTCTCGCCGCCGGCCGCGGTGAGCGGGGGCGCGCAAGACGCGTCCTCCCCCTTATACGGTGCCGCGGGCCGTTCGTCATCCCCCGGTGCGCCTGCGCGAGGGCGTGTCGCCGGAACTGCCGGCGTCGCCGGCGTCCTCCGCCGCCCGGGACCGGTCGAGCGCCGGCTGCCCGAACCACGCCCACACCGCCAGCAGCGCGACGGCCCCGGCCGTGACCATCCCGATGGCGCTGTGGAACAGGAAGTCCACCACCAGCATGGTCGCCGCGGTCATCGACACGGCCAGCGCCAGCGCCCCGGCGATCCCGTACGCGTTGGAGCGCCGTACGAGCGTCTCCTTCAGCCCCTGCCGGAACAGCACCCGGTGCTGCGTCGCCGGCGCGATGTAACAGATGGACGCGACGGCCGCGCTGACCAGCGCCACGTAGAACAGCCGCCGGTCGCCCTCCCCGAGCCGGACGAACCCCGGCGAGAACGGCACCGTGAGCAGGAAGGCGAACAGCACCTGGACCCCGGTCACCGCCACGCGAGCGCCCTGCAGCAACTCGACGAAGTTGCGGTCGGCGCGCTCCTTCCCGGACTCCAACTCCTGATCCACCTGGGCCGCCCTTCCACCTCTTGCCGTCACGCGGACGTTCTGCACTGACCTCGCGCCTCGTCTTTCCGGGCGCGGGGCGGCGAAACCTCCTCCGCGGGCGGCGGAGACGGCGCGGCGGGCGAAGCCGCTGATCAAGGACCGGACGGCGGGGTCAGGGCGAGTAGAACCAGGGCTCGCGCAGGTCGTGGTAGACCGGCGCGCCCTCGAACTGCCCCATCAGCTCCTCGAACGCCTCGCGCAGCCGCGCCGGCAGCTCCTTGCTCTCCCCCTGCCGCGCCTCCTCCTCGGAGCTGAAGTACGCGGTCTCGACGTACCCGCCGTCGGCGGACACGGCCGCCAGCCCGCCGATGAGGTCGGGCCGGCACCCGTCGAGGTCCGGCTCGATGCGGCGCAGCACCTCCCGCACGCGCTCCGGCTCGCGGACCCGCCCCTCGATCACCTGGACGAACCCGGCCGAGTCGGACCCTCCGCGCAGGTACACGTCCACCTGGTCACAGTCGTGGAAGGCCACCTCGCCGGAGAACAGCTTGGCGGTCTCCATCCACCACTGGGTCTGCTCGGGCCGGTCGGAGTTGCGCCGCGCCTCCTCCCGCGACTCGAACCGGGCCACGGCCACCAGCGTGCCGTCGGCGGTCACGCCGGCGGTGGTGCCGAGCCAGCCGTGCGAGCCGGGCGCCAGATCGCGGGCCCACCGGTCCAGCGCCTGGCGGGCCTCGGTCACGTCGGCCACCCGCCCCTGGAAGACCTGGACGAACATCGCCGCCTCCCCTCTCCGGACTCCCTCGCCTGTCCCCCACCACGCTAGGAGCGCCCGCCTGGCCGGTCGACCGGCCGGGTCCCTCGTGGGCCCCAAGAGTTGGTGACGCTACCGCCGCCGGGGGTCGGGCTCGTAGAGGTCGCTGAGCGGGGCCAGCCGCGCGACGGGCACGTCGAGCCGGAACGCGGGCTTCCCGGACTCGGGCCCCGTGTACCCGGCCGTCCCGACCTGCTCCCACCGGACCAGCCTGGCGCCGGCGAACCTGCCGCGGAGGAAGGCGCTGACCAGCCAGGGGGCCCGGCCGCCGGGCCCGCGCTCATAGCCGAACAGCCGGGATCGCCAGCCGGGCACCACGATGAGGTCCGCGACGGTGAACGCCTGCTGCACCTGCCGCAGCAGCGGGCCGTCCTGACGCAGCCGGATGTCGGCCACCCGGCCGACGGGCACGCCGTCGGAGTCGATCACCGGCCGGTCGAGGTAGGCGCTGAGCCGCGCGGCAGGGACGTCACCGTGGGTCGCGGGGTTCTTCCGCTGCGCGGAATCGCCGCCGCTGCCGGGGATCCTGGCGACGATGTTCTGCCTGGCCCAGGTCTCCAGCGCGGGCTCCTCCGGCTCGCCCCCCACCTCGACGGCGGCGCCCAGCTCGGTGACCAGGTGCATGGGGATGCGCCACGGCTGGGGGCGCTCCTGCGGGCTGAGGAGCTCGGCGAGCGCCACCATGAGCCGGCCTGGGATACCGCCGAGGCGGGGGCCGAGCGCCAGCGGGCCGGCCAGGATCGCGGTCACGTACGGCGGGTCGCCGGTCAGCTCCAGGTCGTCCACCTTGCAGACGAGCCTGCCGGTGGAGACGCGCACCACCTGCCGGTCGAGCAGGTGCAGCCCCGCGTGGATCTCTCTGGCTCTCATTGGCCCGCCTTCGTCGCGATCATGAGCGGGATCGCCACCACGGCGACCACGCCGAGGAGCAGCATGTAGAAGGTGCCGAGCGCGTTGGTGCAGCGGCTGTTGACCCGCTCGCCCATGTAGTCGGGGTCGTTGGCGATCATCAGGACGGGCAGGTACGTCAGCGGCAATGCCACGGCCGAGAACACCAGCGAGTACTCCGTCACCATGATCGGGTCGATGGTGGTGAGGATGAGCGCGGCGGCCAGGACCACCGTCACGAGCACCACGGTGTGGAACCTGGCGGCGTCGACGGGCCGCACCAGCTTGCCCCACTGCCAGCCGAAGTACTGGCCGAGGGTGTAGCCGCACGACAGCGCGGTCTCCAGGGTGGCGCCGAACGTGGCCGCGAACACGCCGAGGATGACGAGCGCGAGCCCGGCCTGGCCGAGGCCCAGGCCGACCGGCAGCACGATCTGCGCCAGCGAGTCCACCTGCGCCTGGACCGGCAGGAACACGGTGGCGGCGCAGGCCGCGATGGCCAGGGACAGCACCCCGCCGAGGGGGAAGCCGACGAACACGTTGGCCCGCGCCACACTCAGGTCCTCGCGCGTCCACTTCTCCTCCACGCCGCCGGAGGAGAAGAAGAACACCTCGTACGGCGTCATGGCGCCGCCGAGCAGGGCCACGGCGTAGTACCAGTACGTCGGCGCGCCCTCGGCCTGCGGCGGCGAGGCGAGCTGGCCGGCCAGCTCCCCCCAGTCGGGCCCGAGCTTCCACAGCGCGACGGCGAACACCACCAGCACCAGCCCGAGGAGCCCGAAGACCCGCTCCATGGTCTCGAACTTGACCCGCCACATCACCAGCCAGGCGACGAGCGCCACGGCCGGCACCCACAGCAGGTAGTTGACCCCGGTGGCCAGCTCCAGGGCGAGCGACGCGCCGCCGATCTCCGCGGCGAGGGTGAGCAGGCTGACGAAGAACGACGCCCCGAGGTTGACCACGCCCGCCCTCGGCCCGAGCCGTTCGCGTACGAGGTCGAAGACGGGCCGCTGCGAGACGGCGGCGATGCGGCCGGACATCTCGGCGAACAGGCAGATCCCGACCACGCCGACCACGACCACCCAGGCCAGCGACATGCCGAACCTGGCTCCCACGAGCGCGTTGGCCACCAGGTCGCCGATGTCCACGAACCCGCCGAACGCCGTGAGGATGCCGAGCGTCACGGCGAACATCTTCTTCACCGCAGCTCCTTCGCCAGCTTCTCCAGCCGCGCGGCGGCCCGGTCCGGGTGCTCGACGCCGCCCCGCCGGACCTCGATGAGCAGCGCGTCCACCTGGTCCTGGGCCTGCTGGAGCTGCTCCAGCGTGCGGTCGCGCACCTCGTCGGAGGCGTCGGAGGGCGGCTGCACGCCCCCGAACTGCTGGGCGAGGGTGCCGAGGTCCGTCGCCGCCTCGGTCAGCACCACCTTGAGGTACGGCCGGTGGAGCTCGCCGGAGTGCTGGACGGCCAGCCGGACGACCTCGACGGTCGACACCACGGACTGGGTCGTCTGCTGCGCCTTGAGCGCGTAGTCGTGGTCGTCCCAGGCCGGGCTCACGCACCCGCCGAGCATCAGCACCAGCGCGGCGGCGGCCAGGAACGCCCTCATGAGCGCCCGCGCAGCAGGAAGTAGGCCAGCACGCCGAGCAGGGTGAGCAACTGCGCCCATGCCATGAGCAGCACCAGCCCCTCATCGGTCATGGAGGCAGGCTTCCCTCAGGCGGCGATCATAGTCACCCGGGTCCTCAGCCCAGACGGGTGTCGCGGGCGACCTTCTCCCAGGCGGTGATCTCCGCGCGGACGGCGTCGAGGTGGCCGACGATCGCGTCCACGGCGTCGTCTCCGAGAGGCAGCCGCAGCGGGGTGTCCTCGGCCTCCAGGGCGGTGATGATGGCCGCCGCGGCCTTGGCCGGGTCGCCCGGCTGCGTGCCGTCGCCGGTCTCGGCCATCCGCCGCGTCGGGCCGACCGTGTCGTCGTAGTCGTCGATCGGGTCGCTGGCCGTGATGTTGGCGAACAGGGAGGTGCGGAAGGCGCCGGGCTCCACGATCAGCACCTTGATGCCCAGCGGGCGGACCTCGGCCGCGAGCGCCTCCGACATGCCCTCCAGCGCGAACTTCGTGGCGCTGTAGGCGGCGAAGCCCGCGAAGGACATCTGCCCGCCCATGCTGCTGAGCTGCACGATCGCGCCGGAGCGGCGGCGGCGCATGTGCGGCAGCACCGCCCGCGCCAGCGCGGCGGGGCCGAACACGTGCAGGTCGAACAGCGCGCGCAGCTCGGCGTCCGTGGTCTCCTCGGCGGCGCCGACGTGGCTGCGGCCCGCGTTGTTGACCAGCACGTCGATCCGCCCGTGGCGCTCCGCCACCTGCCGCACCGTGGCCTCGACACCGGCGGCGTCGGTGACGTCCAGCGGCAGCGTCTCCACCTGGTCGGGGTGCGCCGCCACCAGGTCGTCCAGGGTCGCCACCCGGCGGGCGGTGGCCACGACCACGTCGCCGGCGGCGACGGCCGCCTCGGTGATCGCCCGGCCGAAGCCGCTGTTCGCGCCGGTGACCAGCCAGACCTTGTTCATCAGGGTTCCTCTCACAGGGAGTGCTCCGTACGTGATCCACCCTGCCGGGGGGCCGGGGTCCGCGTCCAAGAGCAAGCGTGATAACTGATGGTTATGGACGTGCACGGGCGGGATCTGCGGTACTTCATGACGGCGGCCGAGGAGTTGCACTTCACGCGCGCGGCCGAGCGGCTGTTCGTCTCACAGCCGGCGCTGAGCAAGCAGATCAGGATGCTGGAGCGGCAGCTCGGCGCGCCGCTGTTCGAACGCGCCGCCCAGGGCGTGCGGCTCACCCCGGTGGGGGCGGCGCTGCTGCCGCACGCCCGGCGGGTCCTCGCCGAGTGGGACGCCGCCTGGGAGACCGTGGCCCGGGTCAGCGGCGAGCAGCGCGCCACCCTGGTCGTGGGCATGAGCACCAGCCCGGGGCGGGGCGGCATGCTGCCGGCGATCAGGTCCCGCTTCACCGCCCTGCACCCGCAGGCCACGGTCAGGCTGCGGCAGGTCGGCTGGGAGGACTCCACCGCCGGGCTGGCGGACGGCTCGGCCGACGTGGCGTTCGTCTGGCTGCCGATCCCGGACGCCGAGAGGTACACCTGGACGGTGGTGGCCGAGGAGCCGCGGGTGGTGGCCATGCCCGAGACCCACCGGCTGGCCGGGCACGAGGTCGTCGACTTCGCCGAGCTGCTGGACGAGCCGTTCCTGGCCCTGCCGGAGACGGCCGGCCCGCTGCGTGACTACTGGCTGGCCACGGAGGCCCGCGACGGCAGGCCCGTGCGCGTCGGCGCCGAGATCGCCGGAACGGCCGAGACGTACGAGGCGCTGGTGGACGGCCGGGGCGTCTGCCTGCTGGCCAGCGGCAACGCGCCCCTCCTGACGCTGGGCGGCGTGGTGACCCGCCCGGTGCGCGGCATCTCGCCGTCCCGGCTGGCGCTGGCCTGGCGCGCCGGCGACCGCCGCCCGCTGGTCGTGGACTACGTGCGCGCCTGCCGCCAGGCCACGCCCGTACGGCCCGCCGGGTAGGGGCCCCGGGAGCCCCTTCCCCGGGGTGTTCACGCGCGCGTCCCCCCGCGTCCACCCGGCGGCCTCGCCCGGCGGCGATCATGCTGCGTCCACGCAGCCGACACCGCCTGCGTCAGCAGCCACCCCTGAGAGGGACGCCCATGGACGCCCACCCCGCCTCCGTGCCGTACCGGGCCGGCACCTCCACCTCCGTGCCGTACCGGGCCGGCACCGAGGGCTACCACACCTTCCGCATCCCCGCCGTCGTGGTCACCGCCGCGGGCACCGTCCTGGCCTTCGCCGAGGGGCGGCGCGACGCAGCCGGGGACGCCGGCCGGATCGACCTGGTCCTGAAGCGCTCCGCGGACGGCGGCGCGACGTGGGGCCCGCTCCAGGTGGTGGCGCGCGAGCCGCGCGGCGGGACCGCCGGCAACCCCGCCCCGGTCGTCACCCGCGACGGCCGCGTCGTGCTCGTCCACGTGCGCAACGCCGCCGACGCCACGGAGGACAAGATCCGGCGCGGCCAGGTCCCGGCCGCGAACGGCCGGCGCGTGTACGTCCAGACGAGCGACGACGACGGGGCCACCTGGTCGGAGGCCCGCGAGATCACCGCAGGCGTCAAGCGCCCCGAGTGGCGGTGGTACGCCACGGGCCCCGGCCACGCCGTCGAGCTGCGGCACGGACCGCACGCGGGCCGGATCGCGGTGCCCGGCAACCACTCGCTCCCGCCCACCGGCGCCGACAACGGCACCGAGGGCAGGTACAACGGCGGGCACGCCCTGCTCAGCGACGACGGCGGCGCGACCTGGCGCATCGGCTACACCGACGACAACCCCGACGGGTACGTCAACGTCAACGAGACCACGGCCGCCGAGCTGCCCGGCGGCCGCCTCTACCTCAACTGCCGCACCGACTCTGCCGCGCCGGGCACCCGCGCCGACGCGTACTCGGCCGACGGCGGGCAGACGCTGGAGCTGCCGTTCCGCCCCCAGGCCGGCGTGGTGTGCCCGGTCGTGGAGTGCAGCGTCCTGGCCTGGGACGACCCGGGCGTGCTCCTCCTGTCCGGCCCCGCCGCCCCGGACGCGCGGGCCGTGATGACCGTGCGCGTGAGCGGCGACGACGGCGTCACCTGGCGTCCCGCGTACACGGTGTCGGGTCTGCCCGCCGCCTACTCGGATCTGGCGCGGGTGGACGCGGACACGGTCGGGCTGCTGTTCGAGACGGGCGACTTCTCCGCGTACGAGACCATCACCTTCCTCCGCCTCCCCCTCGCCGAACTCGTGAGGCCGTGAGTTGTCCGACAACATGGCGAGTCATATGATGACCGGCATGATGTCTGCCTCCGACCGCATCACGTGGGTGCGGCTGTCCTCCGCCTACCTCCCCCTCGACACCCCCGTCAGCGACGCCAAGGTGCTCACCGGGCGGCAGCGGCCGATGACCGAGATCGCGTTCCTGTTCGCCGAGATCGGGACGGAGAGCGGCCACGAGGGCGTCGGGTTCGGCTACTCCAAGCGCGCCGGCGGCCCCGGGCAGTACGCCCACGCCCGCGAGATCGCCCCCGAGCTGCTCGGCGAGGACCCCAGTGACATCGCCCGCCTGTGGGACAAGCTGGTCTGGGCCGGTGCGTCCGTCGGGCGCAGCGGCCTGGCCACGCAGGCCGTCGCCGCCATCGACGTGGCGCTGTGGGACCTCAAGGCCAAGCGCGCCGGCCTCCCCCTGGCCAAGCTCATCGGCGCCCACCGCGACTCCGTCCGCTGCTACAACACCTCGGGCGGTTTCCTGCACGCCCCCGTCGAGCAGGTCATGGACAACGCCACCGCCGCCCTGGAGCGCGGCATCGGCGGCATCAAGATCAAGGTCGGTCACCCCGACTCGCGGGTGGACCTGGCCCGCGTCAACGCGGTCCGCGAGCACCTCGGCGACGCCGTCCCCCTCATGGTGGACGCCAACCAGCAGTGGGACCGCCCCACCGCCCAGCGGCTCGGCCGGGCGCTGGAGCCGTACGGGCTGGTGTGGATCGAGGAGCCGCTCGACGCCTACGACAGCGCCGGCCACGCGGCGCTCGCCGCCTCCCTCGACACGCCGATCGCGACGGGCGAGATGCTGACCAGCGTCGCCGAGCACGCCGAGCTCATCCGCGCGGGCGCCGCCGACGTCATCCAGCCCGACGCGCCCCGCATCGGTGGCATCACCCCGTTCCTGCGCCTGGCCGCCCTCGCCGAGCACCAGCGGCTGCAGCTCGCGCCGCACTTCGCCATGGAGATCCACGTGCACCTCGCCGCGGCGTACGCGCTGGAGCCGTGGGTGGAGCACTTCGAGTGGCTGGAGCCGCTGTTCGAGGAGCGCCTGGAGATCCGCGACGGCCGCATGCTGGTGCCCTCGCGGCCCGGCCTCGGCGTCACCCTGAGCGAGCAGGCCCGCAAGTGGACCGCCGACCAGTGCGAGTTCGGCGGCCGGTAACCCGATGACCAACCGCACGCAGCGCCTCGTCGACACCCTGACGGCCCGTATCAGGGAGGGCGTGGTCCGGCCCGGCGAGCGCCTGCCGACCGAGAGCAGCCTGGTCGAGACGTACGGCGTGAGCAGGACCGTCGTGCGCGAGGCCATCTCCCGGCTGCAGGCGGCCGGGCTGGTCGAGACGCACCACGGCCGGGGCAGCTTCGTCCTCGCCCGTCCCTCCACGAACCGCTTCCTGACCGGCCCCGGCGGGGAGGCGACGCTGGAGGACGTGGCGGGGCTGCTGGAGTTCCGGACCGCGTTCGAGGTGGAGGCGGCCGCCCTGGCCGCCCGCCGCCGCACGGACGCGCAGCTCGCGGACCTGCGCGAGGCCCTGGACGCGTTCGCCGGGGCGGCGGACCACCCGAGCACGGCGGTCAACGCCGACTACCGCTTCCACCTGCGCATCGCCCTGGCGACGGGCAACCATCACTTCGCCGACCTGGTCTCGTCGCTCGGCCCGTCCATGATCGTCGTTCCCCGGGACCGCCTCGACCCGGGCGGCCGCTTCGCCGGGATCGTGGCGGAGCACGAGAACATCTACGGGGCGATCGCCCGGCAGGACGCGGACGCGGCGCGGGCGGCGGCCCGCGTCCACCTCTCCAACAGCCACACCCGCCTCCTCCAGGACGGACCGGCCCCGGGCACCGGCGGCTGACCCCGCGCACGAGCTCCTGGCCGGCGAGGACGCCGAGCTCCGTCGGACCCATCGGCAGATGTCGGGGTGGTCGGGTGGACGACACCTGATGTTAGCGATCCCACGGGCGGCGGATGATGCGGGCAGCACATGCGCGCCCCCTTTCCATCGCAGCAACAGGAAGGCTCGTCCATGCGACTTCCCCGCCGGTTCCGGAGATGGCGCACCCTCGGGCGGCTGGGCCTGATCGGGCTCGTGGCCGCCCTCTCCGCGGCCGTGCTGGTCAGCGCTCCGGCAAGCGCCGGGCCGCCGGTCCCCGTGCCGACCACGCCCCCGACCAGACCGACGTTCAAGCCGGTCCCCCCGACGCTCTCCCCGCCCACCGTGCAGCCGACGCCGCCACCGACGCCCCCTCCGACGACGCTGGAGGCGTACACGATCGCCGGGGTCGGCGACAGTTACACGGGTGGCGAGGGCGCGAGCAGGAACAGCATCTACTGGAAGGCGAAGCCGGACGGCGTCGACGACTGGCGGCACATATCCGGCCTGGCGCCCCTTCACGCGGCATGGGCCTTCCTGGAATCGGGCCGCTATCCCGTCGGGACGTACACGCTCGACCCCACCCAGATACGCACCACGTGGGGCGGCGACACGTTCGTCTTCAACGCCTCGTCGGGAGCCAAGACCAAGCACCTCACCCAGCCGCAGTACGAGAACGACGACAAACCCGACCCGGCGCAGCTACGGAACGCGCCCCAGCTCCAGGGCATCCCGGCGGACACCAAGATCGTCTACTTCGGGCTCGGCGGCAACGACGCCGGATTCGGGTCGCTGCTGGAGACCGCGGTGAAGGTGTACTACGAGGACGGGATCCTGAGGCCGTCGAGCTGGGTGCACAACCAGATGACCGCCGTCCGGCTGGAGGTGGGCCGGCTGCTGAAGCGGATGCCGCAGGTCTCGGCGAACGTCGAACAGGGCCTGGTGGAGACGCATAACGTGGCGCAGCAGGCGGATCTCGTCGTGGCTCTCTACCCGCTGGCCATCAAGCAGTCCGGCAACGGCGACATCAAGCAGATCGCCGGGCCGACCCTGGACCTGATGTATCCGTTCGCCACCGAGGTGAACAAGGCCATCAAGGAGGCGGTCGACCGGTTCCGCGCCAGGTACCCGAACGTCAACGTCCATGTGTTCGACCCGAACACGGCGGGACCGAACGGCAGCAGCGTGGTGGCCGGCCACGAGCTCGGCCAGGTGGAGCCGTACTTCACCGGGCTGAGGCCCCGCTACCGGCTGCTGGGGCAGTTCAAGCTCTTCAAGATCAACCAGGAGAGCTTCCACCCCAACGAGGTGGGGGCCGTCACGATCGGCAGGGCGCTGGCCACCTGGATGGCCCACGAGTTCCCGGCGCTCTTCCCGAACGGGCCCGACTTCTCACGTGTCAACGTCGACGCGCAGGCCTCCGCCGACGACCCGGTCGCCGACCAGGCGCTGGAGGAATGGGTGAGTGCCCACCCCGAGGAGGCGTGCGACGGGAGCGACATCGACAGCATCTGCCACTTCATCGGCCCCGACGGTGAGGTGACGGTCCCGACCGAGGTGCTGGACAATCCGATCCCCCTGCCGCCGATGCCGGGAGCTCCCGTGGTCGGGGGCGGCGGGGGCGGTTCCGGCGGTGGCGGCGGGCCGGCACCCTCGACCTGGATTCCCGCCACCTACAGCAGCGCGCCGTCCATCCCCGTAGGCGGCCCGATCGACAACACCCCCACGGGGGATCCCTGCGAGATCAAGGCCAAGGACCCGGGCGAGCCGGGCCTGCAGGTCTCGACGTCCACGCTGAGCGGTGGGGGGCTGCAGAAACCGATCGACCTCGTCTGGGTCACCTTCAACCCCAGGACCGTCAGGCAGGACCCGTGCCAGAAGGGGGAGAAGGTCGACCCGGACAAGATCCGGGAGGCGTCGGAACAGTGGTTGAACACCGGCACCCTCCCCGACGACTTCTGACGGGCATCGGACGACACGGATGACCGGAGCCTCCGGGCGGCCGCCCGGAGGCTCCGATCGTCGTCATCCGGCTGCCGGGATGTCGCCCTGGCCGGCCATGCGCCTGGCCAGCGCCACCCGGGACCGCACGTCGAACTTGCTGAAGATGCGTGCCACGTGCGTCTCGACCGTCTTCCGGCTGAGCTGGAGACGCTCGGCCACCTCCCGGTTGGTCAGCCCCTGGCTGACGAGCTCCGCCACCTGGCGCTCGCGCGCGGTCAGCGCCGGCGGGCCGGCGGCTCTCCGCGCCGCTTGCCGGGGGCCGCGCGCGGCCAGCCGCCGCTCCGCCCGGGCCAGCTGACCGGCGAGCCAGTCGGCACCCGACTCCCGGTAGGCAGCCTTGGCCCGGCCGATCTCGGCGCGGGACGACGCCACGTCCCCCATGCGGCCGTGGACGGTGGCGAGAAGCTGGTGGGCCAGGCCGCGCTCGCCGACGGCACCGCTCTCGGCGAACCGCTCGGCGGCGATCCGGGCAGCAGCCGCGGCTCCGGTCAGGTCGTCGTGGCCGCACAACGCGCGGGCGCGGGCGTCGTACGCGATCCCGGCGCGGTAGGCGCCACCACCTTCGGCGGCGGCGACCGCGGCCGCCGACCGGCGGAGCGCGGCGCCGACGTCGCCCTCGGCCCCGGCCTGCAGCGACTGCACGGCCAGCCGCTCCACCTCGGTGTCACGGGTGAGGACCGATGGCAGCGGCGGCGCGTGCCCCGGCTGCGCACGGCCGGCGGCCAGGCGGACCCGGGCCGCGGACAGATGCGCCATGGCCTGCCACCAGGCCGAACCTGGAGCCGCCTCGGCGAGCCGGGCGGCGAGCTTCATGGCGGGACCGGTGCCGTGCCGCCACAGCACCGGTAACAGCATGACGCAGCGGGCCATCGCCAGGGTCTCGCTGCTCTGGATGTACTCCGACGCCGTGGCGGCGTGGTTCGCGGTCTCGATGGCCTCCGCCAGGCGGCCGGCCCGCGCCTGCTGGTGGGCCTGGGCGATGAGCAGGTAGGGCATCGCGTAGCTGCCGCCGGACATCGTCGCGAGGTCCACCCCACGGGCGAGGTGGCGCTCGGCGTCGCCGGGCCGCTGCAGCAGGGTCTCGGCCCACGAGAGCGGCGCGACGAGCTCCACGTGCGACACCAGGGCGTTGTCCGACGCGCTGTCCATCAGCCAGCCGGCTCGCCCGCTGTGCGCCCGGCCCGCGGAGATGTCGCCGTCCTGCAGGCACGCCAGGGCCAGCACCGCGTACGTCGCGGCGCTGAGCACCGGATCGGCGGTCTCGGACAGGAGCGCGACGGCTTCGCGCGCGTGCCGGCGGGCCTCACCCGGGTCCGCCCGAAGCACCGCGACGCAGGCTCGCTCCAGCAGGAGCTGGGCGCGGAGCCGCGAGTCGTGCCCGGCCCGTCCGGTGTGCGCGCTCAGCAGGGCGCGTGCCTCGTCCAGCCGGCCGAGCAGCCGGGAGATCACGGAGGAGAAGGCCACCGCCGCCGCGGCCACCTCGTGCGGCAGGTGGATGACCTCGTGCAGGATGCGCCGGCTCTCGGTGAGCGAGCCCATCACACCGGTCCCCTTCGCCAGGCAGGTGAGCAGGTGGCCGCGGTACGGCACGAGGTCGTCGCGTTCCGGCAGCACCCGCAGGGCGTCGCGGAGCAGCCGCACGGCGGTCGCCGGCGCGGAGTCCAGGTAGGCGATGCCGGCCTCTGCCAGCGTCCGGGCGGCCTGCTCGTCGCCGTGCTCGGCGTACCGCTCGGTGTGGTGGGCGAGCAGCGCCAGCGATCCGTCGTTGCCGCGCAGGTAGCCGGCGGCCCGCGCGTGCGCCGCGACGCGCCAGCCCGGGCCACAGGTGTCGTACGCGACGCCGCGCACCAGCGGATGGTGGAAGGCGAACCGCGCGCCCGCCAGCGTGCCGAGCCCCTGCCGGCACAGCTCGTCCACGGCGGCGGCGGCGGTCGCGGCGTCGAGCTCGGCGACGTGGGCGATCACGACCGGCGAGGCCAGCTCTCCGGCGACCGCCGCCGCGTGAGCCGCCCGGCGGGCCGCCGGCGTGAGCCGGTCCAGCTCCCCGCGCAGCACCGCCAGCAGCTCCCGCTCCAGGGCGAGCGCCGCCCCGGGCCGGCCGTCGGCCAGCTCTGCCAGGGTGTGGTCGTCGGCGTCCAGCAACGCCCGCAGGAACAGCGGGTTGCCGCCACTGACCCGGTACATCAGCGTCCGCCGGCGCGGGCTCGTGTCGGACGGCATGAGCAGCGCGACCCCGTTCTCGTCGAGCGGGGCCAGGCTCAGCCGGGTGACGCGCCGATCCCGCCGGGCGACGGCCTCGGCCACCATCGGAGGGATCATGGACGACCGGCAGGCGACGGCCAGCAGGAATCCCGCGGCCGGCGGCCGGCGCAGGAGGAACTCGGTCAGCTCCAGCGACGGCCCGTCCGCCCAGTGCAGGTCGTCGAAGGCCAGCACCACACCACGGTCGGTGGCCAGATGGTTCAGGAGCGCTCGAATGCCTCGATAGGTGTGATAGCGATCTAACCGGCCGCGCTCGGTGTCGCTCGTCTCACCCGCCGACAGCAAGGTACGCAGTGCCGCCTCGGCGAGGACACCGGGTCCGGCGCCGCCCGGCTCGTCGTGCTCGTCGGACATCCGGGTGAAGGCGTCCACGTACATGCCGAACGGGACTAGCCGCTCGAACTCGGTGGCGCTGCCGTCGAGCACGGTCCGCCCGGCCGCGTGCGCCCGCTCGATCAGGTACGCGAGCAGCCGGGTCTTGCCTACTCCCGGATCACCGTCGATGAGGAGCAGCCGGCATTCCCCGGCCGCCGCACCGGCGACGGCCTCCTCGATCCGTGCCGTCTCGCCGGCTCGCGCGACCAGCTCGGACCACTGCTCCCGGACAGCTCCCGGCGAGGCCGACCTGTCATCGGTCATGGCATCCTCCGGTCCGTCCGGCGATCACGCCAGGACCCGTCGCACGGTCAGTGAAGGGTGCGAGATCGATGATCATATGGATCCGGGTCGATGTCCAGGGGCCCTCCGCCGCGATGCCGTCACGTGGTGACGGGGGTGAAGAAGTTGACGAGGTTGCCGTCAGGGTCGCGGAACAACAGCGACCGATTGCCCCAGGGCATCGTGGTGGGCTCATTGACGAAGTCGGTGACGAAGCCGGCCAGGTTCCGGTGCACATGGTCCACGTCGTCCACCCGGAACTCGATGATCACGGTGTGGTTGTCGGCCGGGCGGGCGGAGCCTGGCGCGAAGAGCGGGACGGTGCGGGTGCCGGCGATGGCGAGGGTGGCGCTGGGTGTCCGGAGCTCGGCGAAGTCCTCGGTGGACCAGGCCGCCCGCAGCCCGGTGGCCCTCTCGTAGAACTCGACGAGGCGCGCGACGTCGCCGGTGATGATGCGGATCGAGACGAAGTCCATGGGTGTTCTCCTTGGGTCCGAGAAGCGGTGGTACGTCACACGTTAGAACAAATACTGGACAGAATCGGTCCAGTATTGTCGCTAGACTTTGAGCATGTCCCGACCCGCCGGCCGCGTGCTCACCCTCCTGGAGCTGCTGCAGTCGGGCGGCGTCCGCACGATGGCCGAGCTCGCCGACCGGCTCGGCGTCGACGGCCGCACCGTCCGGCGGTACGTCGGCCATCTGATCGACCTCGACATACCCGTCGAGGCGGTGCGCGGCCGTCACGGGGGTTACCGCCTCGCCCCGGGCTACCGGTTGCCTCCGCTCATGCTCAGTGACGACGAGGCGCTCGCCGTGCTGTTCGGCCTGATCGCCGGCCGCCGGACGGGGTTGACGACCGCGGCCGGCACGGCGAGTGAGACGGCCGCGGCCAAGATCCGGCGGGTGCTGCCCGAGCGCCTCGCCCACCGGCTCGACACGGTCCTCGAATCCCTCGCCTTCACCGAACCACCCGGCGAGTTCACCACCCCGGATGCCGGGGTCCTGCTCACCATCGCCGACTCGGTACACCACCGCAGGCCGGTCTCGATCAGGTACACCGACCGCGACGACCGGCGACGCGACCGCACGCTGCACCCGTACGGGATCGTCACGCACTCGGGCCGGTGGTACGTCATCGGCACCGATCCCGAGATCGGCGAAGAGCGGACCTTCCGGCTCGATCGCGTCGCGCACGCCAGGACCCTGCCCGGATCGTTCGAGGCGCCCGCCGGACCGGACCCGGCGCAGCGCGTCCTGTCCGGGTTCGCCACAGCGGCGTACCGGCACGAGGTGACCTTGCGGATCCACGGGACGGTCGCGCAGATTCGCGCCCGGCTTCCCGGCAGCGTGGCGACCATAACGGAGCCCGCCTCCGCGGCAGGCTCGGATCCGGCGACCGAGCGCTGGCTGCACGTCGAGCTACGGGTGGAGCGGCTCGACTGGCTGCCTCCGCTCCTCGCCTCCCTCGACCGGCCGTTCGTCATCGAGCGCCCGGACGAACTGCGCGACCTCGTCATCGCGCTCGCCGATCGCCTGGCGTCCAGCGCCCGCCAAGCCTGATCGCCGAGCCGGGCCGCCAGCCACCGGTCAGCCCTTGAGTCCGGACGGACAGTGATGTCTGGACCCAGCGAAGATGACAGCAGGACCTGCTCCCGACCTGGACACTGTCACTTCGATATGCGTCGAATTACGGATGCTCGCGTCATCAGAGTCGGCAGTACCAGGCCGGAGATCAAGTTCCCTTGAGCGGTGACCCAGGGTTGTCGGCGGAGCCTTCAGGCAGTCGGACGCCGTGCGCTTGAAGCCGGGAGAGAATCAGTTCTCGGATTCGCGCTCTTGGGCGGCGGCTTCGTGACGCCCGGTGCGATCGGCGGCTGCGGCCCAGCGTTCGAGGACGTCGATGGTGAGAAGTCATGGGGCGATCGTGAGTTTGGGTTTCACGAGTTCGTCCGGTGGCGGCCATGCACCGGAACCTGGAACGCCGGGTGTCCAGTGCGCGATCTGATCCCCACCTGGATCAAAATCAGGCATCGGGCACTGCCGCACCCAGGACGGGGCGGCGAAGGTGCTGTGGAGTGATCGTGACCTCTGTGATGCGGCCGGCGAGTGCCAGGGCCGCCGGGATGGGGTTGTCGATGCTGTCGTCGGCGGCCGGATCGATGCCCAGCTCACGGAGGTGACGATTGAGCCAGTCGGGATCCGCGCCTTGCCTGTCGATGGGAAACCCCGGGTTGATGTCGGTGATGATCTGGCCGTCGACGGCGTAGGCGACGTGGTGCTGGGCGTAGTCATGCCGGTGCACCGCCACGGCCTCTCCGCCGTCGCGCGACAGGACGCCCAAACCCTCCCGTTGCAGGCCGCGCCAGCCGCGGTCCTCGATCGCGACTGTCCAGTCCCCGATTCGCCTCACGGTGATGATCTCCGGCCCTTCCGGCTGGGAGTGGTCCTCGTCCATGATGAGCCGGATGTCCTCGTCCGCGGCCCCGAGCCGGCGCAGCGTCTCGTGCTCGTCGAGCCCACGAACGAAGACGATCGTGTAGATGTCCCCGAGTGGGCTGTTCTCCTGCCACTCGTAATCCTCCGGCGACGCGCCGGGGGTTCTCGCGGTGGCGCGGACCATCTCGAACGTGCTCGCCTGCTCGAGAATCTCGGGGTGGGCGGCGAAGAAGGCCTCGGTGATTTCTGGAGCCATCCGGCCACGCTCACCGACCAGGTAGCCGTTCGCTCTCGCCCAGTCCCGAATCTGAGTGCGGCCGAGCTTGGGCGCCCGGTAGGTGACGCGAAGGGGGGTGAAGTCGGCATCGGCCATGGTCAGAAACTACCGAAGCCGGGACGTCAGCCCGCACTGCACCAATAGGCGAGTGCCGCGCTTGTGCATTTGACCATTCGTGGGATGGATTCAGGCTGTGGCCAGATCTGGAGCAGATAGCGATCTTCCGCTTCCGACTCCTCGTCCATGTTCACCGCGTGATAGCGCAGCCGATACCACCCCGGCCCCGAAGGCAACTCGGGCAGCTCGTGGGCGCGTTCGCCTCCCCACTCGCACAGCGAGAGCCGCCCGGCCTCGGACCGGAAGCTGATCTCCACAATGTCCTCATACTCGTTGGTGTTCGCTCCCGGGTCGTGGTCAGCCACGGTCGCCGAAATGCCGAGGGTGCCCGTGTGCGTACCCGTGAGCAAGAGAGCGGCGCCGTCCTCCACACGGATGATTCCGACGGGACGATCGGGATGATCATCGGCAAAGGTGGCGTAGCCCGGGTTGCCGTCGGTGTCATCAACGAGATATGCCTGCCCATAGGAAACCCAGAGGTCGAACGAGACGGCGCGAGTAGTGGTCATGGTCGGCAAGAGTATGATCATGTACTGACACTTCCGGCCGATCCGAGCTCGGGTGTCGTGGTGTGGCCGTGCTCGCCTTCGTTCAGGAGTTCTGGCCAGGCCATCGGTTCGTGCGCCGAGGTGCGCTCACCTGAGCAGCGGCAGGCTGGGTAAGGCGGTCTCCCAGGGACGTAAGCCTTCGCCGGCCCAAAGCAGCGCCACCTCGGGCAGGCCCAGGTCTTCGACGGTTTCGGCCGGGTGCAGGTGGCGGGGCGCGCCGGGTTCCCGAGAGCGAGCACTTTGAGCAGTGCCGGGTCGACGTGTCGGATCTTGAGGTGGTGGAGGACCCGGCTGCCGCTCACTCACTCTGCCATCCCAGCACAATCGAGCCCGCCAAGCGGCCATAACGCTACAGCGCCTCAGACAACAACTGTCTGGCGTCACTGAACATGACAGCGGAGCCTAGAACTGGGCGAAGTCCGGTTCAGGGAGTGGCAGCACCGTGCGCGGACCGTCCATCAACTCCCGATCCAGCCGGACGCCGCTTTCCAGCTCGACCACGGTCAGGCAGGCCGCGGTCATGTCCACCTCGGCCTCCGCCTCCTCGCTGTCGTAGCCGCTTGCCAAGAAGCCGGCGTAGCCGATCAGCGGACCCAGGTACTCCGTCCAGTGGGTGAAGGGAAGGCGGGCCGGCTCGGGGTGTTCGACCCAGCCCTCGTCGGCCCCGTAACGGACATACATCACAGTGTTGCACGCCATGTCGTAGGACACCTGCCAGTGCCGGTGTCCTACGCCCGCCAGTCGATCGGTCACCTGTCGGCGCTCCTCCGCCGGATTGATCCAATCCAGGGTGGCGATGCCAGCGCCGACCTGGTAGAGGGAGAGGCTGCCGACGGAGTGCAGTTGTCCAGGGGCCTGCAGTGCGGCCGGGTCGAACCCCATGCGGTGCATGGCCTCTTCGAGGGTAAGGATGCCGGAATCAGGGATCGTCACCGTGTAGGCGATGGTGTCCCCGATCTCGGCGATCAGGTCGTCGTAGTGAGCGACGATCTCATCGAACACCCCCTGATCCACCTTTCCGCAGAATCATCCGCCCGAGAACAGTCACACCGTTGTCCCTGTGGAAGCCAGCTCGGACTCCATATCGAGGTCATGCAGGAATGATCATTCTAGGGATCGCATCCAGGCGCCTACCCCGGCGGCAGCCCTGATCACCTGACACATCTCCGGGGCCGCAACGATGCCGTACGCCAGCGAGCGGACATCGCCGGACGTGGCCCGCACATCCAGCCCCAGCCACTCGACGATCGTCCACGGCGGGCATCCGTTCCCTACCGCCATCCGATCAACCCGCGAGGCGAAGGACTCGTCCTGCTGTGGCTCAACCACCAACGCCATGCGTAGAGGACGCCGGCCAACTGTCTGGACGCAGCGAAGATGACAGTGAGGTCTCCTCCTGACCTGGGCACTGTCACTTCGATGGGTGTCGACATACCAGTCCTCGTGTCATCGAAGTTGGGCTCTGGCGCTGATCTTGTTTTTGTGTAGACCAGGTGCGTATTGTTCCTGCGTCGAGGTGTGCGGGTTGGTGATGCTGGTTCGCGTGCATCGATCATGGGATTGAGTTACTGCTGCCACACCTTGCATTAGCCCGCGTGGAGTCAGCGCAGGTCGAGGAAGGCGCGGTCGTGTTCACGGTCAGCTCGACCATGCGCACGGCTGCGTGCCCGAGGTGCGGCACGGTGTCGGCCAGGACGCACGGGGGCTATCGCCGGAGGCTGACCGACCTGCCGCTTTCCGGTCGCCCGGTGCGAATCGACGTCGGCGTCCGACGGTTCCGCTGCGATGATCCTGGATGCGGTGCGGTGACGTTCGCTGAGCAGATCCCCGGCCTGACCGCGCCGTTCGCGCGGCGCACGGCCGGGCTGACCGACCGCTTGGCCGCAATCGGATTGGCGCTGGCTGGCCGCGCCGGATCTCGTATGGCCGCCAAGCTGGGCATGCCAGCCTGTCGAGACACCCTGATCCGGCTGGTCCGTGCGCTGCCCGAGCCGCCCGCGGCGGCGGCGACGGTGATCGGGGTCGACGATTTCGCACTGCGCAAGGGCGCCGTGTACGGAACTGTGATCATCGATATGCAGACCCGCCGGCCGATCGACATCTTCCCCGGCCGCGACGCCGACACACTGGCCGCATGGTTGGCCGAGCGTCCCGGCATCGCGGTGATCTGCCGGGACCGCGCAGGGTCCTACGCCGACGGAGTCCGTCGCGGCGCACCGGATGCCATCGAGGTGGCCGACCGCTGGCATCTGTGGGCGAACCTGGGCGCGGCAGTGGACAAGACGGTCTCCGCACACGCCGCCTGCCTGCCCGAGCCGCCCCTTGAGGACAACCACGTAGCCGATGAACAGCACAGCCAGATCGGCCCGCCACCGCAACCGGATCCGCCGATCGAGTACCCGCTGGCCCGGCGGCATCGGCAACGCCACGTCGCGATCCACGAACTGCTGGCCGCAGGCCGGTCCCGCGCCGAGGCCGCCCGCGAGCTCGGGATCAGCGAGCGCACCGTTTACCGCTTCGCCGGCACGCCCCTGGAGCAGTACCTGGGCAGGGCCAACAATCGTGCGAGCCGTCTGGACCGGTTCATGGACCACCTGCACCAGCGCTTCGCTGACGGGCTCTGCAACGCCACGGCACTGCATCGCGAGATCCAGCTCCTGGGCTGGCGCGGCAGCCTGCGCACCGTCGAACGCTACGTCGCCCAGCTGCGTGAACGGACGGACCCACCCCCGACCGCGCCGACACCCCCGAAACCGCGCATAGTCGCCGGCTGGATCATGTCCGACCCCGACCACCTGAGCGCGGGCGCCACCGTGCAGCTCAAGAACATCCTCGCGCGCTGCCCCGAACTGGAGGCCACACGTCATCACGTCGGCAGCTTCGCCAACATGATCCAGAACCTAGACGGAGCCAGGCTACCGACCTGGATCGAGGCTGTCCGGGCCGATGACCTGCCCGCGCTCCACCGCTTCACGACTAGCCTCATCCGCGACCAGGATGCTGTCACTGCCGGACTTACCCTGCCCTGGAGCAACGGTCCTACTGAGGGGACCGTGAACCGACTGAAAATGATCAAGAGAAGCATGTACGGCCGAGCCAACCTCGACCTACTCCGCCGACGACTCTTGATCATCTGAACGCAAGGAGATCAGCGCTAGGGCCTGTTTTGTGGATCTCATGTGAGCCATAGCAACAGGCAGACGATGGTGACACTTGCCTGGTAGTGAACGGCGAGCTTGTCGTAGCGGG